>NZ_BAABEV010000074.1:0-23047 GCF_039540335.1 Actinomadura verrucosospora | reverse complement strand
AGCTCCAGTTCCAGACGCAGATCGTGGCCGCCACCGTCCTGATGGGAGATGCACGACGTGCTCGCCCACCGGATCTCGCTGATCAACGTGCAGGCGGGGGCGGCGCTGCACCGCCGCGACGACCCGGGCCGCGCCTACACGGCGCTGGAGGCGATCAAGGCGGCGAGCAAGGACACCCTGCGGGAACTGCGCGGGATCCTGGGCGTGCTGCGGCAGGTCGACGCCGAGGACGGCGCGCCCGGGGCGCCGGAGCGGCCGGTGGCGCCGCCGCCGTCGCTGGCGCGGGTCGGGGAGCTGCTGGACCAGACCGCCGCGGCCGGGCTGGCGGTCCGCCGCGCCGGCGACCTGCCCGAGCCCGGTGAGCCGGGGACGGCGGCGCTGGGGGACCTTCCGGCCCCGGTCGGGCTGGCCGGATACCGCATCGTGCAGGAGGCGCTGACCAACGCTGTCCGGCACTCGGGGGCCGCCGCGGTCACGGTCGAGGTGCGGGTGTTCCCCGGCGAGGTGGTCGTGCGGGTGGACGACGACGGCCCAGGCCCGCCCGCTCCCCCGCACGCGGAGGGTGCGGAGCTTGGTGCGGGCGGCAACGGGGTGCGGGGCATGCGCGAACGGGCCGCCTCGGTCGGCGGGGAGCTGGCCGCCGGGCCCGGCCCGGCGGGCGGGTTCCGGGTGTGGGCGCGGCTGCCGCTGGACGCCGCCGGACCGGCCGCCCCGCGCGAGAAGGACACGAAGGACGATATGAGCGGGCTGGGCGAGACAACAGAGGAGAACGCGTGATCCGGGTGCTGCTGGCCGACGACCAGACGCTGGTCAGGGCGGGGTTCCGGTCGATCCTGGAGGGCGAGGACGACATCGAGATCGTCGCCGAGGCCGGCGACGGGGAGCAGGCCGTCGCGCGGGCACGCGAGCTGCGGCCCGACGTGGTGCTGATGGACATCCGCATGCCCGTCCTGGACGGGCTGGAGGCCACCCGGCGGATCATCGCCGATCCCCGCCTCGCCGACGTCCGCGTGGTGATCTTGACGACGTTCGACCTGGACGACTACGTCTACGGCGCGATCAAGGCCGGGGCCAGCGGGTTCCTGGTCAAGGACACCGAGCCGACCGAGCTGATCCACGGGGTGCGGGTGGTGGCGCGCGGCGACGCGCTGCTGGCGCCCACGGTGACGCGCCGGCTCATCGCCGAGTTCGCCTCCCGGATCACCGCGCCGCCGCCTGCCGCCGAGCTCAACGCGCTGACCGAGCGGGAGAGCGAGGTGCTGCGGCTGGTCGCGGCGGGCCTGTCCAACGAGGAGATCGCCGGGCGGCTGGTGCTGTCGCCCGCCACCGCCAAGACCCACGTCAGCCGTATCCTGGCCAAACTCGGCGCCCGCGACCGCGCCCAGCTGGTGGTGCTGGCCTACGAGACGGGAATGATCCGTCCCGGCTGGCTCGGCTGACCACCCGCCCGGCCCCATCTCACGGCCCGGTCTCGCGGCCCCGCTCCGAGGGACCGCAACCGGGCCGGTCACGGCGGTGTTGAACGGATGTGACGGTTACGGACGAAGCTCTCACCCGCGCCCCCGACGCCGCCGCGGGCGGCGGGGACGCCCCGGCAGGCGACACCGCCGGGGCGCGGGTCGCCGCCGCCCTGGCCCGCGACCTCGACGAGGGGTTCGCCGACCTGTACGAGGCCTACCGGGGCGCGGTGTTCTCCACCGCGCTGCGGCTGTGCGGGCGGTGGGCCGAGGCCGAGGACCTGTCCGCCGAGGCGTTCCTGCGCGCCTACCGCGCGCTGGCCGGCTACGAGCCGGCGCGCGTCGCCGGGCTGCGGCCGCGGGCCTGGCTGCTGACGATCCTGACCAACGTGTGGCGCAACAGCCTGCGCACGGCCGCGCGGCGCCCGCCGCCGGGCCCCATCGAGGACGCCCCCGACCCGCCCGACCCGGGCGAGGGCGTCGAGGACGCCGCCGCCCGCCACGAGACCGGCCGCGAGCTGGCCGGCCTGCTGGCCCGGCTCCCCCACCAGCAGCGCGCCGCGGTCGTGCTGCGGCACGTCACCGACCTGCCCGTCGCTGAGATCGCCGCCGTCCTGGACCTGCCCGAGGGCACCGTGAAGTCCCACATCTCCCGCGGCCTGGCCCGCCTGCGCGCCCTGCGCGCCGAACCCGGCGCCACCGGACCCGGCGTCACGGGGCCGGGAACCACCAGGCCGGGCACCGCACCCGACCCCGAGCAGAAAGGGGGCACCCGATGAACCGCACCGACCCCGCCGGCGGCACGCCCGACCCGCTGGCCGGTGAACTGGCGGGCCTGGCCGCCGACGCGCCCCCGGCCCTGCTGGACCGCATCGCCGCCCGCCGCGTCCACGTCCCCGGCCCCCTGGAGGGCCTGCAGGTCGCCTTCACCGACCAGGGCGTCGCCTACCTGCGCGCCGGCATGGACGAGCGGGAGTTCGCCGCGGCGTTCCGCGCCCGGTTCGCCCGGCCGCTGCTGCCCGCCGACCGCCCCCCGCCCGGGCTGCTGCCCGCGCTGCGCACCGGCCGGCTCGGCACGCTGCGCCTGGACCTGCGCGGCCTCAGCGACTTCGAGGCCGCCGTCCTGCGCGCCGCCGCGCAGATCCCGCGCGGCCAGATCCGCCCCTACGCGTGGGTGGCCCGGCACGCCGGACGGCCCAAGGCCGTCCGCGCCGTCGGGTCGGCGCTGGGCCGCAACCCCGTCCCGCTGCTGATCCCCTGCCACCGCGTGACCCGCTCCGACGGCTCCCTGGGCGACTACGTGTTCGGCGCCGGCGCCAAGGAACGGCTGCTGCGCGCCGAGGACGTCGACGTCGAGGAGGTGACCGGGCTGGCGCGGCGCGGCGTGCGGCTGGTGGGCTCCGACACCACCGGGATCGTGTGCTACCCGACCTGCGCGGACGCGCGCCGGATCACCCCCGGGCACCGGCGCGGGTTCCGGGACCTGGCCGCCGCGCGCGCCGCCGGGTACCGGCCGTGCCTGCACTGCCGCCCGGGCGAGGCCCTCCCCGCCTGACCCGGCCCCCGCCGGCCGCGGGCCCCGGGCGCGGGCCCCCGGCCGGCGGCGCGGCGGGCATACATCGGCGCGGGACGGGAATGGGGCCGTCCACCTGCGGGGACGATCCCGCGGGCGAACCGCCGACGAGGGGGAGATCGCCATGCGCGTCGTCGTCACCGGCGCCACGGGCAACATCGGGACCAGCACCGTCCGCGCGCTCGCCGAGGACCCGGCCGTCACCGAGATCACCGGACTGGCCCGCCGCGACCCCGGCCCCGGGGCCGCCCGCGAGGCCGACCCCGCCGGGACCGGCAAGCTGCGCTGGGCCGAGGCCGACGTCACCGACACCGACCTGGTCCCCCTGATGCGCGGCGCCGACGTCGTCATCCATCTGGCCTGGCTGTTCCAGCCCACCCACCGGCCCGCGGTGACCTGGGACGCCAACGCCGTCGGCAGCGCCCGGGTGTTCGACGCCGCCGCCCGCGCGGGCGTGCCCGCGCTGGTGTACTCCTCTTCGGTCGGGGCCTACTCCCCCGGCCCCAAGGACCGCGCGGTCGACGAGTCCTGGCCCACCCACGGGTGGCCCGAGGCCGCCTACAGCCGCGAGAAGGCCTACGTCGAACGGCTCCTGGACGCCTTCGAGACCGCCAACCCCGACTGCCGCGTCGTGCGGCTGCGGCCCGGGTTCGTCTTCGAACGGCAGAGCGCCAGCGAGCAGCGCCGCCTGTTCGCCGGGCCGCTGCTGCCCGGCCGCCTGGCCCGCCCCGACCTCATCCCGGTCGTGCCGGACCTGCCCGGCCTGCGGCTGCAGGTCCTGCACTCCGCCGACGCCGGGCAGGCGTTCCGGCTCGCCGCCACCGGCGAGGCCCGCGGCGCCTTCAACCTCGCCGCCGAACCCGCCCTGGACGCCGCCGAACTCGCCGACCTGCTCGGCGCCCGGATCGTGCGGCTGCCCGCGCGGGGCGTGCGGGCCGCGCTCGCCGCCGCCTGGAACCTGCACCTGGTGCCCGCCCCCCCCGCACTGCTCGACCTGGCCCTGCAGATCCCGCTCATGGACACCGCCCGGGCCCGCGACGAGCTCGGCTGGACGCCCCGCCACAGCGCCCGCGAGGCGATCACCGAGTTCCTGGAAGGGCTGCGCACCGCCGCCGGCCGCGACACCCCCCCACTGGCCCACGACACCGGCGGGCGGCTGCGCGGACGCGAGTTCGCCACCGGAGTCGGCCGCAAGCCCTGACCGCACCCACGCCGACTCCGCCACCACGCACCAGACGCCATCACGCACAGACGGCCACCACCCACCACGACCGGCGGCGCGGTCCGGCCCCACGGCCCGGCCCCGCTCCGCCGCCCAACCGATCCGGAGGTCACCCGATGCCGACGATCACAAGCGAGCACCTGCACACCCTGCTGGCCTCCACCGACCGCGGCGCCGCGCTCGTCGTCGTCGGCGGCCGCGCCGCCGTCGTCCCGGCCGACCCGAGCCGCGGCGACGGCCCCGAGGACGCCATGGTGATCACCACCCGGGACGCCGTCATCGCCGAACTCGACACCGGCGCCAACGAGGAGCAGATCGAGGCCCTCGCCCAGCGGCTGGACACCGCCCTGGACAGCCTCGGCGGCTGACCCCCACCCGGCGGCAACGTCGCGGCGGGGGCCGGCCGCCGTCCGGGATCAGTCGCGGCTGCGCCGGCGATGGCTGGTGTCGCAGAACGGGTACGCGCGGCTGCGGCGGCACGCGCACAGCGCCACCAGCCACCGGTCCGACACCGCCGTCGACCCGTCCTCCATCACGACCTCCACCGGGCCCTCCACCAGCACGGGGCCGCCCGGCACCATCCGCACCCGCCGCCGCTCCCGGCCGCCCGGCGTCTCTCCGCCCGGGCCTTCGGCGCCGTTCGCGGGACCCGGCCGCGACTCAGGCCGGGTCTCGGGCCGAGTCTCAGGCCGAGTCTCAGGCCGCCCGCTGGTCGCGCTCATCGGCCGCCTCCTCCTCCATCCGGTCCGCGCGCACCACCACCAGGTCCTCGTGCCGCTGCCCCTCCACCAGCAGGCCGCGCGCCCGCAGCCCGTCCGCGCGGCGCCGCATCACCGGCCCGAACGGCTCGCGGTGCCGCGCCACCACCGACGCCCGCATCCCCGCGCGGCGCAGCCCCACCAGCGTGGCCGCCACCCCGTTCAGCGCCGAGTGCACCACCAGCAGCGTCCCCGACGGCGACAGATGCCGGGGGGCCTGCGCGCAGATCCGGTCCAGCAGCATCCGGCCGTCCGGGCCCGCCTCCCACGCCCGCGCCCGGCCCCGCACCGACGCCGGGTCGACCTCCCCGGCCACGTACGGGGGGTTCGCGACGATCACGTCGAACTCCTGCCCGGCGACCGGCGCGAACATGTCCCCGCGCAGCACCCGCACCGGCAGCCCCCGCATCCGCGCGTTCACCCGCGCCGCCAGCACCGCCTGCGACGAGGCGTCCACCGCGACGACCTCGCAGCCCGCCCGCGCTGCGGCCAGCGCCACCGCACCGGTCCCCGTGCCGAGCTCCAGCACCCGCGCCCCCGGCGGCGCCCCCGCCCGCGACAACGACCTCAGCAGCGCCCGCGTCAGCAGCGAGGTGTCGGCCTGCGGCCGGTACACGCCCGGCGGCCTGAAAAGCATCATCCCGCCCCTCCCCTTCACCCGGCCGCCGGCGCGGCCGCCGGCACGTCACTCACCACACCGGCCCCGGCGCCGGGGCCCGCATCGCCCACCACATCGCCCACCGCGTCGGCGAGCGGGCGCCGCAGCGCCGAACGGCCCGCCCGCCAGCTCCCCAGCAGATGGCCGCCCAACCGGTCCTCCAGCAGGCCCGTCGCGCGCACGCCCAGCACCACGTCCCCGGCCAGGCCCGGCTCGGCCTCCAGCAGCCCGCCGATCACCTCATGGCGCAGCACCTGCTCGTGGACGGCGTCGGCCTCGATGTGCTCGGTGTGGAACAGCAGGGCGCGCGGACCGGCGCCCAGCCGCTCCAGCGCCCGCGCCATCCGCCGCGCCGACGGCGCCGTGGTGATCTCCGCCGCCGCGAAATGCCCCACCAGCGCGGCCCGCAGCGACCGGTGCAGCCCGAACAGCGACATCATGTTCACCGTCGCCAGCATCTCCGCGGGCGCCGCGTCCACGTACGCGCCGTAGGACGGGTCCAGCCCCAGGTCGTCCAGCAGATCGGCGTACAGGCCCTGGTGCGTCATCCGCGCGCGGCCGCCGCCGAACTCGTCGTTCTCCACCGCCGCCAGCGCCGCCTTGGCCCGCCCCCGCAGCCGCGGGATCACCCACGCGTGCGGATCGGCCTCCTTCAGGTGGTACACCGACCGCAGCGCCGCGTACTCGCGCATCTGCCCCCAGGTGCCCTCGTCGCGCAGATGGTGGGACACGCCGCGCGCGTCCACCGGCTCCACCAGGAGCTCCTCAAGCGCCCCCTGCACGTCCCCGGCCGCTTCCGGGCCGGTCGCCCGCCACACGTCACGGCGCAGCGCCGCCAGGAACACCGCCTCCATCGCCCCGCGCAGCCGCAGCAGCCCCGGATCCCACTCCCAGTCCGGGTCCACGCCCGCGAACCCCTGGTAGTGCAGCTCGTAGCAGGTGTGCAGCGCCAGCTGCAGATCCTCCCCGTAGGGGTCGCAGGACCGCGCCTCGGCGACCAGCCCGCCGATCCCGGACGGCCCAGGCGGGTCGTCGCGAAGCGGGCTCGGGGGCGGGCCCGAGGCCAGGACGTCCGTCACGGCCCGCGACAGCGGCCCGCGCGGCTCCGGCAGCACCGGGGCCCGGTCCGCGCGCGCCCGGACGGAACCGAGCGAACCCCCGAATCCGAAGCCGGACGCAGGGCCCGACCCGGGAGCCGATGCAGGGCCTGACGCGGGAGCCTGCCCGCGTCCGGTCCCCGGGCGGGGCTCGGGACCGCGAGAGGGCGGTCGGTCCTGGTGAACGGTCATGTGTCCTCCGTCGTCAAGGGGCGTCCGGCTCCGGTACCCGCTCACCCGCGTCCCATACGCCCGGTTTCTCCCCAGGAGTCTCGTCGGGCGGCTCCCCCGCCCCCTCGGCGGGCCCGCCCGCCACGTCCGGCCCTGCGTCCGAGCCGGCACCGAGGCCGGCCTCCAGGTCGGTGTCCAGGTCGCCGGACTCGGTCTGGCGGACCAGCATGTCCACCACCGCGCGCGGCCCGCCCCGCCGGGCCGCCCGGCGCTGCCGGTCCGCTCCCGTCCCCGCGCGGCGCACGCCCTCCACCAGCCTGGACACCGTGTCCAGGTCGCCGGCCTCCTCCAGCGCCGGGGCCGCGCGGGCGACGAGTCCGTCCAGCAGCCGCCGCGCCGGGACGGCACGGTGCGACACCGGGTCCACCATCGCGCCGTCCAGACCGTGCCGGGCCGCGTTCCACAGCGCCGCCGCGCACACCTGCCCGTCCACCCGCGGCGCCTCGCGGCCCGCCGCCAGATCCGCCAGCGCGGCGGCCACCAGGCCCCGCACCAGCGCGGCCTGCAGCACCGCCTCGTCCGCCGTCGCCGCCGCGTCCCCCGCCCGCACCTCCACCGTCGGCCACCGCGGCGACGGCCGCGCCAGCCAGAACGTCATCGCCCCGTCCACCAGCGCGCCCGACTCCACCAGCGCCGCGACCCGCGCGTCGTAGTCGGCCGCCGACGCCGACCACGGCGGCACGCCCGCCCCCGGGAACCGCGCCATCTCCATCATCCGGCGCGCCGCGTAGCGGGTGGGGCGCCCGCGGTCGAACGGCGAGTTGGCCGCCAGCGCCACCAGCACCGGCAGCCACGGCCGCAGATGGTTCACCACCGCCACCGCCGCCTCCCGGTCCGGGACGCCGACGTGCACATGGCAGCCGCACGCCTGGTAGTCCTCGACCACGTCGCCGTAGGCGGACACGATCGCGGCGAACCGCTCGCCCCGCGCCGCCGGCGGCGGGCGGCCGCCCAGCACCGGCGTCCCCGCCGCCACCAGCAGCGTCCCGCGCGCCCGCGCCGCCTCCGCCAGCCGCGCCCGCCCGTACCGCAGCTGCGCGCGCAGGCCCGCCAGGTCGTGGCACACCCCCGTGACCGCCTCCACCTGCGACCCCAGCAACTCGGTGTGGAACGACCCACCCGAGGCCCGCCACCGGTGCGGCCCGGCCCTTTCCAGGACGTCCTCGGCGTGCCCGACGCACTCCCCCGACCCCGGGTCCACCAGCAGGAACTCCTCCTCCACCCCGAGACTGACCCCCGGCGCGTGCCCCCCGACGCCTCCGCCCATGCCGAGTCCCCCTCACTCGTACAGACCCCCTCACCTCGGGGGATTCCCGCCCAGAACGTCCCCTCCCTCCCCCGCCCGAGATCCTTTACGCCGCCGCCGTCCGCCATGCTGACCGGATCGTTCCGCTTCCCGTCGCGATGACGCCTGTCGGGCGCCGCCGAGCCCGGCCAGGATCGACCCATGAACCGAGCGCTCCTCGTCATCGACGTCCAAGAGTCCTTCCGCCGCCGCCCCAACTGGGCGGCGGTCTCGGCGCCCGACATCGCCGCCCGCGCCGCGCGCCTGGCCGCCGCCGCCCGCGCCGCGGGCGACCTGGTCGTGTGGATCCTGCACGCCGAACCCGGCACCGGGAACCCCTTCGACCCCGCGCTCGGCCACGTGCGCCTCATGGACGGCCTGGCGCCCGAGCCCGGCGAGCCCGTCATGACCAAGACCTCCCGCAACGCCTTCACCACCACCGGCCTGCAGCAGCTGCTCACCGAACGCGGCGTCGGCGAGGTCACCGTCTGCGGCATCCAGACCGAGCAGTGCTGCGAGACCACCGCACGCCTGGCCGCCGACCTCGGCTACCGCGTCGCCTTCGTCACCGACGCCACCGCCACCTTCCCCATCGAGCACCGCGACGCCCCGCCCGGCCGCCCCCTGGCCGAGATCCTCGCCGACCCCGCCACCCTGCCCACCGACCAGATCATCGCCCGCACCGAGTACGCCCTGGCCGGACGGTTCGCCGCGATCGCCTCGCTCGACGACCTCGCACCCGCCCCGGTAGGCTGACCGGATCGTGACCTGCGTCGTCTTCCTGCTCGTCCCCGGCCTGCACCTGCTCGACCTGGCCGGGCCCGCCCAGGTGTTCGGCACCGCCGCCGACGCCGGCCTGCCCTACCGGCTCGCCTACGTCGCCGACCGCACCGCCCCCGGGGACGAGCCGGAGACCGCGCCCCCCTCCGCCGCCGCGCCCGCGACCGTGCCCGCGACCGTGCCCACCGCGCAGGGCGTCGCCCTCCAGGCCCCCACCGCATGGCCCGACCTCACCGCGGCCGACATCGTCCTGGTCCCCGGATGGCGCTGGGGCGACGGCGAACCCCACGCCCCGCCCGTCTCCGCCCGCGCCGCCCGCCGCCTGGCCGCCCACCACGCCGCGGGCGGCACCGTCGCCAGCGTCTGCGCCGGAGCCTTCGCCCTCGCCCACGCCGGACTGCTGGACGGGCGCCGCTGCACCACCCACCACGAGCTCCAGGACGCCCTGGCCCGCCGCCACCCGCGCGCCACCGTCGTGCGCGACGTGCTGTACGTCACCGACGGCCGCGTCGTCACCTCCGCCGGCATCGCCTCCGGCATCGACCTCGCCCTGCACCTGGTCGCCTCCCGGCACGGCCCCGGCGCCGCCGCCCGCACCGCCCGCGCCATGGTCGTGTACGCGCGCCGCAACGGCGACGAACCCCAGGCCAGCGCCCTGCTGCGGCACCGCGCCCACGTCAGCGACGCCGTCCACCGCGCCCAGGACCACATCGACGCCCACTACGCCGGCCCCCTGCCCCTGCACGTCCTGGCCGCCGAGGCCGGCGTCAGCGAACGCACCCTCACCCGCCGCTTCACCGCCGCCACCGGCCTGACCCCGCTGCGCTACCAGCAGGAACTGCGGCTCGAACGCGCCGAGCACCTCATCGGGCAGGGCGCCACCACCGACGCCGCCGCCCGCGCCGTCGGATTCACCGACGCCCGCATGCTCCGCCGCCTGCGCGCCCGCACCTGACCGGTGCCCGCCCGCCCGCGCCGCCCGCGAGGCGGCTCAGCCGCGCAGCGCCACGTACGGGGCCAGCGCCAGCAGGCTCACCACCAGCGCCCCCTTCAGCGCCCCCGCCGGCACCGCCCGGGCGATCACCCACCCCGCCAGGACCCCCGCCAGCTCCGGGACGCCCACCAGCGCCGCCAGCGGCCAGTCGACCGCGCCCGCCGCGAGGTACCCGACCGTCCCGGCACCGGCGATCACCACCGACTGGGCCTGCGCCGCGGCCAGCGCCGACAGCACCGGCACCCCCAGCGCCACCAGCAGCGGCACGCACAGCATCGGACCCCCGACCCCGAACATCGCGCCCGCCGCCGCCACCCCCGCACCCGCAGCCGCGGTCACCGCCCGCCCCGGACCGTCCGCCGCAGGCCCCCGGCTGCCGGGACGCCGCACCAGCACCAGCACCGCCGTCACCGCAACCAGCGCCCCCAGCAGCACGCCGAACGCCCGCCCCGTCACCAGCCCGTTCAGCAGCACCCCCACCGGCGCCCCGACCACCGCGCCCCCGCACAGCAGCACCGCCGCCCGACGCGCCTCCGGCTCGCGCAGCTGCCCCGACCGCGTGTACACCGCCGTGCCCAGCACGCCCGTCGCGACGTTGGTGACCAGCGCCGTGCCCGCCACCTGCGCCGGCGACAGCGGCGTCAACGCGAACAGCCCCGCGGTGACCAGCACCCCGCCCGGCCCGACCGCCGTGATCCCGATCCCCGCCGCGACCGCCAGCAGCACCAGCCCCGCCACCACGCCCGGCCCCAGCCCCGCGACCGCCCCCGTCACCGGCCCTCCCGCCGCCCGGTGCACGGCCCCCCGTCCCGCGGCGGCGGCGCTCCGCGCAACGCGCTGAGCCGGTGTGAGATACCCATTCTCGACATTGTGCGAGATCCTGCCCGCCGGTCAACGACCACGCGCAGCGGACCGCGCAAAGGCGGCCACCTGGGAAGGAACCCTTCATGGACATCACGCACTCCAAGGACGGCACCCGCATCGCCATCGACCGGACCGGCGAGGGGCCCGCCCTGATCCATGTCGGCGGCGCCCTCAACGACCGCGGCTCCGGCGCGGCGCTCGCCGGGCTGCTGGCCCCGCACCGCACTGTCCTCACCTACGACCGCCGGGGGCGCGGCGACAGCGGCGACGCCCCGCCCTACGCCGTCGAACGCGAGATCGAGGACCTGGCCGCCGTCATCGAGGCCGCCGGCGGGTCCGCCGCGGTGTACGGGATGTCGTCCGGCGCCGTCCTGGCGCTGCGCGCCGCCGCGCACGGCCTGCCCATCACCCGGCTCGCGCTGTTCGAGCCGCCCTTCAACCCCGCCCACGACGACCGCCTCACCCGCGCCCGCGCCTACAACACCGAGCTGACCGGCATGCTCGCCGACGGGCGCCCCGGGGACGCCCTCGCCCTGTTCATGACCGCCGTCGGCATGCCGGAGGATATGGTCCGCCAGATGCGGGGCGCGCCGATGTGGCCCGCGCTGGAGGCACTCGCGTCCACCCTCGCCTACGACTCGGCGGTCATGGACGACGCCGCCACGGGCGCCGAGCTGCCGCACGACCTGCTCGCGGGCGTCTCCGTCCCGGCCCTGGTGCTGGACGGCGGCGACAGCCCCGCCTGGATGCGCGACATCGCGCGCCGCACCGCCGCGCTCCTGCCCGCCGGGACGCACCGCACCCTGGACGGCCAGACCCACGACGTCGACCCCGCCGCGCTCGCCCCGGCCCTGGAGGAGTTCCTCGCCGCCTGAGCCGCCCGGGCCCGGTCAGGGGACGGGCACCTCGACGTGGCCGGGCGCGCCGCGCCTCGTCCGGGCGCGCCCGGCGGTGACCTCGGCGGCCCACGCCTCGAACGCCTCCAGGTCCGGGACGGGCACCGCCACGTCGGCCTGCACGTCCGTCCCGTAGCGGACGTCGCCGGGCTGGTGGCCGCGGGCGTGCAGGTCGCCCAGGAACCGCCCCGCCAGCGCGTGGTCCACGCCGACGGTGACCGTCACCACCGGGCGCAGCTCCACGACCCCGACGGCGTCCAGGGCGCCGGCGACCGCCTGCCCGTAGGCGCGCGCCAGACCGCCCGCGCCGAGCTTCACTCCGCCGAAGTGGCGGGTGACGACGGCGGCGGTGCCGGTCAGCCCGCGCCGCACCAGCACCTCCAGCATCGGGATCCCCGCCGTCCCGGCCGGCTCGCCGTCGTCGCCGCTCTTGGTGATCTCGCCGCGCTCGCCGACGACGTAGGCGGTGCAGTTGTGGGTGGCGTCGCGGTGCGCGCGCCGGTGCCCGGCGATGAACGCCGTCGCCTCCGCCTCGTCGGCGACGCGGGCGAGCGTGCAGACGAACCGGGACCTGCGAACCTCCAGCTCCGCCGAGCCGCCCTGTCTGATCGTGCGCATGGCGCCTGCGAGTCTACGTTCCCGCCCGGCCGCGCCGCGGCCGGGCGCGGACGCGGGTCAGACCAGCTCGATGAGGTCGGCGATGGACGCCACGACGCGGTGCGGGCGGAACGGGAACCGGGCGATCTCGTCCTTGCGGGTGACGCCCGTCAGCACCAGGATCGTCTCCAGCCCGGCCTCGACACCGGCGACGATGTCGGTGTCCATCCGGTCGCCGATCATCGCGGTGCTCTCGCTGTGCCCGCCGACCACGTTCAGCGCCGTGCGCATCATCAGCGGGTTCGGCTTGCCGACGAAGTAGGGCTCCACGCCCGTCGCCCGGGTGATCATCGCGGCGACGGCGCCGCACGCCGGCAGCGAGCCCTCCGGGGACGGGCCGATCGGGTCGGGGTTGGTCGCCACGAACCGGGCGCCGCCCTCGATCAGCCGGATCGCGCGGGTGATCTGGGAGAAGCTGTAGGTGCGGGTCTCGCCGAGCACCACGTAGTCGGGGTCGATGTCGGTGAGGACGAAGTCCGCCTCGTGCAGCGCCGTCGTCAGGCCCGCCTCCCCGATCACGTAGGCCGACCCCTCGGGCCGCTGGTCGGCCAGGAACCGGGCGGTGGCCAGCGCCGAGGTCCAGATCGCCTCGGGCGGGACGACCAGCCCGGCCGCCGCCAGGCGGGCCGACAGGTCCCGCCGGGTGTAGATCGAGTTGTTGGTCAGGATGAGGAACGGCTTTCCGGACGCCGCCAGGCGGCGGACGAACTCCTCCGCGCCGGGGACGGGACGGCCCTCGTGCACCAGGACGCCGTCCATGTCCGACAACCAGTACTCGATCGGCTTGCGCTCGGTCATGCCCCCATTGTCGCAGGCAGGGATCTTCCTCGGGACCGTCGGCCCGGACCGGTCTCCTCCGGGCCCGCGGCGCCGGGGCGTTGACCTGTGTGTGACGCGGACCATACATTTTCGGACACGGCGCACCGAATCGTGTTCGGCGGACGGGCCGCCCGGCGGTGCGCCCACCCCGCGGGAGGCGCGACGTGCAGAGCCGGGACGTGCAGAGCCGGGACGTGCAGGACACCGGGCGGCCGCTGGCGGGCGTCGCCGAGGTCAGGGCGGCGATGACGGCGCCGGGGCAGCCGTTCGAGATGGCCGAGACGCGGATCCGCGGCGTGCGGACCCGCGTGTGGAAGAACGCCCCGCCCACCCTGCGCGACGTCCTGGAGATCTCCCGCCTCCACGGCGACAAGGACTTCCTGGTCTACGGGGACGACCGGCTCACCTTCGCCGAGCACCACGCGCGGGCGGCCGCGTTCGCGCGGGCGCTCGCCGACCGGTACGGGATCGCCAAGGGCGACCGGGTCGCGATCGCCATGCGCAACTACCCCGAGTGGTCGGTGGCGTTCTTCGGCGCCGCCGTCGCCGGGGCCGTCGTGGTCCCGCTCAACGCCTGGTGGAGCGCCGCGGAGCTGGAGTACGGGCTGGCCGACAGCGGCGCCAAGGTCCTGGTCGCCGACACCGAGCGCGCCGAGCGGCTCGCCGGCGTGCTGCCGGACCTGGGCGTGGCGTGCCTGGTCGCGCGCGCGGACGGCGCCCTGCCCCCGGGAGCGGAGGCGTTCGAGGACGCCGCCGGCGTCCCGGGCACCGCGGCGTCCTCCGAAACGTCCCCGCCCGAGGCCCCCCTGCCCGACGTCCCTCTCGACCCCGAGGACGAGGCGACGATCTTCTACACCTCCGGCACCACCGGCCGGCCCAAGGGCGCCCTCGGCACGCACCGCAACATCGCCGGCAACCCCGTCAGCCTCGCCTACGGGGTCATGTCGGCGGGCGTGCGCGCCGGCCGCACGGTCGAGGAGCTCGCGGCGCCGCAGCCGCGCGTGACGCTGCTGAGCGTCCCGTTCTTCCACGCCACCGGCTGCCACTCGGTGCTGGTGTCCAGCGCCCTGCAGGGCGGCACGGTGGTGCTGATGTACAAGTGGGACGTCCGCAGGGCGCTGGAGCTGATCGAGCGGGAGCGGGTCACCGGGTTCGGCGGCGTGCCGACGATGGCCTGGCAGGTCCTGACCTCCCCCGACTTCGCCGAGTTCGACACCTCCAGCCTCACCGGCGTCAGCTACGGCGGCGCGCCGGCCGCGCCCGCCCTCGTCGACAAGATCAGGGAGCGGCTGCCCGAGCGGATGCCCGGCAACGGCTACGGCCTCACCGAGACCTCCTCGGTCACCACCTACAACGGCGGCGTGAACTACCTGGAGCGACCCGACAGCGTCGGCCCGCCCGTCGCGGTCTGCGACGTCAAGGTCGTGGGGCCCGCCGGGGAGGAGCTGCCGGCCGGCGAGGTCGGCGAGCTGCTCATCAAGGGGCCCAACGTCATCAAGGGCTACTGGAACAGGCCCGAGGCGACCGCGGCCGCGTTCACGGACGGCTGGTTCCACAGCGGCGACCTGGCCCGCCTGGACGACGACGGGTTCGTCTACATCGTCGACCGCGCCAAGGACATGCTGATCCGCGGCGGGGAGAACATCTACTGCGCCGAGGTCGAGGCCGCCCTCTACGAGCATCCCGCCGTCGCCGACTGCGCCGTGATCGGCGTCCCGCACCAGGTGCTCGGCGAGGAGGTCGGCGCGGTCGTCGTGCCGCGCCCCGGCGCGGCGGTGTCCGAGCGCGACCTGCGGGAGTTCCTGGGCGGGCGGATCGCCGCGTTCAAGGTGCCCGCGCACGTGTGGTTCCGCGAGCAGGGACTGCCCCGCAACCCCGGCGGCAAGATCCTCAAGACGCGGCTGCGCGAGGAGCTGCTCGGCCGCCCCCCGGTATCGTGATCTTGTGAGGAGCGACGAACCCGGCCCCGCCCACCGCCAGATCGACGCGCCGGGCCTGGCGCCCGGGCCCGGATACAGCCACGCCGTGTCCGTCGACGTGCCCGGCCGGCTCGTGGTGATCAGCGGCCAGATCGCGCTGGACTCGGCGGGGAACCTGGTCGGCCCCGGCGACCTGGAGGCCCAGACCCGGCAGGTGTTCGCCAACCTGGAGACCGCGCTCACCGCCGCCGGCGCCCGCTGGGAGCACGTCGTGCGGCTCGGCTACTTCCTGCGCGACGCCGGCGGCGCCCCGGTCGTGCGGGCCGTGCGCGCCGAGTTCGTCCCCGAGGGCGTCGCGCCCGCCGCGTCGCTGGTCGAGGTGTCGCGCCTGGTCCGCGACGACCTGCTGGTGGAGATCGAGGCCCTCGCCGTCGTCCCCGCCGGCTGACGGGCGCGCACGCGGGCGCCGGCCCCGGACGCGCGACGGGGCGCCCCCGGCCATGGGGGCGCCCCGTCCACGTGCGCTGAGGTCAGACGTTCACCCCGAAGTCGGACGCGATGCCCGACAGGCCCGAGGCGTAGCCCTGGCCCACCGCGCGGAACTTCCACTCGGCGCCGTTGCGGTACAGCTCGCCGAACACCATCGCGGTCTCGGTCGAGGCGTCCTCCGACAGGTCGTAGCGCGCGATCTCGCTGTTGTCGGCCTGGTTCACCACGCGGATGAAGGCGTTGCGGACCTGCCCGAAGCTCTGCTGGCGCTTGTCGGCGTCGTAGATCGAGACCGGGAACACGATCTTGGCGATCTCGGCGGGGACGGCGCTCAGGTTCACCTTGATCGCCTCGTCGTCGCCCTCGCCCTCACCGGTGAGGTTGTCGCCGGTGTGCTCGACCGAACCGTCGGGGCTCTTGAGGTTGTTGAAGAACACGAAGTGCTGGTCCGACAGGACCTTGTTCTCCGCCGAGCACAGCAGGGCGCTGGCGTCCAGGTCGAAGTCGGTGCCGGTCGTGGTCCGCACGTCCCACCCCAGACCAACCACGACGGCGGTCAGTCCGGGGGCCTCCTTGGTCAGCGAGACGTTGCCGCCCTTGCTCAGACTGACTCCCACTGTGTCTACCTCCGTATCGGCTGCGGGTGCCACCACCCGCGTGCGGTATGTCTAACGAGAACGGTAGCCACCTTGCGCCGGTTCCCCCGCCTCCTTGGCGAATTCGCGGCGTGGCGTGCCGTTTCTTCCCGGATGTGCCCCTTCAGGCCAGGAACGCGGCGGGCGCGGTGACCGGGGCGGGCAGGTCGAACGCGGCGGCCAGCTCCGCCGCGCGGGGCGCCAGCTCGTCGCAGGCGCGGCGCCGCGCGGCCCCCAGCTCGTCCAGGATCCCCGGCGGGACGACCCCCTCGTTGAGCAGGACGGCGGCGCGGCGTTCCAGCCGGTCCAGCGCGTGCAGGCGCAGGACGGGCCCGAGCGCCCGCGGCCCGGCGCCGGCGGCCGAGGCGAGGATCTCCAGGATGATCCGGTCGGCGCAGGCGGTGGCGGTCCGCTCGGCCAGAGCCAGGTTGCCGTTCCAGGCGGTGAAGGCGTCCTGCCCGTCGCGCAGGGCGGCCTGGACCCGTCCGGCGAGCCGGTCGCGCAGGCGGCGCTCGGCGTCGCGCGCCAGGAACAGCCACACGCGCGGGGAGTCCAGGTCGCCGTCGTCGGGCGGCCCGAGCTCGGGTTCGGGCGGGACGTAGCGGTCGCGGTCGGCCATCGCGCGCGCGGTGTCGTAGAGGATGAGCTGGTTGTCGCCGCCGGCGTTCTGGTAGGCGTGCGTCAGGCCCCGGTAGGCGTTGAGGCGCTCGACGGCCGCGAACCCGGGGGCGCCGCTGTGCACCCGGCAGGCCGACACCGTCTCCTGCGCCTGGACGGTCGCGGCGGCCTTCAGAAGCGCCAGGTCCCGGTCGACCGCCGACCACGGCGCCCACGCGGTCGCCGGCCCTCCGGCCTCGCCCGCGTCCCCCGCCTCGGCCGCCGGGTGGTCCGGAGGCCGCGGGGTGGTGACGTGGGCGGCGACGGCGGTGAGGGCGTAGGCGGACGCCAGCGCCCCCAGGACCGCCTCCTGCTGGTTGCGGTAGTCGGTCAGGGGGCGGCGCGGCGCCAGCCGGCCGAGGGTGGAGCGGCCCGCCGAGTGGGCCAGCAGCATCCCGGCGGCCGCCCGGGTGATCGCGGCGGAGGCCGACACGACCGCCCGCCACACCGGCGGGGCGATGCCCATCGAGCGGGTGAGCCGCGCGGCGGCGGGACCGTGCGGGTCGTGGAAGTCCCCGTCGGGCCCGATGGCCGCCCCGTCGCGCAGCCACGCCCCGTAGGGGACGCGGACGTCCTCCAGCAGGACGGCGGCGTAGTCGATCTGCAGCCCGGTGGTCTCGGGCGCCGGGACGATCCGCACGCCGGGCGGGGCGGTGCCGCCGGGTCCGCGCAGCGGCACGGCGAACACGAACACGCCGCGCTCCTGGCCGCCGTGGACGAGGGTGGCGTAGACGGCGGCGGTCTTGGGCAGGTCGGGATGGGCGGTGTTGGTGGGGAACTTGGCGGCCTGCGCGTCGGGCGTGCTGAGGACGAACCCGCCCGTGGCGGGGTCGTGGCGGGCGACGGTGCGGGGCGACAGATGGCTGTTGCTGCGTCCCACCTCGGTCATCAGCAGCGTGCCGAACGAGTCCATCGACTCCAGGGACTCGCGCAGCGGCCGCGTCTCCTCCTGCCCGGCGCCGAACCGCAGGACCGGGCCGAGCGCGAGCGTGTAGTGCAGCAGCATCATGTGGAACAGCGGCGGGTCGGCGATCGCGGCGCGCTCCAGCAGCGCGCACAGGGCCGGCGGGTCGGCCAGCAGCTCGCCGGCGGGCGGCGCGGCCAGCCCGGCGCGGCGCAGCCGCTCGTAGGTGAGCGCGTGCCGGTCGGGCGCGGTGAGCCCGCCGGGGACGGTGAAGAACTCCTCGGGGACGGCCTCCTCTAGCCGCGCGCGCGTCTTGGCGTCGAGGGAGGAGCCGTGCACGAACTGCCGCAGGGCGTCGGCGTCGGAGGTCACGAGGGGTCCTTTCGCTCGCCGGAGGGGGTGACGCCGGGGGCGGCCTTGCCGGTCAGGCCGTGGCGGGGGCGGTCGCGCAGCGGCGCCATCGTCCGCGCGTCCGGCAGGGTCAGCCGCGCGCACTGGCACAGCGCGTTGCCCGCGCCGGCCTCGGTGAACACCGTCGCGCCCGCCGCGTGGACGGCGCGCAGGGAGTCCGGCAGCCGGACGGGTTTGACGATGCAGTCGGCCATGGCGCGGTGCAGGTCGTCGTCGTCGCGGTAGGCGCGGCCGCGGACCGGCGAGTGGACCGTCAGCTCCAGAGGCCGCTGCGGGAAGCCGCGGATCATCGCGTACCACTCCTCGTCGGCGCCGGCCATCGCGGGATGGTGGGACAGGTAGGGCACCGCGAGCCGCACGGCGTTCACGCCCTGGCCGCGCGCGGTGTCCAGGACGGTGTCCAGGGGCCCGTCGGGTCCCGACACGACCGTGACCTGCGGGGCGTTCAGGCACGCGACGACCACCTCCGGCGCGCCGGAGGCGTCGATGCAGGCGCGGGTGCGGTCCTCCCCGGCCTCCAGGAGCCCCATGCCGCCGCCCCCGCCGTGCCGGGCCAGGACGCCGACGGCGGCCACGCCCATGCGGGCGCCGTCGGCGATGGAGAACGCGCCCGCGCACACCAGCGCGGCGATCTCTCCGAAGCTCTGCCCGACCGCGAAGCGGGGGTGGACGCCGTGGGCGCGCAGGGCGCGGTCGACGGCCACGGACGCGGCGTAGCCGGCGAGCTGGGCGACGCCGGGGGTGCGGGCGGCCTCCCGGTAGCCGCCGGGATCGTCCATGAGGATCTTGCGCAGGAGCGGCCAGCCCTTGGGGGGAAGGCCCTCCTGGACGGCGTCCAGGACGTCGGCGACGGCTCGGGCGGCGCCGGCGCCGGTGCGGGCGAGGGCGGGCAGGTCGGGGACCCCGGCGGAGCCGGTGCCGGGGAACAGGAAGGCGCAGACGTCGTCGGGTTCGAGCAGTTCGGCCGGGCGGAATCGGGGTGCGGGCACGCGGGGTCTCCTTACCTGGAAGGAAGGCTGCCTTTTCCTTTTAGCCAACGGCCGCTTAGCTCTCAGTTATGGACCAAAACCCTGAAATGGGATTATTCACTTATGGGATGGGACTGACAACCGCCAGTCCGGTGATGGGAAGAGGCCCCCGCATGACCGTGCCCGACGCGCACCGGCCGGACCGGGCGGACCACAGCGGAGCGGCGCGGGACGGCGGGCGGGGGTGGGCCATCCGCGGAACCGGCGCCCACCTGCCCCGCGACGTCGCTCACAGCGCCGACCTGTCCCGCTCGCTCGGCCTGGAACCGGACTGGATCGAGCGCCGCACCGGGATCAGGCGGCGGCACGTCGTCGCCCCAGGCGAGGCCGCCTCCGACCTCGCCGCGGCCGCCGCCCGCCGGGCGCTGGAGGCCGCCGGGCTGGACGCCGCCGACCTCGGCCTGATCGTGCTCGGCACCTCCACGCCCGACGTGATCGCCCCGTCCACCGCCTGCCGCGTGCAGACGATGCTGGGCGCCCGCCGCGCCGCCGCGTTCGACATCTCCGCCGCCTGCACCGGGTTCGTGTTCGGGCTTCAGACCGCGATCGGCTGGCTGGCCACCCAGCGCGGCGCGCCCCCCTACGCCCTGGTCGTCGGCGTCGAGGTGTACTCGCGGTTCCTCAACCCCGGCGACCGCGCCACCGCCGCCCTGTTCGGCGACGGCGCCGCCGCCGTGGTCGTCGGGCCCGCCCCGGCCGGGCACGGCATCGGCCCCATCACCCTCGGATCGGACGGCTCGGGCGCGGACGACGTGCTCATCCCCGCGGGCGGCAGCCGCCTGCCCGCCACCGCCGAGACCCTCGCCGCGCTCGGCCACACCATCCACATGGACGGCCGCGCCGTCCGCGACTTCATCACCGCGATCTTCCCGCGGCTGGTGGCCGAGGCGACCGAGGCCGCCGGGGTCAAGCCCGCTGACCTGGCCCTGGTCATCCCGCACCAGCCCAACCCGCGACTGGTCGCCGCGCTGGCCCCCGACGCCGGGCTGGACCCGGCGCAGCTGGCGATCGTCGGGGACGAGGTCGGCAACATCGGCGCCGCCAGCATCCCCTTCGCCCTCGACCGCGCCGTGCGGACGCACCGGATCGGCCCCGGCGACCTGGTGCTGCTCGCCGGGTTCGGCGCGGGACTGACCTGGGGGCACACGCTCATCACCTGGCCCCCGCCCTGATCCGCGCCCCGGCCGGGGGCAGGCATGACGGTCGAGGGCCCGCGAGCCTTCCGGCTCGCGGGCCCTCGACCGCGCGGACGCGTCCGCTCAGCGCTTCAGCAGGCGCAGCACCCGGCGGGACTCGGCGCGGCGGTCCCAGGCGACGGCGGCGAACACGACCGCGAACGCCACGGGCAGCAGCGCCCACGCCGGCTCCAGCACCAGCAGCTGGGTGAGGGCGGCGCCGCCCATCAGGCCGATCAGCCCGGCCGCGGCGAGCCCCGCCAGCCGCGGGACGACCAGCCCGATCGCGCCTGCGGCCTCCACGGTCCCGGTCAGGTACCGCAGCCACTGGCCCCAGCCGATCTCCTCGAAGGTCCTGACGGCGTCGGCCTGGCCGGCGAACTTCGGCAGCGCCGAGGCGAAGAACAGGAACGCGGCGAGCAGGATCTGCGCGCCCCACAGCACCTTGCGCAGCGTGCGCCGCTCCCCGGTCGTGCGGGTGGTGGTGACGCGGGCGGCGGTGTGGGCGGCGGTGTGGGTTTGGGCGCTCATGGCGGCGGTCCTTCCGTGCGGTGTCTCATCGGCCTTTCACTGACGCGTCGCACGGCCGGCCGCCGGATCGACATCCCGCCCCGGATTTCTTCGAAGAATTTTCCGCGGCGGTGTCAGCGCAGGTGAGAGCTGGTGGACGTCACCGCGGTGGAGGCGTCAGGCGTCGCGCGGGTAGCGGGCGCGCACCGCGTCGACGCACCGGTCCCGCGACACTGGTCCCGCGAACCGCAGCCGGTCGTAGGCGGTGAACGGAGGCTCCAGCGCGTCGAGCTCGTCGACCAGGGCGTGCAGCCGCCGCGTCCACGCCGGCGTCCCGGCGTCCGGCTCCGCCGGCGCCGCCTCGATCGCGCTGACCAGGGCGTCCTTGTACTGGATGTTCTGCGGCGTCACCGAGCGCAGGCACACGTACTGCCCGTCGAGGTAGGCGGCCCATTCCGCCTCGGCGGTGCCCGGGTCGTCCCAGTGCGAGAGGAACCAGCCCCTCAGCGCGTCGATGCCTCCCGCCTGCCCGGCGAGGTCGAACAGGTCCGGGGGCACCATCTGCGCGCCGTCGGAGCGCAGGTAGCCGGGCAGGGGCAGCCTGCCCGCCAGCATCAGCCGCCGCACCTCGTCGGCGTCGCGGCCGGTGTCGCGGCACAGGTCCTCCAGGTCGGTGAACCAGGCGGTGACGTAGGCGTCGTCGGCGGCGGTCATCGGGTGGTCGCCGTTGACCTCCCGGAACCGCGCCGCCAGCCGCGCCTTCAACTCGGGGTCGCTCATACGCGGACGCTAGCCCGCGGTCGGTTCGCCGAGCACCGAAGCATCACCGCGCGGCGTTCACCAGGGCGACAGCACGAGCGCCTGGACGGCCAGCGCGGTCACCGCCTGCGCCGCCAGCCACGCCCGCACCCGGGAGCGGTCGACGGCCACCGCGACCGTGAGCCAGGCGGCGAACGGCACCCAGATCCGCTCGACCTCGCCGCGCGTGACACCGGACACGTCCAGCACCAGCACCCCTAGCAGCGCCGCACCCGCCAGCGCCGCCACCGCCGCCGCCGGTGCGACCGCCCGCGACCGCGGCCCCCGTCCCAGCACGCCCCGCCACAGCACGTCCCTCCATAGGGCGCCCCGGCACAGTTCGGTCAGCGTGCGCGGCAGCGCGTGCGCCACCGCCGGACCGGTCAGCAGGCCCAGCACCGCCAAGTTCGCGAACAGGAAGTAGGCGTAGGAGCGCTGCGCCGATCCGCGGCTGACCAGGTAGGTGTCCAGGGTGGCGCGGACGCCGTCGGGCCACCAGAACCCCAGCAGCGTGAACGCGGCCGGGACCACCGCCAGCCCGGCGCCGGCGACCGCGAGAGCCCGCGCCCGCGGACGGCCCAGCACCACGACCGCGAGCGGCACCGCCAGCAGCGGCAGCAGCCCGTAGCTCAGATACGGCAGGCACCCCAGCAGCAGCCCGCCCGCCGCCGCCGGGACCAGCGCCCGGTTCCGCCCGCCGCGCGCGGCGAGCGCGAGCAGCGCCGTGCCCCAGGCCGCGACGGCCAGGAAGAACGCGTCCATCGCCGTCGCGATCCACACCGCCAGCGGCGCCAGCGCCAGGAACGGCACCGCCGCCCGCGCCGCGCGCTCCCCCGCCAGGCACCGCACCGTCACCGCGATCGCCGCCGCCGCCGACGTCCCGGCCGCGATGATGAGCGCCGCCGCCCAGCCGGTGCCGCCGAGACCGGCCTTCTCCAGTCCCCACAGCACCAGCATCGGCAGCGGCGGATGCCCCCGCACGTGCGTGGTGTAGCCGCCGAGCCGCTCGGTGAAGGTCCGCAGCCATTCCAGCGGGTCGGGGCGCAGCTGGACCAGGCCCGCCGGATACTCGGTCGGGGCGTCCAGCGGCCGGGCGAGCGCGCCCCACCCGTCGCAGACGGCCAGAGCCACCGTCCACGCGGCGGAGGCCGCCCACACGAGCGGCGGCAGCGCACGCCACGGCAGCCGGGCCGCGAGCGCGGGCAGCGCCGTCTCCGCCAGGGCGACGGC
>NZ_BAABEV010000073.1:0-23150 GCF_039540335.1 Actinomadura verrucosospora | reverse complement strand
AGGAGGGCCGCGCGGTGCTCGCCGACACGGCCCGCGCCCTCGACGCCCTCGCCCGCGCCGGGCGGCCGGTTCCGCCCGCGGTGGAGGCCGCCCGCGCCCGGCTCGCGCGGTACTGACGTTTCGCGCCCGCGCCCCGGGTACCGCGGCGGTGACCGACCGACCGACCACCCGAGGGGCGCCGATGCGCGCCGTCGTGATCAACTGCACGCTGGTGGCCGTCGCCTCGGCGCTCGACGAGAACCCCGTCCCCGCCCCTCCGTCCTGACCCTCAGTGCCGAGCCGGGGACCGGTCGCGGGCCAGGGACAGCGCGCACAGGGCGCCGAGCAGCACCATCCCGGCGAGCGCCCAGCCGGTGCCGTACTCGGCGTGCCGGGTGGACCCGCCGGACTCGGCCAGCGAGAGGAACAGCGTCCCGACGGTGGCGATGCCGACCACCTGGGCGAGCTGCATCAGCGTGAGGAGCAGGCCGCTGGCGTCGGCCGCGTCACCCGGCGCGACGTGCCGCAGCGCGGTCGTCATGATGATCGGCATCACCCCGAGCCCGAACCCGATGACCGCGGTGAGCGCCTCGTAGGCGAGGCCGCCTCCCGCGAGGGGGCCGACGCACAGGTAGCCCGCCCCCGCCACGGCGAACCCGGCCGGGACGGCGCGCCGGTGCCAGCGGGCCGGCAGCCGCTGCCAGTTCAGCCCGACCAGCCCGAACGCGGTGACGCAGGGCACGAACGCCAGCCCCGACTCCAGGGGGGACATCCGCAGGTCGCCCTGCAGGTGCAGCGTGGTGGTGAACAGGAACGACGACCAGCTCGCCGGGCCGAACACGATCGCCACGCAGGCCGGGACCAGCAGCGGGGCGCGCAGCACCCGGGGCGAGACCAGCGGACGCCCGCCCGCGGCCGCCACGCGCCGCTCCACGGCCACGAAGACCGCGGCGAACGCGGCGCTGGCGGCCAGCGCCGCCCAGCCCCACAGCGGCCAGCCCAGCTCGTGCCCCATGATCAGCGGGACGACGAGCAGCAGCACCGCGGGGGCCAGCGTGAACACGCCCGGGAGGTCCAGCTCGGCCCGCAGCGGGCGCGTCCGGGGCGCGGGCTCGTCGCGGGGCAGCACGCGCGGCCCCGCGAGCAGCAGCGCGGCGCCGATCGGCACGTTGACGAGGAAGACCGCCCGCCAGCCCGTCCCGAGCAGGTCCGCGCCGACCAGCAGGCCCCCGGCCGCCTGCCCGACGACGACGCCGCCCGCGATGACGGCGGAGTAGAGGCCGAGCGCCCGCCCCCGGGCGGCGCCGGTGAAGTCCCGCTGGATCATCGACATCACCTGCGGGGTCAGCATCGCCGCGCCCGCGCCCTGAAGGAAGCGGCACACCACCAGCGTCCCGGTGGACGGCGCCAGCCCGCACGCCAGCGACGCGACCGTGAAGGACGCGAGGCCGAGGTGGTACAGGCGGCGGTGGCCCGCGATGCCGCCGAGCCGCGCGCCCGTGATCAGCAGCACCGCGTAGGAGATGATGTAGCCCGCCACGATCAGCTGGAGCCCCGCGCCCGAGGCGTGCAGGTCCGCGCGCATCGTCGGGAGGGCCACGTTGACGATGTTCACGTCGAGGATGGCCATGAACTGGCCGAGCAGGATGACGGCGAGCGCGAGCCCGCCGGATCCGTTCCGCGACCCCCGGTCGGGAACGGTCCCGCGCAGGTCGGTTGTCTGTGTCATGTGTACGAGGGTGGGGGCGCGCCGGTACCGGTAACGAGAGCCTGCCGATACTGGTACTGACAGCACCTGGAAGAGCACGCCCGCCCGAGGCAGGCTGGGGGAGTGACGATGACGAGTCCGCCCGCCGCGCCCGCCGCCCGCCGCGGCGGCGCGGGTCCGCGCCGCCGCACGGAGCTGGCGGCGTTCCTGCGCAGCCGGCGCGAGCGGATCAGCCCCGAGGACGTGGGGATGCCCCCGGGCCCGCGGCGCCGCACGCCCGGCCTGCGCCGCGAGGAGGTCGCCCAGCTCGCCGGAGTCGGCGTCACCTGGTACACGTGGCTGGAGCAGGGCCGCCCGATCAACGCCAGCACCCAGGTGCTGGACGCGGTGGCGCGCACCCTGCGGCTCGACGGAGCCGAGCGCGAGCACCTGTACCGGCTGGCCGACGTCCCCGACGCGGCGGTCGAGGAGCAGGCCGAGAGCCTGCCCGAGGACGTCCAGGGGATCCTGGACGCGCTCGTGCCGCTGCCCGCGGCCGTGGTCAACGCCCGCTCCGACATCCTGGCCTGGAACGCCGCCTTCGCCGCGATCTTCCCGCACCTCGTGAACGCCCCGCCGTGCGAGCGCAACACGCTGTGGAAGATGTTCACGCTGCCGCCGTGCTGCAACCCGGTCGTGAACCTGGAGGACACGGCGTCCGACCACGTCGCCGTCTTCCGGCACCGGTACAGCAGGCATCTGGACGAACCGGGCTGGAAGGACCTCGTCCGGCGCCTTCAGGCGGCCAGTCCCCTGTTCGCCCGGCTGTGGGCGTCCCACGACGTGGCGCTGCCGGGGCCGAGCGCCAAGGTCTTCCGGCACAGCGCCGTCGGCGAGATCCGCACCCGCACCACGAGCATGGACATCACCGCGTCGCCGAACGCGCGGCTCGTCGCCTACACGCCGGCCGACGAGGAGAGCCGGGACCGGATCGGCCGGCTGCTCGCCGATCCCGGGGCCGCGGCCACCGACCACCGGCACTGAGCGGCGCCGGGCTCAGTGGCGGGCACGCCGCGCGATCACCACGAGGTCGACGGCGGCGATGACGGCGACCGCCGCGCAGATGCCCGCCGCGGTCATGGAGCCGCCGCCGGAGGCGTCCACCGTGAACACGATCGCGGCGGCGACCGCGCCGACCAGCGCGGCCGTGGACAGCACCGCCCGCAGGAGCAGCGGGCTGCGCGCGGTCAGGGGCTCGTCCCCGCGCGGCTGCTCGTGCGGGTACGGCCCGTGCGACCCGGGGCCGTGCCAGCCCGGGTCCTTCCGGCCGATGTCGTGCCGCTCGGGCTCGCCGAGTTCGGGCTCGTGCCGCTCGGGTTCGTTCCGGTCAGGCTCGTTCCGGTCAGGTTCGTTCCGGTCGGGCTCGTGCCGCCCGGGCCCGTCCGCTCCGGTGCCGCCCACGGCTCACCTGGCGTAGGTGCCGACGAGCGTCCCCGACGCGACGACCTTGTCCTCGACGGCGGTGCGCAGGTCCTCGGCGGTGAAGCCGTCGCGCAGCCCGGACGGCTCCGCCAGCCCGTACAGCCGGAAGAAGTACCGGTGCGGGTCGTCGCCCGCCGGGGGCTTCGGCCCGCCGTAGCCCTCGGAGCCGTAGTCGTTGCGCCCGAGGACGGCGCCGGTCGGCCGCTCCCCGGCGTCCAGGCCGGTGGTCACCGGGTCGATGCCGGCGAGCAGCCAGTGCGCGAACGTGCCGGCCGGGGCGTCGGGGTCCTCGCACGCCAGCGCCAGTTCCACGACCTCCTCGGGCGCGGGGGACCACTCCAGCGGCGGCGAGAGGTCCCCGCTGTCGTGGGAGTAGTCCGACGGCATGAGCGTGTGGTCGCGGAACGCGGCGCTCCTCAGCGTCATCTCTTCCATAGGGCGCTCGTGCCCCGTCACGCCCGGTCGATGCACGCGCCGTCCCGGTCGACCCGCAGGTCAGCCCGCGCTGGAGGCCGCCCAGATGTTGATCCCCGCCTCGACGGCGTCCCGGTCGATCGCGGCCAGCTCGTCCGGGGTGAAGTCGAGCCGGTCGAGGGCGGCGAGGTTCTCCTCCAGCTGCGCGACGCTGCTCGCGCCGATCAGCGCCGAGGTGACCCGGCCGTCCCGCAGCGACCAGGCCAGCGCCATCTGGGCGAGCGACTGCCCGCGCCCCTCGGCGATCCGGTTCAGCGTCCGCACGTGCCGCAGGTTGTCCTCGGTGAGCAGGCTGGTGGACAGCGACGTCCCCCTGCTCGCCCGGGAGCCCTCCGGGACCCCGTCGAGGTACTTGCCGGTCAGCATCCCCTGCGCCAGCGGTGAGAACGCGATGCAGCCGGCGCCCTCCCGGTCGAGCGTGTCGAGCAGCCCGCCCTCGATCCAGCGGTTGAGCATCGAGTAGGACGGCTGGTGGATGAGCAGCGGGGTCCCCATCTCCCGCAGGATCGCCGCCGCCTCGGCGGTGCGCTCGGGGGAGTAGGACGAGATCCCGGCGTAGAGGGCCTTGCCGGACCGGACGGCCCGGTCCAGCGCCCCCATCGTCTCCTCCAGCGGCGTCTCCGGGTCGAAGCGGTGGCTGTAGAAGATGTCGACGTAGTCGACGCCCATCCGGCGCAGCGACTGGTCGAGGCTCGCGAGCAGGTACTTGCGCGACCCCCACTCGCCGTACGGGCCCGGCCACATGTCGTACCCGGCCTTGGTCGAGATGATGATCTCGTCCCGGTACGGGGCGAGGTCCTCGCGCAGGATCCGGCCGAAGTTGGTCTCCGCGGACCCGTACGGCGGGCCGTAGTTGTTGGCGAGGTCGAAGTGGGTGACGCCGAGGTCGAACGCGCGCCGCAGGATGGCCCGCTGGACGTCCAGCGGCCGGTCGTCGCCGAAGTTGTGCCACAGGCCCAGCGAGATCGCCGGGAGCCTCAACCCGCTCCGCCCGCACCGCCGGTAGGGGAGCCGCTCGTATCGCTCACTGTCTGCCACGAAGGTCATGGTCAGGAGTATTTCAGGACAAGCGGCTCACCGGACGCGGCGTCGGCCGCCGTCGGGACCGTCCTCCCCCCGAGGGTGATCCGCGTCACCGACCGCGTCACCGACCGCGGCGGCGGGCGGCGGCGGCGCGGGAGTACACAAAGGAACGAGGCCCCGACTGTCATGTCTGCGAGGGTGAAGGGGGCTGTGAAGTGGCAAGAATGGTCTGAGATCTGGACGAGGAGGTCCCAGTGGTCGTGCTGCGCAGTTATGTGTCGGGTTCCTGGCGTGCCCCGGAGGAGGAGGGGGCGCCGTTGCACGACGCCGTCACCGGGGAGGAGGTCGCCCGGATCTCCTCGGCGGGGGTCGACATGGGCGCCGCCCTGGAGTACGGGCGGTCCGTCGGCGGCCCGGTGCTGCGGGAGCTGACGTTCCACCAGCGCGCGGCCCTGCTGAAGGCGGTCGCGTCCCACCTGCGGGAGCACCGCGAGGAGCTGTACGCCCTGTCGGCCATGACGGGCGCGACGCTGAACGACTCGAAGTTCGACGTCGACGGCGGCATCGGCGTCCTGTTCGCCTACGCGAGCAAGGGCAAGCGCGAACTGCCGAACGACACGGTGCTCGTCGAGGGCGACGTGGAGCCGCTCGGCAAGGGCGGGACGTTCGTCGGGCAGCACCTGTGCACGCCGTCGCGCGGCGTCGCGGTGCAGATCAACGCGTTCAACTTCCCGGTGTGGGGCCCGCTGGAGAAGCTCGCGCCCGCGTTCCTCGCGGGGGTGCCGAGCCTGATCAAGCCGGCGAGCCAGACCGCCTACCTGACCGCCCGGCTGGTCGAGCTGATCGTCGAGGCCGGGATCCTGCCCGAGGGCTCGGTGCAGATGGTCTGCGGCGAGCCCCGCGACCTCCTCGACCACCTCACCGAGCAGGACATCGTCGGGTTCACCGGTTCGGCGTCCACCGCCCGGCTCCTGCGCACCCACCCCGTCATCGTGGGGAACGCGGTGCGGTTCAACGCCGAGGCCGACTCGCTGAACTGCTCGGTCCTCGGGCCGGACGCGACGCCCGGCACGAAGGAGTTCGACCTCTACGTCAGGCAGCTCGCCACGGAGATGACCGTGAAGGCGGGCCAGAAGTGCACGGCGATCCGCCGAGCGCTCGTCCCCGCCGCCCTGATCGACGACGTCGCCGAGGCCGTCCGGGAACGGCTGGCGAAGGTCACGGTCGGGAACCCGTCCGACCCGTCCGTGCGGATGGGCGCCCTCGCCACGCTCGACCAGCGCGAGGAGGTGCGGCGCTCCCTGAAGGCCCTCATGGACGCGGGCAGCGTCGTGTTCGGCGACCCCGAGCGGGTCGAGGTCGTGGGCGCGGACGCCGAGCGCGGCGCGTTCATCTCCCCGGTCCTGCTGCGCGCCGACGACGCGGGCCGCGCCGAGCCGCACGAGGTCGAGGCGTTCGGGCCGGTCAGCACCCTGATGCCCTACGAGGGCGCCGAGCAGGCCGTCGAGCTCGCCGCGCGCGGGCGCGGCAGCCTCGCCGGGTCGGTCGTGACCGGCGACGAGGAGTTCGCCCGGAAGGTCGTGCTCGGCGCCGCGCCGTGGCACGGCCGGCTGCTCGTGCTGAACGCCGAGGACGCCCAGGAGTCGACCGGGCACGGCTCGCCGCTGCCCGCCCTCGTCCACGGCGGCCCCGGGCGGGCCGGCGGCGGCGAGGAGATGGGCGGGATCCGCGGGGTGGTGCACCACATGCGGCGCACCGCCGTCCAGGCCGGGCCGGCGATGCTCACCTCCATCACCGGGCGCTGGGTCCCCGGCACCGACCGGACCGTCACCGACGTCCACCCGTTCCGCAAGCACCTGGAGGACCTGCGCGTCGGCGACACCGCCGTCGGCGGCCCCCGGGTCGTCACCCTCGACGACGTGGAGCACTTCGCCGAGTTCACCGGCGACACCTTCTACGCCCACACGGACGAGGAGGCCGCCGCGGCGAACCCGTTCTTCGGCGGGCGCGTCGCCCACGGCTACCTCGTCGTGTCGTTCGCGGCCGGGCTGTTCGTGGAGCCGTCCCCGGGGCCCGTCCTGGCGAACTACGGCCTGGAGAACCTCCGGTTCCTCACGCCCGTCAAGCCGGGCGACGAGCTGACCGTCACCCTGACGGCCAAGCAGATCTCGCCGCGCGAGGGCGCCGACTACGGCGAGGTCCGCTGGGACACCGACGTCACGAACCAGGAGGGGGCCTCGGTCGCCAAGTACGACGTCCTGACGCTGGTGGCCAAGCGCCCGCGGCACGACTGATCTTCGGGCCTGGGGGCCCGGCCCGCGGGATGATACGCATGAGGGGAGGCGTCTGCGGGGGAGACGGTCACGTTCAGCGCTGAACGGGGTGCGCCCATGATCAGTCCCCTGCACATCCAGACCGTGCGCGAGGTCGTCCGCACCGGCTCGTTCGCGGACGCGGCCCGCAACCTCGGCTACACCGCGTCCGCCGTCTCCCAGCAGATCGCCGCGCTGGAGCGCGCCTGCGGCCTGGTGCTGTTCGAGCGCCGGGCGCGCAGCGTGCGCCCGACGAGCGCCGCGTTCCTGATGGTCAGCAAGGGCAACGACGTGCTGTCGGCCCTCGACACCCTGGAGCGGGAGCTGCGCACGGTCGCCAGCGGCGAGCGCGGCGCCCTGCAGCTCGGCAGCTTCCCGACCGCCAGCGCCCGGATCCTGCCGCGGGTGCTGGCGGAGCTGTCGCGGGTGCGGCCCGGCATCGACATCACGCTGGCCGAGGGCGAGCCGGACGAGCTGCTGCCCGAGCTGCTCGACGGCGACCTCGACCTCCAGCTCGCGTACCGGTACGACCTGTTCCCGCGCACCTGGCCCGACCAGATCGTGGAGACGCCGGTGATGGACGAGAACCTGGTGCTGTGCGTCCCGCGGGACCACCCCCTCGCCGGGGGCCGCACCGTCCGGCTCCGCGACCTGCGGTCGGAGACGTGGATCGCGAGCCGCCCGGAGAGCGCGGGCGCGCAGGCGCTGCTGCGGCTGTGCGGCACCGCCGGGTTCGTCCCCGACATCGCGTTCCGCAGCAACGACTACGCCGTGGTGTGCGGGCTGGTCGGCTGCGGTCTCGGCATCGCGCTCGTCCCGGCGCTCGGCTGCGTCCCCGCGCCGGGGCTGAGGACGCTGCGGCTCAGCCGCCGCAGCCCGCGGCGGCACGTCACCGTGCTGCGCCGCGCCACCAACACCAACCCGCTCGTCAAGGACGCCATGCGCGGCCTCATCGAGGTCGCCCGGGGCGTCCAGAGCGAGGTCGGGGGCGCCACCGGCCCTTGAGCTCCATCGCCGCGCGGACGCGCTCCTGGGCGAGCGCGACGGCGGCCTCGTGCGTCGTCGTGCCCTGCGCGCGGGCCGCGTCGAGGACCCGGCCGGTGTTGTCGCGCATCTTCGCCGAGACCGCGGCGAACACCGTGTCCGGGTCGGGGCGGAACGCCGAGTAGCGGGCGTCCATCGCGAACGCCGCCGCGACGACGCCGCCCGCGTTGGCGACGAAGTCCGGCACGACCGTCACGCCGCGCTCGGCGAGGACGCGCTGCGCCGCCCGCCCGGTGGGCAGGTTCGCGCCCTCCACCACGATCGACGCCCGGACGTCGGCGGCCGCCTCCTCGTCGATGACGTCCTGGAGCGCGGCCGGGACGAGGACGTCGGCCGGGACCGACAGCTCGGCGCCGGGGGGCAGCAGCCGCCCGCCGTACTCCCGCACCGCCGCGTCGCCCGCCTCGGCGCGCAGGGCGAGGAGCCGCCCGACGTCCAGGCCGTCCGGGTCGTGCAGCGCGCCGTGCACGGTCGAGACCGCCACGACCGCCGCGCCTAGCTCGTCCAGGCGCCGCGCCGCCGCGTGCCCGACCGCGCCGAACCCCTGCACCGCGACGCGCGCGCCCCGCAGGGACATTCCCGCGTGCCGGGCGGCGGCGTCGGCCGCCTCCGCGACACCGAAGCCGGTCACGCCCAGCTCGTCGTAGGGCATGCCGCCGAGGACGTGCGGGGTGCCGACGGCCGCGCCCCGGTCGTCCAGCTCGTCCTGGACGATCGCCGCGTCCCGCTCCGACAGCCCCATGTCGAGGCCCGCCACGTACCGGCGGGGGATCTCCTGCGCCAGCGCCCGCACGAACGCGCGCAGGACCGCCTCCCGGTCGGACGACGCGGGGTCCGCCGCGATCCCGGCCTTGGCGCCGCCGAAGAACAGGTCGACGCCCGCCCACTTGTAGGTCATCACCCGGGCGAGCCGCGCCACCTCCGCGACCGTCACCGACGGGCTCATCCGCATGCCGCCCTTGCCCATGCCGCGGGCGGTGTTGTCGATGACGAGCACGCCCCGCATCCCGGTCCGGGCGTCGGAGACGCACACGACCCGCTCGGGGCCCCACTCGTCCATCATCGCGAGCACGTCAGACACAGTTGTTCTCCGGGCGCAGGGCGTCGCCGGCGAAGCGCGCGGCGTTCAGGGGGGCGACGTCGGTGAAGGGCGCGCGGCCGAGGTACAGGTCGCGGACGACCTCGCCGACCGCCGGGCCCTGGAGGAAGCCGTGGCCGGAGAAGCCGGCCGCGTAGAGGAACCGCGACACCGACGCGTCCTCGCCGATGAGCGCGTTGTGGTCGGGCGTCATCTCGTAGAGGCCGGCCCAGCCGCCGGTCAGGCCGGCGTCGAGCAGGCGCGGCGCCCGGGCGCCGATCGCCTCGGCGAGCCGGGGGAGCCACGCGTCGGACCGGCTCAGCCGGAATCCGGGGCGCTCGTCGGGATCGGACATGCCGAGCATCAGGCCCTCGCCCTCCGCGTGGAAGTAGAACGACGTCGCGAAGTCGATCGTCATCGGCACCGGGCGCGGCAGGTCCGGGAGCGGCCCGGTGAAGACGATCTGGCGGCGCAGCGGCTCGACCGGGAGGTCGACGCCGGCCATCCGCCCGACGGCCGCCGACCAGGCCCCGGCCGCGCAGACGACGGCGGGCGTGCGGATGCGCCCCCGCGTGGTCCGGACGGCCCTGATCTCACCGCCGCCGGTCTCGATGCCGACGACCTCGCAGCCGGTGCGGATCACCGCGCCGTGCCGCCGCGCGCCCGTCGCGTACCCGAGGACGACCGACTCCGGCGTGCAGTGCCCGTCGTCGGGGGAGAACGCGGCGGCCAGCAGCCCGTCGGGGACGATCAGCGGCGACAGCCGGCGGGCCTCCGCGACCGAGACCATCCGGCTCGGGACGCCCAGCTCGTTCTGCAGGGCCACGCCCGACTCGAACGCCGCGACGTCCTCGGGCCGCGACAGCAGGAACAGGTACCCGACGCGGTGCAGGTCGATCTCCTGGCCGGGCCGGCGGGAGAACCGGGCGAACGCCTCCAGGCTGCGGGCGCCGAGCCGGATGTTGACCTCGTCGGAGAACTGGGCCCGCACCCCGCCCGCCGCCTTGCACGTCGAGCCCGACCCGAGCGCGTCCCGCTCGACGAGGACCACGCGCCGCACGCCCGCCTCGGCGAGGTGGAAGGCGATGCTCGTCCCCATCACGCCGCCGCCGATGACGACGACGTCGGCCTCCGTCTCCGCCTCGGTCCCCACGGCCGCCCCCTACAGCCGGAAGCCGAGGTCGGGGGCGATCTCCAGGACGTCCATCTGCGCCTTCTGCAGCCGCCCCGAGGTGTCCCAGTTCATCGACTGCCAGCGGGTGAACTGGTCCAGCACCCACATGCCCGACTGGCGGCTGCCGTTGCCCGAGCGCCCGTTCCCGCCGAACGGCAGGTGCGCCTCCGCGCCGGAGGTGGAGTTGTTGACGCTCACCATCCCGGCCGAGATCCGCCGGCGGAACGCGAAGACCTTCGCCGGGTCGCCGGTGTAGATCGAGGCGGACAGGCCGTAGCCGGGGGCGTTGGCGAGGGCGATCGCCTCGTCCAGGGTCCGGTAGGCGGCGACGCCGACGATCGGCCCGAACGCCTCGTGCGTGAACAGCGCGTCGCCGGGCCCCACCCCGTCGACGATCACGGGGTGGTAGAACAGCCCCGCCTCCGGGTCCCCGGCGAAGCCCTCCCGCGGCGCGGCCGCCGTGATCCGCCCGGTGGCCGACGACCCGTGCACGGTGTGGCCCGGCCCGATCCAGCCGAGCGCCTTCTCGAAGCCGTCCGCGAACCGCTCGCTGATCAGCGGCCCGAATAGCACGTCGCCCGCCGGGTCGCCGACGGGCGCGGCGCGCACCGCCTCGTCCAGCAGCCGCACGAACTCGCCGTGCACCGACTCGTGGACGATCGCGGTCCCGAGGGAAGTGCAGCGCTGCCCGGCCGTCCCGAACCCCGAGAACAGGGCGCCCTCGACGGCGAGCGGCAGGTCGGCGTCCTCGGCGACGACCATCGGGTTCTTGCCGCCGAGTTCCAGGCACGGCGTCTGGAGGTGGCGGCCGCACAGCTCCCCGATCCGCGCGCCGACCTCCGTGGAGCCGGTGAAGCCGACCTTGTCGACGAGCCCCTCGTCCAGCGCCCGCTCCAGGCCGCGGAAGGTCTCGGCGCCGTCGGCGTGGACCACGTTGAGGACGCCGTCCGGCAGCCCCGCGTGGGCGAACAGCTCGTAGAACGCGTCGGCGCAGGCCGCCGCGTACTCGGCGGGCTTCCACACCACCGCATTACCGCACAGCAGCGCGGGGACGATGTACCAGGACGGCACCGCGACCGGGAAGTTCCCCGCCGTGACGACGGTGACGACGCCGACCGGGTCCCGGAAGGTGAACAGCTGCTTGTCGGGCATCTCGGACGGGACGGTCTGCCCGTACAGCCGCCGCCCCTCCCCGAGGAAGAACGCGCAGGTGTCGGCGATCTCCTGGACCTCGCCGAGGGCCTCGGCGCGGGGCTTGCCGACCTCCCGGGTGACGAGCGCGGCGAGGGCCGCCTTGTTGGCCTCGACGAGCCGGCCGACCGCGGCGACCGCCTGCCCGCGGACGGGCGCCGGCACGTCGCGCCAGGCGTCCTGCGCCTCGCGGGCGGCCCGGCAGGCGCGCACCAGGTCGCCGGCGTCCGCGAGGGACACCTCCGCGACCGTCTCGGACGTGCGGGACGGGTCGGTGGAACGGTACGAGCGCGGCCCCGCCGGGATCCGGGCGCCGCCGATGACGGAGGAGAGCACGCTCCCAGCCTGAACGGGCCGCCCGCCCGCGCCAAGATCGGGCAGAGCGCGGCTTCCTTACCGCGAGGCCAAGCCGGGCTGAGGCTCTCCCGGGGGCGTCGTTAAGCGATCCTTGGCCAACTCCCCACCGGTTCGCGGCCTCGCGCGGCTTGGCCTCGGCCGGGCGGCGTCCGATGCTCGACACGCGTCCCGATCCGCACCCAGGAGCACGCATGCCCGAGCCCGCCGACGTCCACTTCCTCGAGACGGCCGCGACCCTGGCGCCCTCCGGCGCGCCCGCTCCGCCTGGCGCGCTCACCGGCGAGCGCTGCCTGGAGCTGTTCGACGCGCAGCTAGGCAGCCGGCACCTGGACCTCGCCGCCCGGCGCCTCCAGGCGCAGGGCCACGGCTTCTACACGATCGGCTCGGCCGGGCACGAGGGCAACGCGGCCGTCGCGGCCGCCCTCCGCCCGGACGACCCGGCGCTCCTGCACTACCGGTCGGGCGCGTTCTTCCTGGAGCGGGCACGCCAGGTCCCCGGCGGCGACCCGCTCCGCGACGTCCTGCTCGGGCTGGTCGCCGCCGCCGAGGAACCGATCGCGGGTGGGCGCCACAAGGTGTTCGGCAGCCGCCCGCTGAACGTGATCCCGCAGACCTCCACCATCGCCTCGCACTTCCCGCGCGCGCTCGGCGTGGCCTTCGCGATCGAACGTGCCGCCCGGCTCGGCCTGGACTCGCCGTGGCCGCGCGACGCCGTCACCGTGTGCAGCTTCGGGGACGCCTCCGCCAACCACTCCACCGCCGCCGGCGCCGTCAACGCGGCCGTCAACTGCGGCTACCAGGGCCTTCCCCTGCCGCTCCTGCTCGTCTGCGAGGACAACGGGATCGGCATCAGCGTCCGCACGGCGCCCGGCTGGATCCGTGCCGCCTACGGCTCGCGGCCCGGCCTCGCCTACTTCCACGCGGACGGCTGCGACCTCGCCGACGCCCACGCCGCGGCGGCGCGGGCGGCCGACTGGGTCCGCGAACGCCGCCGTCCCGCGTTCCTGCACCTGCGGACCGTCCGGCTGATGGGCCACGCCGGCTCCGACGTCGAGTCGGCGTACCGGACCTTCGCCGAGATGGCGGCCGACCTGGAGCGCGACCCGCTCCTGCGGACCGCGCGCCTCCTCGTCGACCGCGGAGTCGCGACCGCGGAGGACGTCGTCGGCCTCTACGAGGCCAAGCGCGCGGAGGTCATGGCGCTGGCGGAGAGCGTCGCGGGCGCCCCGCGCCTGGCGTCCGCCGCGCAGGTCATGGCGCCGCTCCGCTCCACCGCCCGCGGAGGGGGAGCGGTGGCCGCGGAGGGGGAGCCGGTCACGCTGGCGCAGGCGGTCAACCGGACGCTCGGCGACCTGCTGGACGAGCGGCCCGGCATGCTCGTCTTCGGCGAGGACGTGGCGCGCAAGGGCGGCGTCTACGGGGTCACGCGCGGGCTGATGAGGCGGGCCGGGGCGGCCCGGGTGTTCGACACGATCCTGGACGAGCAGTCGGTCCTCGGCCTCGCGCTCGGGTTCGGGACCGCCGGGATGCTGCCGGTCCCGGAGATCCAGTACCTCGCCTACCTGCACAACGCCGCCGACCAGATCCGGGGGGAGGCGGCGACGCTGCCGTTCTTCTCCTCCGGCCGGTACCGCAACCCGATGGTCGTGCGGATCGCGGGCTACGCCTACCAGAAGGGGTTCGGCGGCCACTTCCACAACGACAACGCCGTCGCCGCCCTGCGCGACATCCCGGGGCTCGTCATCGCGTCGCCGGCCCGGCCCGACGACGCCGCGGGGATGCTGCGCGCCTGCGCGGACGCCGCCGGGCGCGACGGGCGCGTGTGCGTGATGCTGGAGCCGATCGCGCTCTACCACGTGCGCGACCTTCACGACGACGGCGACGGCGGATGGCTGGCCCCGGCCGGCGGGACGGTCCCGATCGGCCGCGCCCGCACCTACGGGGACGGCGGCGACCTCACCGTCGTCACCTTCGCCAACGGCCTGCGGATGAGCCTGCGGGCGGCCCGCCGCCTGGAGGCCGGGGGCGTCCGGTGCCGGGTGCTCGACCTGCGCTGGCTGGCCCCGCTCCCGGTCGAGGACCTGCTGCGCGAGGCCCGCGCCACCGGGGCCGTCCTGGTCGCGGACGAGACGCGCCGCACCGGGGGCGTCTCGGAGGGCGTCCTGACCGCGCTCGCCGACGTCGGCTTCGAAGGGCGCGCGGCCAGGGTCACGAGCGAGGACAGCTTCATCCCGCTGGGAGACGCCGCCTCCCACGTCCTGCTGTCGGAGGCCGCGATCGAGGACGCGGCGCGCGCGCTGCTCACGTCGCGTCGATGACCGGGTCGCCGCCCAGGTAGGCGGCCTTCACCCGGTCGTCCCCGGCGAGCGCGGACGCCGGGCCGTCCAGCACGATCCGGCCGGTCTCCAGGACGTAGGCGCGGTCGGCGAGGCGGAGCGTCTGGTGGGCGTTCTGCTCGACGATCAGGATCGCGGCGCCCTGGTCGCGGATCTCCCGGACGACCCGCAGCACCTGCTGCGCCGTCCGCGGCGCCAGCCCCATCGTCGGCTCGTCGAGGGCGAGCAGGCGCGGCCGCAGCATCAGCGCCCGGCCGATCGCGAGCATCTGCTGCTCGCCGCCCGACAGCAGCCCGGCCGGCTGCGCGCGCCGCTCGCCGAGGCGCGGGAACCTGGCGTAGACCTCGTCCCGGCGGGCCGCGACGAGCGCCCGGTCGCGGCGCCGCAGGTACCCGCCGAGCAGCAGGTTCTCGGCGACGGTCAGCGCGGGGAACACGCGCCGCCCCTCCGGGACGTGCCCGAGCCCGGCCGCGACGACCCGGTGCGCGGCGAGCCGGGTGATGTCGCGGCCGCCGAACTCGACCCGCCCGGACCGGGCCCGGTGCAGGCCCGTGACGGTCCGCAGCGCGGTGGTCTTGCCCGCGCCGTTGCTGCCGAGCAGCGCGACGATCTCGCCCTCGCCGACCTCGAAGGAGATCCCGGACAGCGCCTCGACCTGGCCGTACCGGCTGCGCAGGTCGCTCACCCGCAGAAGCGTCACCCCAGCACCTCCGCGGCCAGGTCGGTCTCCGGGTCGTCCGGCACGCCGAGGTAGGCGGCGATGACCCGCTGGTCCTCCTGGATCTCCGCCGGCGGCCCCGCCGCGATCGTCCGCCCGTGCTCCAGCACCGTCACCCGGTCGGAGATCGACATGACCAGCGCGACGTCGTGCTCGATCAGCACCACGGCGGCGCCGAGCGCGCCGATGCGCGAGATCAGCCCCATCAGCGCCCGCTTCTCGGTCGGGTTCGCGCCCGCGGCGGGCTCGTCCAGCAGCAGGACGCGGGGGTCGCCCGCGAGCGCCCGCGCGATCTCCAGCCGGCGCCGGTCGCCGTAGGCGAGCCCGCCCGCCGGGCGGTCGGCGGCCTCCAGCAGCCCGACGAAGTCCAGGCAGCGGCGGACCGCGTCGAGGTCGGCGCGCGACAGCGGCCGCAGCAGGGCCCGGTCGCGGGCGAACCGGCCGATCAGCACGTTCTCGGCGACGGTCATCTCCTCGAACAGCCGGATGCTCTGGAAGGTGCGCGCGAGGCCGGCGGCGGCGACCCGGTGCGGGGCGAGGCCGCGCACGTCCCGCCCGGCGAGCACGACCGTCCCGGCCGACGGCGCGATCATCCCGGTGACGCAGTTGAACGCGGTGGTCTTGCCCGCGCCGTTCGGGCCGATCACGCTGACGACCTGCCCGGCGTCCGCGCGCAGGGCGAGCCCCTCGACGGCGGTGACGCCGCCGAAGCGGCGGGTCAGGCCGTCCACCTCCAGCAGCGTGCCGCGCGCCGCCGCGGGCCCGGGCGCGGGCCCCGCCTCCGCCGGGAGGCGCAGGCGGCGCGGCCGGTACGGCCACACGCCCTGCGGCCGCAGGAGCACGATCGCGATGAGCAGCAGCGCGAAGAACAGGCCCCGGTACTCCTGGACGGTCCGCAGCGCCTCCGGCAGCGCGACGATCACCACGGCGCCGACCACGACGCCGGGCCGGCTGCCCATCCCGCCGATGATCACCACGAGCAGGATCATCAGCGAGGTCAGGAACGTGAAGCTGGAGGGGTCCACGGTGCCGAGCTGCGCGGCGTTGAGCGGGCCCGCGACGGCCCCGGTCATCGCGCCCAGCACGTACGCCAGCAGCTTCACCCGCCGCGCCGGGACGCCGACCGCCTCGGCGGCGGTGTCGTCGGCCCGGACGGCGCGCCAGGCGTAGGCGAGCCGCGACCGGGCCAGCAGCGCCGTCGCGGCCAGCACGACGACGAAGAACGCGAGCGCGAGGTGGAAGAAGTCCCGCGGCGTGACGATCTCCCGCCCGCCGACCGTCGCCGGGGGGATCCCGGTCAGCCCGTTCGGGCCCCCGGTGACCTCCAGGTTGATGACCGCGATCCGGATGATCTCTCCGAAGCCGAGCGTGACGATCGCGAGGTAGTCGCTGCGCAGCCGCAGCGTCGGGTACCCGATGACCGCCCCGGCCACCGCCGCGGCGGCGACCGCGACCGGCAGCGTCGCCCAGAAGCCCCACCCCAGCTTCAGCGTCAGCAGCCCGGAGGCGTACGCGCCGATCGCGAAGAACGCGGCGAACCCGAGGTCGAGCAGGCCCGCGTACCCGACGACGATGTTGATCCCCAGCCCGAGGATCGCGTAGACCAGGATCGTCCCGGCGACGGTCAGCGCGTAGTCGTCGAGGGTCTGCCCGGCGGCGAGCGCGAGCGCGACGAGCAGCGGCCAGCCGCCGTACCGGACGGCCGCCTCCCCGCCCGCGGGGCGCGGCGCCCTCACGCCCGCTCCACGACGCGCTCGCCGAACAGGCCGGTGGGCCTCAGCGCCAGCACCGCGATCAGCAGCCCGAAGATGATGACGTCCGTCCAGCGGGACGAGACGTACCCGGCGGAGAACGACTGCACGAGGCCGATGCACACGCCCGCGACCATCGTCCCCGGCAGGTTGCCGATGCCGCCGAGCACCGCGGCGGTGAACGCGCGCAGCCCGATGAGGAAGCCCATGCCGAAGCTGATCTGAACGTAGTACAGCCCGTACATGACGCCCGCGGCGCCCGCGAGCAGCGAGCCGATGAAGAACGTCGCCAGGATCAGCCGCTCCACGTCGATCCCCTGGAGCCGGGCCGCGTCGCGGTCCATCGCCAGCGCGCGCATCGCGGTCCCCGTCACGGTCCGGGTGACGAACAGCCACAGCGCCGCCATCAGCGCGACCGACAGCACGACCAGGACGAGCTGCCCCCAGGTGACGTGGACGACGCCGCTGAGGATCCGGCCGCCGTCCAGGGCGTGGGGGTAGGACTTGAACCGGGCGTCGGTGAGCACCTTGACGCCCTCCTCCAGCGCCAGCGACACCCCGATCGCGGCGATCAGCAGCGCCAGGCGCGGCGACGACAGCAGCGGCACGTAGGCGACCCTGGCGATCCCGGTCCCGATGGCGCCGGTGGTCAGCGCGCCGACCACGACGGCGAGCAGGACGGCGGGCAGCGCCATCCCGCCGCTCGCGCCGAGCGCGGTCAGCGTCCCGAACCCGGCGAAGGCGCCGATCATGAACACGTCGCCGTGCGCGAAGTTGATCAGCCGGACCACCCCGTAGATCATCGAGTAGCCCAGCGCGATCAGCGCGAGGAAGGCCCCGATCGTCAGGCCGTTCACGAGGTACTGGACGAATTCGCTCATCGGGCCCCTGATCAGGAGGTCTTGGCGTCCACCCAGGTGGCGCCGCTCTCGTCGAGCTTCTTGTAGGCGGTGAACGCGCCGCCCTGGACCTGGACGGTGATGTAGAGCGGGTCGGTCCGGTCGCCCTTGGCGTCGAAGGTGATGGGCCCGGTGATGCCCGGGAAGTCCTTGATCTTGTGGAGGGCCTCGGTGATCGCGGCGCCCCGGGTGGACCCGGCGTCGTCGATCGCCTTCGCGACGACCTTCACCGCGTCGTACTCGTACACCGAGAACGGCCCCGGATCGGCGTTGTTCGCCGCCTTGTACGCCGAGACGAACCGCGCGGCGGCCGGCAGGTCCTTGGCCAGCGGCGCGGTGGTGGCGATGTAGCCGCCGGCCGCCGAGCCCGCCGTCTTCAGCACGGTGGAGTCGGTCGTGGCGTCCCCGCCCATGAGCGCGAACCTCAGCCCGAGCTGCTTGCGCTGCTTCATCAGCAGGCCCGCCTCGGCGAAGTAGCCGGTGAAGTACAGCACGTCCGGCCGCGTTGAGGCGATCTTGGTGAGGACGGGTCCGTAGTCGGACTGGCCGGGCTGCAGCGCGTTCTCGTAGACGACCTGGCCGCCCGCCTGCCGCGCCGAGTTCGCCGCGGCGTCCGCGAGGCCCTTGGCGTAGGTGGTGTTGTCGTGCAGCAGCGCGATCCGCTTCGCCCCGAGCGGTCCGGTCATGAACTTGGCCGCGACCAGGCCCTGGTTGTCGTCGCGCCCGCAGGTGCGGAACACCTTGCCCTTGCCGCTGTCGGTGAGGGAGGGGTTGGTGGAGGCGTCCATCACGAACGGGACGCCGCGCCTGCCGTAGATCGGGATCGCGGGCACCGCCGCGCCCGAGCAGTACCCGCCGGCGACCGCAACGACCCCGCTGTTGAGCAGCTTCTGCGCGGCCTGCGCGCCCTGCTGGGCGCTGCACTGGTCGTCGGCCTCCACGATCTGGATCTTCCGGCCGTCCACCCCGCCGGCCTTGTTGATCTCGTCGGCGGCGACCCTGGCCGCGGCGAGGATGTCCTGCCCGGCCGAGGCGGAGTCACCGCTCAGCGGCGCCGGAACACCGATCCTGATGGCGCCCGAGCCGCCGGAGCCGCCCGACCCGCAGGCCGCGGCGAGCGGGACGAGCAGCAGGCCGGCACCCGCCGCGGTGAGAGTCCGGAACCGGCGTCCGCGGTCCCGCGGGGTCAGTGGAGTCATCGGGGCTCTCCGTCGCTCGTGGCCGGCAGGTCCTCGTGGTCCGGGATGGTGAAAGCGTGAAACGTCCAGGCACGGGCGTCGAGACGGGCAAGCATGCGATCTCATGCACTGATCGGTAAGCACCGCTTGCCCTTTCGCCACTCGACAGCGCGGCCGCGGCCTGGAAAGGATCTCCCCATGGCCGGTGTCCTGCTGCTCTCCGCGGCCGACGTGCGCGCGGTGTTCGACCTGCCCGCCGCGATCGCCTCGCAGCGGGAGGCGTTCGCCGCGCTCGGCCGCGGGCGGGCGCGGCTCGCGCCGCGGGTGCTGCTGGACGGCCCGGACGGCGACGTCGCCTTCGGCTACGTCTCCCGCCTGCCCGGCGCCGGCGCGGTCGCCAAGTTCGGGAGCGTCACCCCGGGCAACGCGGGGCGCGGCCTGCCGACCGTGGCGGCCCTGGTGACCGTCCTTGACCCGGTGGACGGGCGGCCCGTCGCGGTCATCGAGGGCGAGGCCGTGACGACGCTGCGCACGTCGGCGGCGAGCGCGGTGGCGGCCGACCACCTCGCGGCGCCGGGGGCCTGCCGCCTCGCGGTCGTCGGCTGCGGCGTCCAGGGCCGCGCGCACGTGCGGGCGATGGCCGCGGTGCGTCCCCTCACCGAGGTGGCGGTGGCCTGCCGCCATCCGGACACCTGCACCGCCGCCGCCGAGCTCGCACGGGACCTGGAGCTGCCGGTCGGGGCGGCGGCGTCCGCCCGCGAGGCGGTCCGGGGCGCGCAGATCGTCGTCACCGCCACCACCAGCGCCGAGCCGGTCGTCCTCGGCGCGTGGCTCGACCCCGGGTGCACGGTCGTGAGCGTCGGATCGTTCGCCCCGGACCGGGCGGAGGTGGACGGGGAGGTCCTCGCCCGCGCCGCCGCGGTCGTGGTGGACGACGTGACGACCGCCCTGGAGCACGCCGGTCCCGTCGTGGCCGCCGTGCGCGCCGGGGATCTGGACCCCGGCCGGGTGCGCCCGCTGGGCCCGATCGTCGCCGGCCTCGCCGCCGGGCGGCGGTCCGAGACCGACCTCGTCTTCTACAACAGCGTCGGCCTCGGCGTGCAGGACGCGGCGGCGGCGTCCGTCATCGTCGGCCGCGCCCGCGAGGCCGGCGCCGGGACGCTGGTGGAGCTCTGACCCCTCCGGGCCGCCGAGTACACTGGCCGTTCGATAGAGCGAACGTGAGCGGGCGAGCGGACGAGGAGCGGGAGCGTGGGGGCGTCAGGGGAATCGGTGCGGGACGTGCTGGCCGGCAACCTGCGCCGCGCGCGGCTGGAGCTCGGCCTGTCGCTGTCGGAGCTGTCCCGCCGGTCCAAGATCGGCAAGGCGACGCTGTCCCAGCTGGAGGCGGGCGCCGGGAACCCCACGATCGAGACCGTGTTCAGCCTCTCGCGCGCGCTGGAGGTCCCCATCTCCGACCTGCTCGACCACCAGGAGCCGTCCGGGCTCACGGTGGTGCGCGCGGCGGAGGTGGAGGTCCTGAGCGGGAAGGGCGTCGACCTGCGGCCGCTGCGCGGCATCGAGTCCGGCGGCGCCATGTTCGAGGTGTACGACCAGCAGTTCAGGGCCGGCCGCCGGCAGGACTCGCTCGGCCATGTGGGGATGGAGCACACGGTCGTGCAGTCCGGGCGGCTCGCCGTTCGGGTGGACGACCGGGACGTGGAGCTCGGGCCGGGCGACTACGTCGGCTTCGACGCGCGCCTGCCGCACCGCTACACCGCGGTCGAGGGGCCCGTCCGCTCCGTCCTGCTGCTGCAGTACAGCGCTGACCAGCGGCTTCACGCCTCGCCCGGCACCCCGTCCCATCTGGCGGAAACCCCCTGAATCCGGAGCCGCCCGCGCGTTGACAGCGCGCGCGTGGCGCGCTTACTCTCAGAATCGTTCGGTTTAACGAACGGCAAACGGGAGGGTCGATGACGCGGGTCGTGGTGCTGGGCGCCGGGATCATCGGCGCGGCCTGCGCCCGCGAGCTGGCCCTGGCGGGCTGCGAGGTCGTCGTCGCCGACCGGGGCGGCCCCGCCGCCGGGACCACCGCCCACGGCGAGGGCAACATCCTGGTCTCCGACAAGGGGCCGGGCCCGGAGCTCGAACTGGCGCGGCTGTCGCGCGAGCTGTGGCCCGCCATCCTGGACGGCGACCCGAACGCGGGCGGCGTCGAATGGGACGCCAAGGGCGGCATCGTCGTCGCCACCACCCCGGCGGGCGCCGCGGCGCTGACGGAGTTCGCCGCAGCCCAGCGCGAGGCCGGGATCACCGCCGAGGACCTGGACGCCGGCGCCCTCGCCGCCGCCGAACCCCACCTGACGCGCGACTTCGCCAAGGCCGTCCACTACCCCGAGGACGCCCAGGTCCAGCCCGCCGGAGCCGCCGTCGCCCTGCTGGCCGCCGCCGTGCGCGCCGGCGCCGTCCTGCGCACCGGGTGCGAGGTCCTCGGCGCGGTCCGCAGCGGCGGCCGCCTCACCGGCGTCCGCACCTCCGGCGGGACGATCGAGGCCGACGCGGTCGTCAACGCGGCCGGGCCCTGGGCGGGGGAGGTCGCCGCGCGGCTCGGCGTCCGGCTCGGTGTCCGGCCCCGCCGCGGAGAGGTCCTGGTGACCGCGCCGATGCCGCCGACCGTCTTCCACAAGGTCTACGACGCGGACTACGTGGCCGCGGTCGGCAGCGGCGCCGGGGACCTGCAGGCGTCCGCCGTCGTCGAGTCCACCCGGGCGGGGACGATCCTCCTCGGCTCCTCGCGCCGCCGGGTCGGGTTCGACGACCGGATCCGCCCCGAGGTGCTGTCGGTCATCGCCGCCAAGGCGCTGCGGCTGTTCCCGTCCCTGGCCGGGGTGCCGGTGATGCGCGCCTACGGGGGGTTCCGCCCGTACGTCGACGACCACCTGCCCGTGATCGGCGCCGACCCGGACCTGGAGGGCCTCTGGCACGCCACCGGCCACGAGGGCGCCGGGATCGGCCTGTCCGCCGGGACCGCCGCCGTCCTGCGCGACCTCATGCTCGGCCGCGCCCCCGCGATCGACGCGGCGCCGTTCCGCGCGGACCGGCCCGCCGCCCAGTGCGAAGGAGAGACCCGATGAGCGCGCGACTCGTCCCCGCCGGCGCCGACCGGACCGGCCGCCGCCCCGACGTCCCGCTGCGGATCACCGTGGACGGCGAACCCGTGGACGGCGTCGCCGGCCAGACCCTCGCCGGAGTGCTGCTGGCCGCGGGCCGCCGCACCTGGCGGCGCGGGCCCTCCGGCGCCCCGCGCGGCGTGTTCTGCGGGATCGGCGCCTGCTTCGACTGCCTCCTCACCGTCAACGGCGTCCGCGACGTGCGGGCGTGCCGCCGCCGCGCCCGCGACGGCGACGCCGTCACGACCCAGTCCAGGGAGGCCAGGTGAGCCGGCACGTCGTGGTCGTCGGCGCCGGCCCGGCGGGGCTCGGCGCGGCGGCGGGCGCGCTGCGCGCCGGGGCGCGGGTCACGCTGCTCGACGCCGCCGAGGACCCCGGAGGCCAGTACCACCGGATGCCGCCCGCCGCCTTCGGCGCCGCCCGCCCCGGCCGCCTCCACCACGGGTGGCGCGGCTTCGAGCGGCTGCGCGACCGCGTGCTCGGCCACCCGCGCTGCGACTGGTGGCCCGAGAGCGCCGTCTGGTCCCTCGACCGCGCCGAGCAGGGGCCGCCGCACGTCCACGTGCTGCGAGGCGAGGCCGACGGCGCCGGACGGGAACGGCGCGTCCTGCGCCCGGACGCGCTGGTGCTGGCGCCGGGTGCCCACGACCGCGTCCTGCCCTTCCCGGGCTGGGAACTGCCCGGGGTCTACACCGCCGGGGCGGCGCAGGCGCTGGCGAAGGGGGAGCGCCTGGTCGTCGGCGACCCCGTCCTGATCGCCGGCTCTGGACCGTTCCTGCTCCCGGTCGCCGCGTCGCTGATCGAGGCCGGCGGCACCGTCCTCGAGGTGCTGGAGGCCAACCCGGCCGCCACCGTGGCGCGCGGCTGGGCCGCGCGCCCGTGGGAGCTGGCGCCGCAGGCGGGCAAGGCGGGGGAGCTGGCCGGGTACGCGGCGCTGCTGGCCCGGCACCGCGTCCCCTACCGGACGGGCCGCGCCGTGATCGAGGCCCGGGGCGACGGGCGCGTCGAAGAGGCGGTCACGGCGCGGCTCCGCCGCGACTGGTCGGTCGTGCCCGGCACCGAGCGCACCGTCGCGGTGGACGCCCTCTGCGTCACCCACGGCTTCAGCCCGCAGCTCGAACTGCCCGTCGCCGCCGGCTGCCGGCTGCGCGGCGGTGCCTTCGCCGACGTCGACGACGACCAGCGCACCAGCGTCGCCGGCGTCTACGCGGCCGGGGAGATCACCGGCATCGCCGGGGCTCCGGCCGCCCGCACCGAGGGGCTGCTCGCCGGCTGGGCCGCCGGGGGAGGGGACCCCGGCGACCGCGCGGCCGCCGCC
>NZ_BAABEV010000072.1:0-25166 GCF_039540335.1 Actinomadura verrucosospora | reverse complement strand
GGCGCGGCCTCGGCCGTCGGACCGCACCCCGCGAGGCCGGCGACGGCGGCCGCGGCCAGCCCGGTTCGTACGATTCGCTTGTGATCGTTCATGAGGACGAGCCTCGCGACGGGACCCCCGCCCGGGCATCGGCCGTTCGGCAGATCTTCCTGGCGTGCGCCTCGGCCGTTCGGCAGAGCCGCCCGCGGGCCCGCGCGGCCGGAGCGGCGATCGCCGTGACGGCGGCGGCCGCCGCCGCGGGCACGCCGGGCGTTCGACCTCGACGAGTACGTGCACACCGCCCTGCGCGACGGCGCCTGCGGATTCCTGCTGAAGCGCTCGGGCCCCGCGCTGCTCGTGGAGGGCGTCCGCGCGGCCGCCGCCGGGGACGCGCTCATCAGCCCCTCGATCACCACCCGGCTGCTGCGCCGCTTCGCCCCGCCCCGCCCGCGCGCCGACGACGGGCGCCTCACCGGCCGCGAGACCGAGGTCGCGATCCTGGTCGCGCGGGGACGCACCAACGCGGAGATCGCCGCCCAGCTGTCCGTCACGCCCGGCACCGCCAAGACGCACGTCGCGAACATCCAGCACAAACTGGGCGTCCGCAACAGGGTCGAGATCGCCGCCTGGGCTTGGCAGACCGGCCGGCTCAACCCCTGACCGTCCCTTCGCGGGGCGGAGGGCCGAGGAGGGCGGGTCCGGTGTCGCCGCCGAGCGGATCGCCATCGTCCTGGCGGCGGTGAGCCGGCAGGCCGGTCGGCTCGAACGCGCGCGCTCGACGCCGCGGTCGCCGAGCTCGGACCTGCTGTAACGGGCGTGGCCTGTGACGTTTCGGTGCCATCCTTTCCGTGGTCAGCCGATGTGGCGGTAGCGGATGTGGGTGGTCAGCGGGGAGTGGAGCACCTCGACGGGCTCGAAGTCGAACTCGACCCCCTCGAAGATCCGCTCGCCCGAACCGAGCAGCACGGGCGCGATGTCGAGGGTGAGTTCGTCGATCACGCCGGCCGCCAGTGCCTGCCGAACGGTCGAGGCGCCGCCCGCGATGTCCACGCCCTTGTCACCCGCGGCCTGGCGCGCCGCGGCGTACGCCGCGTCGAAGCCGTCGGTGACGAAGTGGAACGTCGTCCCCCCGGCCATCGGGATCGGATCGCGGGGGTGGTGGGTCATGACGAACACCGGCGCGTGATAGGGCGGTTCGGGGCCCCACCAGCCCGACCAGTCCTCGTCCCAGTCCCCGCGGATCGGGCCGAACATGTTGCGGCCCATGACGTACGCGCCCCTCGGGCGCATCAGCCACCCTTTCGCGATCTCGTCCGCGTCGTTGGCCCGCGGGTCGCCGATGTGCCAGCCGTGCAACTCCCGCCCCCGCTTCCCCAAGGGGTCCTCGCGGCTCTGGTCGGGTCCGGCGACGAAGCCGTCCAGCGAGATCGACATATGGCAGGTGGTATCCGACATCATGTGCTCCATTCAGTGGTTCTCCCTCCCGGCCATCAGCCCTCCGCGCGCTCCCGAAGGCTCCCGGTGACACAGGCGTCGCGCCGTCCGGCCCGTGCATCACGAAGTCCCACTCCCCGCCGACGCGGGACTCGAACGCTGCGTGGTGGTCGTGAAGCCATCGGGACCCCCACCATCGCGACAGGTGCCGCGCCTCGGTGAACGCCTCGAACACCAGCTCCCGCGGCGTGTCGATGACCCGGGAGCCCGGAGCACCCGATGTTGGAGCCTGTCACGCGTTTCTTGCCGGAACCCCGCCTTCGGTCACCGCGTCGGCTTGGTCCGGTCGGCGGGCGTGCCGCAGAACACTTCCTTGACGAGCGTGTCCAGCAGCTTCTCGAAGTCCTTCACCGGCCCCCGGGTGGCCGAGTCGACCCAGGTCACCGAGCCGGTCAGGGTCGTCTTGCCGTCGGGCGAGCTGTACATCAGCGCGCCGTAGCCGTGGGGCGGGCTGCCGTTGTGCTGGTAGACGGTGCCGCATTTCGGGCCCATGTCCTCCGCGAACACCCCGAGCCCGTATCTGAGTTCCCCGTACGGCCGGCGCATCTCGGCCAGGAGCTCGGCCGGCAGGAGCCTGCCCCGGTTCAGCGCGGAGAAGAACGTGGACAGATCCTGGGTGGTCGAGATCAGGTCGCCCGCACCGACCAGCAAGGACAGGTTCTGCCGGGAGATGTCGACCGTCTGGCCCTGGTAGCTGTAGTAAGCGTGGGCGTGCGGCGCGGGAAGCTCCGTCCGGTTGCCCGCGACCATGGTGGCCGACATCCCGAGCGGCCGCAGGATCCGCCGCTGCAGCAGTTCGGCGTAGGAGCGGCCGGTGACCTTCTCGATCAGCAGCAGGGCGAGCGTGTAGTTGGTGTTGGAGTAGTTCTGATCCGTCCCCGGCTCGAACCGCGCCGGCTTGGACAGCGCCAGGCGTACCAGCTCTTCTGGCCGGTAGCTGCGGAACCGGTTGTTCAGCCATGCGTCGCCGGTGGCGGGAATCCCCGGCACGAACGTGCCGTCGTCGTAGTACTCGCCGGTGTAGTTGAACAGGCCGCTGGTGTGCTGCAGCAGCATCCGCACCGTGATCCGCCGATCCAGGCCGAGGTCCGGCAGGTAGCCGGCCACCGGGTCGTCCAGTCCGACCTTCCCCTCGGCCACCAGCTGCAGCATCAGGGTCGCGGAGAAGGTCTTGACGACGCTGCCCGTCCAGAACCGCCCGTTGGTCGGCGGCTTGGCGGCCGCACCCAGCTTGCGCACTCCGGCACTGGCGACCCACTCGCCCCGCGCATCGCGCACGCGCAGCTGTATTCCGGTGAAACCGGCGTCGACGAACGCCTGCATGGCCTTCTGCAACTGCGAGCGGTCCTGCCCGGCAGCGGCCGTCAGCCCGGTCACGCCGCCGTGCGCGCTGGCCGGAGCGGGGCTGACCGCCCCGGCCATCAGCGCGGCGGCCAATGCTGTGACGGCCACTCGCCGCAGGGCCTTGGTCGCTGGTGGGGCTTGGATTCTCATCGTTCCTCGTTTCACTGCGGAGTGGGGGCCGGACGCCGGTGAGCGGCCGCGTGGCCCCGTCGGTTCGCCCACCGGTAGGTCCGTTTCGGGGTCTGGTGCGCGGCCGGTTATCGAGCCGGTCCGGCCTGGCCGTTGCCGAACACCTCGGCGACCAGGCGCTGTGTCGCCTCCTGGAACGCCGCGCCCATGGACATGGCGGCGTCATCGACGTAGTTCAGCGTGGCGGTCAGCGTCGTGCCGCCGTCGGGCGTGCTGTACATCAGGGCCGCGTGGCCCGCCATACCGCCGTTGTGGGTGATGACCGTGCCGCCGCCCGGCACCGGCTGCACGAAGACGCCCAGGCCGTAGCCGGCCTTGGACTCGGGCGTGCACATCTCGGCCAGCAGGTCGGCCGGCAGCAACCGGCCCCCGGCCAGCGCGGAGATGAACGTGGCCAGATCGCGGCTGGTGGAGATCATGTCGCCGCCGCTGGAGATCCAGGACGGGTTGTGGCGGGTGACGTCGACCGTCTGGGGCCGGCCGTCCTCCTCGTACCGGTAGTAGGCGTGCGCGTGCGGCTCGGGGATGTCGGTCGCGCTGCTCGGCTGGACGGTGCCCGACAGGCCGAGCGGCCCCAGGACCAGCCGCTGCATCTCCTCGGCCACCGGTCGGCCGGTGACCTTCTCGATCAGCAGCCGGGCCAGCACGTAGTTGGTGTTGGCGTAGCTCCAGTCGGTGCCCGGCTCGAACCGCGCCGGCTTGGACAGCGCCAGGCGCACCAGCTCTTCTGGCCGGTAGGTGTGGAACCGGTTGTCCACCCACTCCTTGCCCGCGGGGGTGGCGGGGATGCCCGGCGCGAACGTGCCGTCGTCGTAGTACTCGCCGGTGAAGTTGAAGATCCCGCTGGTGTGCTGCAACAGCATCCGCACCGTGATCCGCCGGTCCAGGTCGAACTCGGGCAGGTAGCCGGCCACCGGGGCGTCCAGCCCGACCGTGCCCTCGGCCACCAGCTTGAGCACCACGACCGCGGTGAACGTCTTGGTGTTGCTGCCGATCCGGATGTGCCCGTCGACCGGCGGCGGCGTGTCCCCGCCCAGCTCGCTCAGCCCGGCGGCGCCGACCCACTCGCCCCGTTCGTCGTTCACCCGCAGCGTCACCCCGGTGAGGCCCGAGTCGACGATCTCCTGGATGATCTTCTGCAGCTCCGGACGCTCCCGGTCGGCCGTCCCGGCGTCGAGCGCTTCGTTGATCTTGCGGGCCATCTCGGCCGCGGCGGGGCCGGGCTCGCCCCTGTGGGCGGCGGCGGCGTCGACGGCGACGGAGACGGTGCGGCGGAAGTCGCCGGCCTCCTCCGGGGCCCGCCGCAGCAGGCTCACGGCCTCCGTGAGGGCGGGCAGCACGCGGTCGGCCAGCTCGGCCACGGACGTGCCGTCGAGCCGGATGTCCTTCGTCTTCCCGGCGAGCACGTGCCCGACCGGCCCGGTCGCGGTGGTCAGGCTGAGGGAGCCCTGGGCGGCGGCCTTGCCCGGCGAACCGGCGGCGGCGGCCATCAGCGAAACGGCGCCGTAGGCGGCGGTCCGCAGAACGCTCTTCTCCCGGTCGGTGAGGGTGATGGTCATGTGGATTCTTCCTCTGAACGCATGGCGGAATTCGGCCGCCCGGTCGAGGCGGCCGCTGAGAGGGCTGTCGAAAGGGGTCAGGCTCCTGCGGGAGGCAGCCATTCGGTGAGCTGGACGATCACGCCGTTGGGGTCGGCCAGCCGAAGGCGGAGCTCACCCCAGGGGGCCAGCTGGAGCGGGGCCACGATGGTCGCCCCCTCGCTCCGCAGCCGCTCGTGCTCGGCCGCGAGGCCGGTGACCGCGAACGACACGACCACGTCGGCCAGACCCCGCCCGGGCGGACGCAGCTCAGGGTCGAACAGCTCCAGGACGAGGTCCACGGCCGCGTCGTCGCGTCCCAGCCCTACGAAGTCCTCGCCGGCCAGGACCTCGCGGAATCCCAGATGGGAAGTGAAGAACCGGCTGGAGGCGCGCGGATCGACGACGGTCAGGAACACCGTCGACGAGACGACGTTCATCTCGGGAGGCCAGGAAGATGCATGGGGGACTCGCTCCCGGCATAGGGATTCTTCGGACGGAGCAAGCATCGGCCGGGGAGGCCGCCGCGATCAACGGCGGTTGCGGCAACGGTTCGTTGCCCCTGGGGTTGACGGTCTCAGCCGGCCAGCGGCCCGAGGTCGCGGACGACCCGGGCGAAGGCGCGGATCATGTCGTTCTCCGCGGCGCCGTGCCACACCGGCCCGAACGGCAGCGCCTCCATGTCCCTGACGGGCAGGTAGGCGATGTCGGGGCGGGGGTAGTACCTGGCCACGTGGGCCGGGAAGAGGGAGACGGTCCCTTCCAGGACCGCGCTCACGAAGATGTCCTCGATGTTGCCCACGTTGGCGGTCCGGCTGATCAGGCGGCCCCCTGGGGTGACCTCCGGCACATAGCGGTCGAACCAGTAGTCCGGGACGGGCTCGACGGTGATGTGCTCGAAGTCGCTGACCGCCTCCAGAGAGACCGAGGACCATCTGGTGAGCGGGTGGCCCTCGGCCACGGCCAGCACTCTCGGCTCGGTGAACATGAGGGGGCCCATGGTGAGGCCGGGTTCCTCCACGGGGAACCAGGTGACCAGGATGTCGGCCTCTCCCTGGTGGAGTTGCGTGAACGGATCCCGGTACGCGGACATTCGCAGACGGATGTCCCACTGCGGATGACGGGCGCGGAAGGTCTCCCAGAACGGGCGGAGTTCCTGGACGTTGGCCGGGAACAGGGCGATCCGCAGCGTGCCGGTCTTGCCGGTCGCGGCCATCCGGGCCCGTTCCAGGGTCCGCGTCAGCCCCTGGTGCAGCTCGCGAAGGTCGTCGCGGAGCTGCTCGCCCAGCGGGGTGAGCCGGACGTTGCGGCTGTTCCTCGCGAAGAGCTCGGCCCCGATGGCGCGTTCCTGCTTCTTGATCGCCTTGCTGACGCGGGCCGTGGTGACGTGGAGCCGCTCGGCGGTCCGGCCGAAGTGCAGTTCCTCGGCCAGGGTCAGGAAGATCTCGATGTCCCGCAGTTCCACAGGCCCCCCGCCTCGCGCGCCGCATGCAGGAACAAGCTTGTCATAAGGCAATTACCTGACGAAGGCGCTCACGGCGAGGTCTTCTCTCAGTGCGCTGCCTCGACGCGCTGCTTGAGCGCGGCGTTCATGGCGGCGAAGTTGTCCTGGACGTCGATCGCGCTCCCGGCGAAGGGCACCAGGAAGCCGGTGAAGTTCTCCCCCTGGGTCAGCTTGACCCGCCCAGGGCCCGTCTCCTGGATGAGGAAGTAGTGCTCGCCGTCGACCACGCCCGGGACACCGAACCGGCCGATCCAGCGCAGTTCGTGCCCGGGGTCGGCGACCAGGACGGTCGGCTTGAAGGTCATCCCCTTCCCGCCGTCCGTGCCGGCCAGCTTGTTGACCAGCTTCGCGCCCTTTCTCGGCTCGCCGACGGCGCTGAGGATGAACGGGTTCCACTCGGGATAGGACCGGAAGTCGGTGAGCACCTGCCAGACCTGGGCGGCGGAGGCGTTGATCTCGATGTCGGCGCGGAGCTTGTGCGGGTGGCTCCGGGTCCAGCCGTACAGGCTCCCGATGACGACGCCGAGTGCGACGACCACGATCCCCGCGATGCGAACGATGCGGACGACCATAACAACCCCTCCCTCATGGCTAATGCTGTTAGCCATAACCATAAGGCTAATGACGTTAGCCATGCAAGGTCGCCCTCCACCCCGAAGGCTCGTCGTGATAGTGGAATGAAGTGTTCCGTTCTGTTATGATGGGAGCAGAACGTTCCGTTCCGCAAAGTTAGGGGTTCGATCATGACTTTCCTCGTCACAGGTGCCACCGGGACCGTCGGGCGTTTCGTCGTCGAGGAGCTCCGCGCGGCGGGGCGGCCGGTTCGCGCGCTGACCAGGAACCCCGCCCGGGCCGCCTTCCCCGACGGTGTCGAGGTCGTCGCCGGCGACCTCGCCGACCTCGGCTCACTGACCGGTGTCTTCGACGGCGTCGAGGCCGCACACCTGATCAACTTCGCGGGTGACGACTACACGCCCCTGCCCGACGGCGCCGGTCTGGTGAAGCTGGCCGCAGAGGCGGGCGTCCGGCGGGTCACGGTGCTCGGCGGGCGCGCAAACGGTTCGCTGGAGCAGGCTCTGGCCGCCACCGGCATCGAGTGGACGCTGCTCGAGCCGGTCGAGTTCATGTCCAACACGCTGCGCTGGTGGGCAGAGACGATCAAGGCCGAGGGGATCATCAAGGAGCCGTTCGGGGACCGGCTCAGCGCGCTGGTGCACGAGCGCGACATCGCCGCCGTGGCCGCCACGGTGCTGGTCGAGGGCGGGCACGGCGGCGAGGCCCTCCCCATCACCGGCCCCGAGGCGATCACGCTCAGGGAAAAGGTCGCGATCCTGAGCGCGGCCATCGGCACGGACGTCGGGTTCGTGGAGCTGACCGTGGACCAGGCGCGCGCCAAGTGGCGCGGCGACGGCATGGGCGAGGAGACCATCGAGTTCCTCGTCACCGCGCTGGGGAGCACGCCGGAGGCCGGCTACACCGTGGTCCCGACCGTCAAGGAGATCACCGGCCGCGACGCGCGCAGCTTCGCCCAGTGGTCCGCCGAGAACGCCGCCGCCTTCCGCTCCTGATCGATGACCACCGGGGGAAGGCGGCGGGACGGGCACGCGGCGCCCGTCCCGCCGCCTTCTTCCGCAGGTAGGGACGTCGGTCTCGTCCCGCCGGTCAGCGGTGGTCGTGGTTCGGCGCGATGGCTACCGGTCGCCTCGCCACGGGAGAACGGTCGTGACGGGAGGCGGGCCGGAACGGCCGCCGGGGGACGGGACGGCGTAGGTGTTGACGTAGCGGTCATTGGGCGTGCCGGTGGCCCAGGTGTCGCGGGTGCCTGCGAAAGTGGCGGCGAAGTAGCCGTCCCCGTAGGCGCGGACCTTGGCCGTGTAGCGGCCCTTGCTGTTGGTCTTCACCCACTTGACGTGGTACCAGGTCTTCTTGCCGCGGAACCTGAAGATGATGCGCACCTTCTGGCCGGGGAACGCGCCGAAACGGTTCTTGCTGCTGTAGTAGCGGCTCAGGGTCCCGGAGACGGTGATGTAGCGGTTCTTGCGGACCTTGGTCGAGGACGCCTTCAGCTTGGACATCTTGGTCGACCATCGCCACGTCTTGCGCACGGAACTGACGGAGGGGGCCGCGGTGGTGTCCCCGGCGAAGCGAGCCCGCCAGTAGCCGGAGTTGTTCACGTTGAACGAGGCGCTGAACTGTCCGTAGCTGGTCTTCATCCGGCGGACGGTCTGCCAGCCGGTGCGGCCGTTGGGGGAGTATTCGAGGAGCACCTGCTTGCCGTTCACGTCTCCGCCGGCGGAGGCCGCGTACAGGGAGCCCCGCGCCCGGAAACGCCCGTAGGCGTCCATGGTCGCCGACAGCGAGGTCTTCGTGGCCGGGCGGACGCTGACCGCGGGGAGGGTCGCAGTGGAGCCTTCGTAGAAACCGGCCGCGGGTGACCGCGCGACGTAGGTCGCGGTGCAGGGCGGCTTGATGGTGCTGCTGAACCGGCCTTCGGCGTCCGTTCTGGCCTGGAAGGTGTACATGGGCGTGGTGCAGCGGGACGGGTCGACGGCGGGGTCGATGGCGACCGTCCGTCCGGACAGCGGCCTGCCCTGGTAGGTGACCTGACCGCTGAGGGTGAGGGGCTGGCCCTCGTCCAGGCCGGCCCGGCTCCCGATCAGGGTCGTCTGCGTCTTCCCGTGGACGACCTGGACGGTCACCGCGTCGGAGTGGAGTCCGAGCGACGGCACATCGGCCCAGACGCTCACCGAGTCGCTCGCCCCGTTGGGCCTGAGCGTCGCGGTGAAGGTGCCGTCGGCGGCGGTGGTGGCGTCGTCGACCGAGCCCCATCCGGTGTTCGTGGACAGGTCGACCGGGATGCTCGCGGCGGGGGTTCCGTCCGCGGCGACGACCTTCCCGGTGATCGTGGTCGTGGGGTTGTCGGGGTCGACGGAGGCGGCCTGAGCGGCGAGCACGATGGACGCCGCCCCGTCGGCGAGGGCGGGAGCGGCCGTCAATGTGCCGAGGATGAGGACGGACGTCATCCCGGTGGTGGCGATACGAAGCACGAGTGTCCCTTGGGTGGGCGCGATGATCAGCGTTGTCAGGACGTCCGGCCCGGCGACCGGGTTGCCCCCCGCAACCCGATCGTGATCATCATCGGGCTGCGCCCGGCGAGGGCCTGCGCCACGACCGCCTTCCGCCACCACCACGAACCACGCCTAAAGGGACCGCCGCTCTCGTGAGCGGCGGCTCCTTGCCTCTGCTGACACAGAAGAGTGGCCCCCGTAACGAAGAAGACCCCGGAGCTTGTCGCTCCGGGGTCTGTTCCGTCACTGTGGGGCTACGACTTGCGTCACTACCCTGTGTGGGCGAGGAGGGATTTGAACCCTCACATCCTTTCGGACACACGGACCTGAACCGTGCGCGTCTGCCGTTCCGCCACCCGCCCGTGGGTGCCGTCCCGTTTCCGGGTGCCTGAAAAGGCTAGCACGGGGTCGGGGGTGGTTAGGTATCCAGATACGTCGAGCGAACCTTCGCACCGATACGATCGTCTACCAGTGGGGAAGGGAGGTGCCCGTGGGCGTCATTCAGCGCTTCGAGCGACGGCTTGAGGGCATGGTCGAAGGGGCCTTCGCCCGTGCCTTCAAGTCCGAGCTGCAGCCGGTCGAGGTGGCCAGCGCTGTGCAGCGCGAGATGGACGATCGGGCGGCGATCGTGGCACAGGGCCGCACGCTCGTGCCGAACGACTTCGTCGTGGAGATCTCTCAGCAGGACGGGCAGCGGCTCCAGGTGTACGCCGACAGCCTGAGCCAGGAGCTGGCGAACCTCGCGCGCGAGTACGCGAAGGAGCAGGGGTACTCCTTCGTGGGCCCGGTGCGCGTGCGGTTCGAGAACGCGGGAGATCTCGCCACGGGCATGTTCCGCATCAGGTCGGGGGTGATCCGGGGCTCGACGGTCGAGGGCGGGGAGATCCGCCGGCCGGTGAGCGACGTGCCGCAGGGCGGCCGGGGCGGGGTGTTCGGGGGGCATCCGCGGCTTCTGGTGACCACGGCGGTGGAGGGATCGGACACGACTCAGCGCACCTACGAGATCAACACTCCCGTGACCCTGCTGGGTCGCGGCACCGACTGCGACCTGCGCCTCGTCGACCCCGGCGTGTCACGGCACCATGCCGAGATCCGCGTAGAAGGTCCCGAAATCGCTCTCGTGGATCTAGGGTCGACCAACGGCTCGTTCGTGAACGGGCAGCCGATCCGGCGGGTCACGCTGGTCGACGGCTCCCGGGTCACGATGGGCCGCACCACTCTTGTGTTCCGCCGCGATAGGGAGTAACCCCGACTCCGATGTCCCCATTCACCCTCACGCTGATCAAGCTGGCGTTCCTCGCGGTGCTGTGGCTGTTCGTCATCGCGGCCGTCGGCGTGATCAGGGCCGACCTGTTCGGCTCCAAGGCCGCGTCGAAGGCGGCCACGCGCGCGTCCCAGCCCCGTCAACCCCGGCCGGCCAGGCAGCCGAAGCCGCCGCGGCCGCAGCACAGCGCCCAGCACGGCGCCCCGTCCAAGCTCGTGGTGGTCCAGGGCGAGCGGGCCGGCACCGTCATCGACCTCACGGGGGTGCCCATCACCATCGGCCGGGCCAATGACGCCACGCTCGTCGTGACCGACGACTACGCTTCGAGCCGGCATGCCCGACTTTTCGCGCAGGACGGTCAGTGGATCGTGGAAGATCTCGGCTCGACCAATGGGACGTATCTCGGACGCACGAAGGTGAGCCGGCCGATGCCGGTTCCTCCGGGCGTTCCGGTCCGTATCGGCAAGACCGTGATCGAGCTGCGCAAATGACACTGGGAATCCGCTACGCCGCGCGCTCCGACGTCGGCATGCTGCGCGAGGGCAACGAGGACTCGGCGTACGCGGGCGCGCACCTGCTCGCGGTGGCCGACGGGATGGGCGGGCACGTCGGCGGCGAGATCGCGAGCGCCGCGGCCATCGAGGCGCTGCGGGCGCTCGACAAGGACCTCCCGGCGACCGAGCTGCTGGCCGCGCTGGAGCACACGGTCAAGACGGCGAACGACAACCTGCACCGCATCGTGGAGTCCGACCCCGCCCTGCAGGGCATGGGGACGACGCTGACGGCGATGCTGTGGGCGGGCAATCAGGTCGCGCTGGTGCACATCGGGGACTCGCGTGCCTACCTGCTGCGCGACGGCAGCCTGTTCCAGATCACGCACGACCACACGCTGGTGCAGTCCCTGGTCGACGAGGGGCGGATCAGCCCGGACGAGGCGGCCTCGCACCCGCAGCGCTCGCTGCTGCTGCGGGCGCTGGACGGCCGAGGCGAGGTCGATCCCGACCTGTCGCTGCGCGAGGCGAAGGTCGGCGACCGGTACCTGCTGTGCTCCGACGGCCTGTCGGGCGTCGTCACGGCGGAGACGATCTTTCAGGTGCTCACGGACGTGGACGACCCCGAGCAGGCCGTCCGGCAGCTGATCGACCTGGCGAACCGGGGCGGCGGCCCCGACAACATCACCTGCGTCGTCGCCGACGTCGTGGACCTGGAGCGCCAGCCCCCGACGGGCGGGCCCGGCCACGCGGTGGGCGCGGCGGCCAACGCGGCGCCGCCGGAGCCGCCGGGCGGGGGGACGGGGTCCAACACGACCGTCGCCGACACCCCGGCGGGGCGGGCGGCGCAACTGCGCGAGACCCGGCCGCAGCCGCCGGTGGCGGTGGACGAGATGCCGCCGCCGCAGGCCCCGATGCCGATGGGCGACCCGATGGGCCCGCCGCCGGCGCCGGGCGCGATGCCGCAGGCCCGGCAGATGCGGGGGCGGCGTGGCGGCACGCGGCGCTGGACGTGGCTGGTCGTGGTGGCGGGCGTGGTCGTGGTGGGCGTCGTGGCGGGCGGGTTCGTGCTGCTGCAGAACGTCCGGAACGGCTACTACATCGGCGCGAACAAGGACGGCGAGGTCGTCCTCTACCGCGGGACGACGCAGAAGGTGCCGGGCCTCAGCCTGTCCCGCGAGGCCGCGAAGAAGGAGCAGCCGAAGCAGCCGATCCTGGTGGCCGACCTCCCCCAGGCGCTCCAGGCGCAGGTCAAGGACACCTACACCGTCGACGGCCCGAAGGCGCTGAAGCAGCTGGAGAGCGCCGTCTGCAAGTACTCGCTCATCGGCGAGGGCGGCAAGGTCGTCATGGTGAAGGGCCGCGAGCAGCAGGACTGCCGGCAGGCCTCGGTCAAGAAGAGCGACATCCGGATCGACGAGCTGCCCGCCTCGGACGTGACCGCGGTCGAGAAGGGCACCCTCGTGTTCATCGGGCAGAAGGCGGCGCAGGCCAAGCTCGACCAGCTCGGCGCGCACCGGGAAGAGTGCAAGCAGCGCACCCCGTCCATCAAGGACTGCCCCTCCAGCGGAGGGAGCTCGTAAATGCAATCGATCGGGGACCAGATCCGGGCCCACCTCCCGTACCAGCGGCGCAACGCCGCGTCGCTGGCCCTGCTCGCCTTCGCGATGATCCTGACGCTGTCGGCGTTCGCGGAAGTCGGCCTCGCCCGTGACGGGAACATCCCCGGCGGCCTGTTCGTGTACGGCGGCGGCCTGGCCGTCCTGGCGTTCATCGCCTACCTGATCCAGGCGAAGTTCACCCCCTACGCCGACCCGCTGCTGCTGCCGCTCGCCGTGGCGCTGAACGGCATCGGGCTGGCGATGATCTACCGCCTGGACCTCGACACCAGCCACGACCGCAAGGTCGCGGCGGCCGCGGGCAAGAAGCTGCTCCCGGACGCCGCCGACGCGCCCGGCCAGCTGATGTGGACGTTCATCGGGATCGCCCTGTTCGTCGGGGCCGTGCTGATCATGCGCGACACCGACAAGCCGGACGCTCCGCTGTCCTTCACGCCGAAGACCGCGCAGCGCTACACGTACCTGATCGGGCTCACCGCGGTCGTCCTGCTGCTGCTGCCGATCGTCCCCGGCATCGGAGCGGAGATCAACGGCGCCCGGGTGTGGATCCATCTGGGTCCGTTCTCGGTGCAGCCGGGCGAGTTCGCGAAGCTGCTGCTGGTGGTCTTCTTCGCCGGGTATCTGGTGAACAAGCGCCAGGCGATGTCGCTGATCGGCAAGAAGGTCGGCCCGATCAGCCTGCCCCGGGCCCGCGACCTCGGCCCGATCATGGTGATCTGGTTCTTCTGCCTCGGCGTCCTGTTCATGCAGAAGGACCTCGGCACCGCGCTGCTGTTCTTCGGCCTGTTCGTGTCGATGCTGTACATCGCGACCCAGCGGGTGTCCTGGGTGGTGATCGGTGTCGGGCTGCTGTCGGTCGGCGTGTTCGTCGCGACGCTGCTGCCGTTCATGGGCCACGTGAACCAGCGCATCGACATCTGGCAGAACCCCAAGCCGTACTTCGACGGCGGCTGCCTGCTCGAGAGCGGCAAGGTCGTCCCGGTCAACCCCGACACCACCATCTACAAGAAGTACAAGGCGCAGGGCACCATCTCGCCGGGCTTCTCGGCCTGCGCGGAGCTGGGCGGGGAGTACTCCGACAGCGCGCAGCTGATGAAGGGCCTGTTCGCGCTCGGCCAGGGCGGCGTCCTCGGCACCGGGCTAGGCCAGGGCGAGCCGTGGCGGACGCCGCTGTCCTTCAGCGACTTCATCTTCGACTCGCTCGGCGAGGAGCTCGGGCTGACCGGGCTGATGGTGCTGCTGCTGATATACGCGTTGATCGTGCAACGCGGGATGAAGACGGCCGTGGCGGCGCGGGACCCGTTCCTGAAGCTGTTCGCGGGCGGCGTGTCGTTCGTGCTGGCCCTCCAGGTCTTCGTGATCGTCGGGGGCGTCACGCGGCTCATCCCGCTCACCGGCCTGACGACGCCCTTCCTGTCCCAGGGCGGTTCGTCGCTGATGGCCAACTGGATTCTGATCGCGATCCTGGTGCGGATGAGCCACGACGCGCGCAAGCCGGCCCCGCAGGCGATCCAGGACGAGGGCATGACCCAGATCGTGAGCACGAGGTGACTTCCCCCCTATGAACATGGACAAGCCGGTTCGACGGGTGGCGATCTTCGCGTTGCTGCTGTTCTTCGGACTGATGGCGCAGGTCAACTACGTCCAGGGCAGCCAGGCGGAGGACCTGCGGACCGACGCCCGCAACAGCCGCCAGTACGCCGACGTGTTCAACTCGCCGCGCGGCCAGATCTCGGCGGGCGGCGAGGTGCTGGTGACCTCGAAGGAGACCGGCAAGGACAACCCGAAGTACGGCCGCACCTACAAGGACGGGCCGGTCTTCGCGCCGATCACCGGGTACTTCAACGGCAACGCCACCCAGGTCGAGCGGGCCTACAACTCGCTGCTCGGCGGCAAGGACACGCGGATCACGCAGCAGCGCTGGTTCGACACGTTCATCGGCAAGAAGGCCGAGGGCGCCAACGTCGAGCTGACGATCGACCCGCAGGCGCAGCGCACCGCCTACGAGCAGCTGAAGGCGGGGACGGCTCAGGGCCGCCGGGGCGGCGCGGTGGTGATCGACGTGAAGACGGGCGCGGTGAAGGTGGCGGCGTCGTGGCCGTCGTTCGACCCGAACGAGGTCGCGCCGCAGACCGGTGAGAAGGGCGGGAAGCGCCTGGAGCAGCTCGACAAGGGCGAGGGCGTCGTCAAGCCGCTGGTCGACAACGCGCTCAGCCAGACGTTCCCGCCCGGGTCCTCGTTCAAGGCGGTCGTGTCGGCGATCGGGATGCAGAAGCTCGGCCTCAACAGCTCGTCCACGGTGAACACCGGGCAGCTGATCCTGCCGGAGTCGGGCCGTCCGCTGCCGAACTCGCACGACAGCGGCAGCTGCGCCGGGTCGGCCCCGCTGCGCGGCGCGTTCGCCGAGTCCTGCAACACCTCGTTCGCGAAGATGGCGCTGGACATGGGCATCCAGGAGCTGCACGACGGCGCCGCCCCGTTCGGGTTCGGCAAGCATGTCCAGCTGGAGCCCGACATGTACGCGGCGGAGAGCGACATCCCGGTGTCGATCAAGGACGCCAAGGGCAACACCATCGAGACCGGCAAGGACGGCACGGCCCGGTCCGGAATCGGCCAGGAGAACGTGCGGGCCACGCCGCTGCAGATGGCGCTGGTCGCCTGCTCGATCGCCAACGGCGGCAAGATCATGAACCCGTACGTGGTGCAGAAGGTCCGCGCGAAGGACCAGAGCGAGCTCTACAACGCCTCCCCGAAGGAGTTCGGCGAGGCGATGAGCGGCGACCAGGCGAGCCAGCTCGAGGACATGATGCGCGCGGTGGTCTCCGAGGGCACCGCGAAGAACCTGGCGGGCAGGCGGGTCGCCGGCAAGACCGGTACCGCCGAGCAGGGTCCGGGCAACCCGAACGCGAACTGGTTCGTCGGGTTCAGCCCGACCCAGAGCCCGCGCTACGCGTTCGCCGTGATGGTCGAGGCCCCGGGTTCCGGCGCGAGCAACGCCGGCCCCGTCGCGGCGGCGATCATGGCGAAGGTTCTGCAGAAGTGAGTGCGGGCCTCGTCCTGCACGACCGGTACCGGCTGCTGGAGCGGCTGGCGATCGGCGGGATGGGCGAGGTCTGGCGCGCGTCCGACGCGCTGTCGGGGCGGGCGGTGGCGGTGAAGCTGCTGCGCCTGGAGCTGGGCTCGGACATGCGGGCGCGCGGCCGTTTCGAGTCGGAGGCGCGGTTCGCGGCGGAGCTGCGGCATCCGGGCATCGCGCGGGCGTTCGACTACGGCGAGCAGGCCGGGCGGACGTTCCTGGTGATGGAGCTGGTTCCGGGCGAGCCGCTGGACGAGATCCTGGTGCGCGACGGGGGGCTGCCGCTGGAGGCGGTGCTCGACCTGATCGTCCAGGCGGCCCGGGCTTTGGCGGTCGCCCACGCGGCCGGGATCGTGCACCGCGACGTCAAGCCGGCGAACCTGATGGTGGCCCCGGACGGCACCCTGAAGATCACCGACTTCGGGATCGCCCGCCGGCTGGCGGCGGCGTCGCAGACCCAGACCGGGATGGTCATGGGGACCGCGCACTACATCTCCCCGGAGCAGGCGCAGGGCCTGGAGCTCTCCCCGGCGGCGGACCTGTACTCGCTCGGCGCGGTGGCCTACGAGTGCCTGACCGGCGCGCCGCCGTTCGACGGGGCGACGCCGGTGGAGGTGGCGCTCAAGCACGTTAGGGACGCTCCCGCCGAGCTGCCGGCGCGGGTTCCCGAGTCGGCCCGCGAGCTGGTCATGGAGATGCTCGCGAAGGAGCCGCGCAACCGTCCCGCGAACGCCGACACGGTCGCCGCGCGGGCGCTGGGAATCCGCGCGTCGCTCAGTACGGGCCGCGCCGGCGCGTCCCACGAGACCGCCCGGCCGGACACGGCGCGCCGGGGCGCACGCGGGCCCTCGGGCGCGGGCCCCGGCCCCCTCCCCGCAAGATCGTCGGCTTTGTCGGGATTTGACGCTGACGAAGGGGCGGATAACCTCTCCAGCGGACCGGTGAGCGGGCAACGGCGCTCGGCACTGGCGTACGCGTCGGTCGCGGCCGTCGTGCTGGTCTGCGTGATCGTCGTCGGCTCCCTGTGGAAGGGGCTGGCCTTCGCCGGACCGGGCAAGGACGAGCGGGAGCCGCCCGCCACCCCGGCCACCCGGCCGGTCGGGGACGGCAGCGTCGACGTTCCGGCCTCCACCCCCGCGCCCACCGGCGCCCCGCCCCGGCGCAAGGCCCGGGGCACTCCGAGGCCGGCTGTCCCGCCGCGGCACCGGACGCATAGGATCCGTCCGTCAACGCAGGCGCCGCCCCAGGCGTCCCTCTCACACAAGCCATCAAGGAATCCGCCCCGGGCGACTCCCACCGCCCCTGAGCCCACACCCGCCCCGACGGGGAGCACCACGACTCCGTCAACTCCGAGCCCGGATCCCCCGCCGACCCAGGAGGGGAAGCTAGGTTCTGGAGACAAGGTGTAGACGTACGAGGGAAAGTGCACATATGAGTCAACCTCGGCTGCTCGGCGGCCGCTACGAGCTCGAAACGGTGATCGGGCGCGGCGGCATGGCCGAGGTCTACCGTGCCCGGGACCGCCGCCTCGATCGCGTGGTCGCGGTCAAGACGCTGCGCTCCGACCTGGCCCGCGACCCCACGTTCCAGGCCCGGTTCCGGCGCGAGGCCCAGTCGGCCGCGTCGCTGAACCACCCCTCGGTCATCGCCGTGTACGACACCGGCGAGGACATGATCGGCGACACACCGATCCCGTACATCGTCATGGAGCACGTGGACGGGAGCACGCTGCGCGACCTGCTCAGGGAGAACCGCGCGCTGCTGCCCGACAAGGCCCTGGAGATCACCGACGGGATCCTGCGGGCGCTGGACTACAGCCACCGCGGCGGCATCGTGCACCGCGACATCAAGCCGGCCAACGTGATGCTCACCCGGCAGCACGAGGTCAAGGTCATGGACTTCGGCATCGCCCGGGCCATGGCCGACACGGCGTCCACGATGACGCAGACCGCCCAGGTGATCGGCACCGCGCAGTACCTGTCGCCCGAGCAGGCGCGCGGCGAGCGGGTGGACGCCCGCAGCGACATCTACTCGACCGGTTGCGTGCTGTACGAGCTGCTCACCGGCAAGCCGCCGTTCACCGGCGACTCCCCGGTCGCGATCGCCTACCAGCACGTGCGGGAGGAGCCGGTCCCGCCGTCGCAGGTGGACCCGCAGATCCCGCAGTGGGCGGACGCCATCGTGCTGAAGGCGATGGCGAAGGAGGCCGACCACCGCTACCAGAACGCGACGGAGTTCCGGCAGGAGATCCAGCGCGTCCTGCAGGGCCAGCCGGTGTCGTCGACGGCGGCGTCCACGATGCTGATGGGCGGCCAGCAGCCGCAGGGCACGCAGGTGATGGGCGCGTACGGCGGCGGCCCGGCGCGCACGCAGGTGCGGCCGCAGGACGACGGCTACGGCCTGCCGCCCGCCCACTACGACGACGACGGACGCGGCGGCGCCGGCAAGAAGGCCGCGCTGTGGGTGGGGCTCGCGGTCCTGTTCATCGGCGGGGCCGCGCTCATCGGCCTGCTGATGAGCAAGGGGAACGACAAGAGCGACCAGGTCGCGATCCCGAAGAGCATCATCAACGTCTCGCAGAACGACGCGACGGGCCAGCTGACCAAGCTCGGCTTCAAGGTCGGCGATCCGAGGACCGACTTCAGCGACGACGTCCGGAAGGGCTACGTGATCAGCTCCGATCCGCAGCCCGGCACGGACGCCGCCAAGGGCGCCACGGTGACGCTGGTGGTCTCCAAGGGCAAGAAGCCGCCCACGGAGATCGAGATCCCGGACGTCACCGGCAAGCCGTACGCCACGGCGAAGAAGATGCTGGAGGAGAGCGGGTTCGAGGTCGACAAGCGGGTCGACTCGAACGACACCGTGCCGCGCGGCAACGTGATCTCGACCGACCCGTCCGGCGGCACGAAGGCGGCGAAGGGCTCGAACGTCACGGTGACGGTGTCGACGGGCCCGTCGAGCCTGAAGGTGCCGAGCCTGTTCAACAACAGCCAGCGGGCCGCGTGCGGCAAGCTGGAGGGCATGGGCCTGAGGTGCAACGTGCAGAAGGGCGCGCCGCCGCCCGACAAGCAGGTCGCGCCCGGCTTCGTGTACGACCAGCAGCCGGGCGAGGGCGCCACCGTGGCGCCGGGCGAGACGGTGACGATCTTCGTGGCGCAGAAGCCGCAGACGCCGCCGCCCAGTACCCCGACCTCGCCGACGCCGGGCCTGCCCGGCTGGCCCCCCGGCAACGGCCAGGGCTGACCGAACCGATCGAGGGCCCCGTCTCCTTCTGGAGGCGGGGCCCTCGGGCGTCTCACGGGCCGTGTCGCGGGGCCGGACGGGCCCGGGCACGAGAGAAGGGCCTCCGCCACTCGGGGGCAATGGCGGAAGCCCTTCGCTATGGTCTTCGTCGCGACGCCAGCGGACGTTACGGATTTCAATCGAAATTTTCTGAGTTGGGGCGAGATGGGTGTCTCTAGCCCCGTCCGGCGGGACGACGCCTCAGGTCATCGCAGGTTTCGAGCCAGTTCCGAAGCAGTCGATGGCCCGCCGTGGAGAGGATCGACTCGGGGTGGAACTGGACGCCCTCGACGGGCCGGCCGCGGTGGCGCAGGCCCATGACGACGCCGTCGCCGGTGCGGGCGGTCACCTCCAGGACGTCCGGCGGGACCGTCCCGGGCACGACGGCGAGCGAGTGGTAGCGGGTCGCGGCGAACGGGTCCGGCAGGCCGCGGAAGACGCCGACGCCGTCGTGGTGGATCTCGCTCGTGAAGCCGTGGACGATCTCGGGGGCGCGGGCGACCGTCGCGCCGTGCACGTGGGCGATCACCTGGTGGCCGAGGCACACGCCGAGCAGGGGCGTGCCGCGGCGCTCGGCGTCCCGCACGAGGTCGAGGCAGACTCCGGCGTCGGCGGGATGCCCGGGGCCGGGGCTGAGCAGGACGCCGTCGACGCCGGCGGCGTCCTCGACGGCGACGTCCGAACGGTCCCTGACCAGGCAGTCGGCGCCGAGCTCCAGCAGGTACTGGACGATGTTGTAGACGAAGCTGTCGTGGTTGTCGACGACGAGGACGCGCATCGCCGGTCAGCCCGGGGTGGCGGAGCCGGACGGCGCCGGGTCCTGCACGACGCCGTGGTCGAACTGGACCTTGGGTTCGATCCACGGGAACACGACGTACCAGAGGAGGACGGCGACCGCGACGAGCAGTCCGAGCGCGGTTGCGGTCTTGGTCTGCCAGGAGCCGGGCAGCCGGCGCCAGATCCATGCGTACACGGGGCCTCCTACGTCCCGGCGGCCCGAGCCGACGCCGCGCGCGGCAGGGCCTCGGCCAGCTCGCCGAAGACGACCATTCGTTGGGCGGCGGAGTACTTCGGGTGGCAGGTGGTGAGCGTGAGGAGCCGCTCGGTCGGCCGCCGCTTCGGGTGGAAGGGGACGGGCGCGGTCACCTCCACCGCCGACGGCTTCACGATCCGCCGGTCGGTGACCTTGTAGACGTACTGCTCGTCCCGGGTGTCGATGAGGATCCTGTCGCCGCGCTCGAGTTCGCCGAGCCGGTTGAACGGCGCGGAGTAGGTGGTCCGGTGCCCGGAGACCACGAAGTTCCCGACCTGGCCCGGCAGCGCGCTGCCCGGGTAGTGGCCGGGCCCCTTGCGCAGGTCGGCCCGGTCGACGCCCTCGATCACGACGAAGCGGTAGTGCTCGCCGAACCGGGGGATGCGGATCACGGCGAGGCCCCGGCCGAGCCTGACCCGCTCAGTGGTGACCTTGGTGGCCCGCCAGTTCTTCATCATCTCGTCGCCGAGCTCGTCCTGGGCGCCCTTGGTGTACTGGCCGGTGCCCCACAGCTCGTACGTCACGAACAGCATGACGACCAGCCCGGCGGTGATGCACAGCTCGCCCATGCCACGGATCACCGTCCGCACCGCGTCCTCCTCTTCCGGGGGGTTCAGCCGCCTTCGGGCGGTTCCGCCGGAACCGTAGCGTGCTTCATGGTCACGTTGCCGGTGTAGGCCGGCAGCGTGGCGCGTTCCATCGTCCGCACCGCGTAGCCGAGCCCGTAGGCGCGGACGTACTCGCGGTAGACCGCGATCTCGCGGGACGCGCCGAGCGCGGCGCGCAGCCGGGCCGGATCTCCGACGGCGGTGATCCGGAACGGCGGGGAGTACACCACGCCCTGGAGGATCAGCGTATTGCCGACGCACCGCACCGCGCTGGTCGAGATCACCCGCTGGTCCATGATCTGCATGGCGCGGGCGCCGCCCGCCCACAGCGCGTTGACGACGGCCTGGACGTCGCCCTGGTGCACCACCAGGTCGTCCGGGCGGACGCCGCGGGGCAGTTCGCCCGACTTCGGCTGCGGCGCGTCGTCCAGCGAGACGCGGACGGCGCGGCCGGCGGCGGGGGTGAAACCGGCCTCGGCGGCGAGCCGGTCGGCCTCCGCCTGAGCGTTTTTCACCCGGGCGTCGTGACGTCCGGCCTCCCGGGAGATACCGTCGACCTGGCGGCGCAGTCGCCGGTACTCGGCACGATCCTGCCGGCCCCGGCGCTGCTCCGCGGTGATGAGCTCGGTGATCCTGGTCCGGCCCTGTTCGCGCAGGCTCGTGCCGCGGGCCGTGCTCGCGCTCGCCGCGAACAAGGTTCCCGCAAGGAGCGTGAGAACTGGGATGATGCTTCCCCACGCCGGACGCCGTACGCTGCTCACCAGCGACTACGCTAACCGACAAAACACCCATGCGCGGTCCGACGCTCCGGCCGCCGGACGCCCGAGGAGATCGATCCCACCGTGGCCAAGTCCAAAGTGCGCAAGAAGGCCGTCTACACGCCCCCGCAGAAGTCCAAGGCGCCCGAGGTCAGCCCGCGCTGGCTCGTGCCGACGATGGTCGCTCTGTGGCTCGTCGGCCTGATCTGGATCGCTGTCTTCTACGTGACGGCCAGCACGGGTACGGACGTGCCGTACATGACCGACCTGCACAACTGGAACCTGGGAATCGGCTTCACCGCGATCATCCTGGGCGTGGTCCTGTCGACCCGCTGGCGCTGACCGCGAGTTATCCACAGGTTGAGGATCTCTCACCGCGCCTTTCCCCAGGTTTTCCACAGCGGGTGTCCACAGGCGCCGGAGCGCGGACGCCGCCGCGCGCGAGCCGGGCGGCCGGTGCGGCCGTGCGCGGCGGCCCCGCGCACGGCCATCCCGCGCACGGCTACATCGCCGGGCTCAGTTCGGCCGTTCTGAGCACCACGAGCCCCGCGAGCAGCGCCAGCATGACCAGCGGCGCGCCGAGGTGCACCAGCCGGCGCCGCGCCTCCGGCGCGTAGGCGTAGGCCGCGGCCAGCGCCGCCCCCACCGCCAGGCCGCCGACGTGGCCCTGCCAGGAGATGCCCGGCACCGAGAACGTGATCACCAGGTTGATCACCAGCAGGACCACGATGGGGCCGACCGGCCCGCCGAGCCTGCGGCCGATCACGAAGTACGCCCCGAACAGTCCGAAGATGGCCCCGGACGCGCCGACCGCCGAGTCGTGCGGGGACCCGACCAGGTACAGCAGCACCGAGCCGCCGAGCCCCGACAGCACGTAGAGGGCGAGGAAGCGCCACCGTCCGAGCACCTGCTCCAGCGCGGGACCGACGGCCCACAGCGCCCACATGTTGAACAGGATGTGGGTGATGCCGAACGACCCGCCGCGCTGGTGCAGGAACATCGTGGTGAACAGCCGGTACCACTCGCCCTCGGCGACCCCGCCGACCTGCCCGCCGGGCAGCACCCCCTGGCCGAGCATCATGAACTCCCAGACCACGCGCCAGGACGCCAGCTCGGCGAGGTACGCCGCGATGCACGCGCCGATGAGCGTGTAGGTGACGATCGGCACGGCCGTCGCCCCGCCCCGCGCGCCGAGGACCGTCCGGGGGACCGCCTTGCGGGCCCCCCGGTTGCCCTCGGCGACGCACTCCACGCACTGGTGCCCCACCGCCGCGTCCCGCATGCACTCCGGGCAGATGAAGCGGTCGCATCGGGTGCAGCGCACATACGTCTCGCGGCTCGGATGCCGGTAGCAGGTCGGCACCGAGGTCTCGGGAACGGGACTCTGGTCTGTGCTCATCAGTGGCTCCGTGGGCCTTACGTGCGGCGGGCGCTCGGCTCACCCGTGGCGGGGTCTCACCGTGACAACGTCTAACGGCGTTCGATCGTCACCGACTCGATGACGACGTCCTCCTTCGGGCGGTCCCCCCGCCCGGTCTCGACCTTGCTGATGCGGTCGACGACGTCGGTGCCCTCGATGACCTTGCCGAAGATGGTGTGCCGGCCGGTCAGGTGCCGCGTGTGCGCGACGTTCGTCGTGATGAAGAACTGGGAGCCGTTGGTGCCGGGCCCCGCGTTCGCCATCGCCAGCAGGTACGGGCGGTCGAACTTCAGGTCGGGGTGGAACTCGTCCTTGAACTGGTAGCCGGGGCCGCCGGTTCCGGTGCCGAGCGGGTCGCCGCCCTGGAGCATGAAGTCGTCGATGACCCGGTGGAAGATGGTTCCGTTGTAGAGCGGCGCGTCCGACTTCTGGCCGGTGCGCGGGTCGGTCCAGGTGCGGGTGCCCTCCGCCAGCTCGACGAAGTTCGCCACGGTCTCGGGCGCGTGCTCCGGGTACAGCTGGATGACGATCTTGCCCAGCGACGTGGTGAGCGTCGCGAAGATCTCGTTGGCCACGCTGGCCGCCTCCTCTTGGTGGATTCTTTGACGTCGACGGGTTCGGTGACGTGCGGTGCGGGGTCCCGGCCAGGCCCGGATCCGTCACTTTCCGTTGAAGGCTCGTCACGGTCGCGGTGTTTACCTCCCGTTCGCTGGGAAGGCTGCCTGACAGGACCTCGCAAACAGGGAGGTTAGCGTGTCCCTAATGATCAATATCCGCCGGAAGCCGCAGGACGAGGTCGTCGACCGGCTCGGCCGCGTCCAGCAGGCGGCCCGCCAGGGCGTCGACGCGTGCCGTCAGGGCGCGGCGGGCGCGGCCGAGCGGATCGGGCCCATCGCGAACGAACGCGTGATGGTCGCCCGTGGCTGGAGCGCACCGAGGCTGCGTCATGCGGCCCGGTACGTGGAGACCGGGCTCGCCCCGCGGGTGAGCTCGTTCCTGAGCGACGTCGCGGGGCGGGTGGAACCGCCGAAGTCGGCGGCGAAGTCCGGGCGCGGCGCCGTCATGGCGATGGTGGGGGTGGTCGCCGCCGTCGGAGTGGCCGGCGCGGTGGCCACGCGGCGCGGCGCCGTCCGCGACATGGCCAAGGGGTCGGGTGAGCATTCCGGCAGCGCGACCTCGGCCGACTCCATGACGGTCAGCGGCGCCGACGCGGACGGCCAGGTGCATTCACCGCACTGAGGCCTGCGAACGCGCTGGAAGCACGGGTGAGGGCCCGGCCGCACCGCGGCCGGGCCCTTCGCCGTCCCGGTGCGGACGGGAGTTGCTACCACCCGGTACGGTGAACGCCATGTCGCCGAAACGCCCCCTGCGGCAGGTGCTGGCGGCCCGCGCGAAGCAGCGGGCGTGCCAGGGCGTGCACACGGCCGTGCACCGCGCCTGGGAATGGATCCAGCGGCACGGGGAGATCACCCCGCACACGCCGGGCCGCCGCAGTTTCGCCTACCTGGGCGAGGGCGCCTGCATCGGCTTCCCGACCGGCGCGATCTACGGCGAGCCCTGGATCTCGATCGGCGACCACACGCTGGTGGGCACGCACGTCACCATCTCCGCCGGGTTCGTGCCCGGCCTCGACCTCGGGCCGGACGTCATCGTCCGGATCGGCGGGAGCTGCTCGCTCGGCCGCGGCACCCACATCGTCGGTCACCAGTCGATCGAGATCGGCGACGACGTCTTCACCGGCCCGAACGTCTACATCACCGACCAGAACCACACCTACGGCGACCTGCACACCCCGATCGGGCGGCAGTGGCCGGAGAACAACCCGGTGGTGATCGGGGACGGCTGCTGGATCGGCACCGGGGCGATCATCCTTCCCGGCACCCGCCTCGGCCGCAACGTCGCGGTGGCCGGCGGCGCCGTCGTCCGCGGCGAGTTCCCCGACCACTCGGTCATCGGCGGCGTCCCGGCCAAGATCCTGCGCAGCCACGACAAGGAGAGCGGCTGGCAGCCGCCCCTGCGCACCGACCCCCTGATGTCGCTGGACGAGCTCGCGGCCCTCTCAGTGGACGGCCTGGAGGGCCTGCAGATCCTCCAGGACAGGCTGCGCGCCGAGTCCGCCGCACGCGACGGCGACGTCCTCAGCGAGGAGGCCGGCTGACCGCCGCGCCCCGCCGCCCCCGCACCCGGAAAGCGAAGAGCCCCGCACGCGAGTGCGGGGCTCTTCGGTCGTCGATCAGCTGGTGCGGGCCGTCCGGCGGTCGCCCCCGAAGGAGGCGGAGCCGCCCCGGCGGTTGCCGTGGGAGCCGCCGCCGGTCCGGGGACCGCCGCCGCGGCGCTCGCCGGACGAGTAGGAGCGGTGCTCGCCGCCGCGACCGCCCTCGCCGCCCTGGCGGCGGTTGCCGCCCTCGCGGTCGAAGGTGCGCGGGCCGCGGCCGCGACCGCGCCCGCCCGGCCGATCGC
>NZ_BAABEV010000071.1:0-26801 GCF_039540335.1 Actinomadura verrucosospora | reverse complement strand
GGCGCCGGGGCGCCGAGCGGGCGGCTCGGCCGCCTGCGCCGCGGCCTGCGCTCCGGCGGCCCCGCGGGCTGGCCCCGCACGCTGCTGGCCGTGGCGGCCGGGCTGCTGATGTGGCCGGCCTTCCCCCCGTTCGACCTCACGCCCCTCGCACCGGCGGGCGTCGCGCTGCTGACCCTCGCGCTGATCGGCCGTTCCCCTCGCACCGGCGCCTGGCTCGCGTTCCTCGCCGGCGCCGCGTTCTTCGTCCCCGCGCTGGAGGGGATCTCCCGCGTCGGCCCGGACGGCTGGATCATCCTCAGCCTCGTCGAGGCCGCCTACTTCCTGCCGCTGGGCGCCGGGATCGCGGTGGTCACCCGGCTCCCCGGCTGGCCCGTCTGGACGGCCGCGCTGTGGGTCGGCGAGGAGCTGATCCGCGGCCGCGTCCCCTTCGGAGGGTTCCCCTGGGCGCGGCTGGCCTTCAGCCAGACCGCCACGCCCCTCACCCCCTACGCGTCCTTCGGCGGGGCGCCCCTGGTCACGTTCCTGACGGCCCTGCTCGGCGGCCTCCTCGCCTGCGCCGCCGTGGCCGTCCTCCGCGCCCGGTCCAAGGCGTCCCGGGACGGGGGCGGGGGCGGAGACGGGGACGTCGGGGAGCGGCCCGGCACCCGCTGGGCGCTGCTCCCCGCGGCGGTCTGCCTGGCCGCGGTCGGCGCCGTCGTCGGCGGAGGGCTGCTGATCCCCACGCCCGCCGACGGCCGCGCGGTCACCGTCGCGGTCGTCCAGGGCAACGTGCCGCGCCTCGGCCTGGACTTCCTCGGCCAGCGCAAGGCCGTGCTGGACAACCACGTCAAGGCCACCCACGAGCTGGCCGAGCGGGTCCGCGCCGGGCGGGTCGCCAAGCCGGAGCTGGTGGTGTGGCCGGAGAACGCCAGCGACCTCGACCCCTACACCGAGCCCGACGCCTACAACGCCATCGACGGCGCGGTGAAGGACATCGGCGTCCCCGTCCTCGTCGGCGCCCTCACCGACACCCCCGACGGGAAGAAGGTCGAGAACCGCGGCATCGTCTGGGACCCGCGGACCGGCCCGGGCGACTACTACGTCAAGCGGCACCCCGTCCCGTTCGGCGAGTACCTGCCGTTCCGCGACGTCCTGACCAAGCTGATCACCCGGTTCGAGCGGATCCCGCGCGACTTCGCCAAGGGCGACCGCTCCGGCGTGATGGGGCTCGGGCCGGTGGACATCGGCGACGTGATCTGCTTCGAGGTCGCCTACGACAAGGAGGTTCGCGACGTCGCGCGCGGGAATCTGCTGGTCGTGCAGACCAACAACGCCACCTACGGCAAGACGAGCCTGCCGCCCCAGCAGATCGCCATGTCGCGGCTGCGCGCGGTCGAACATGGCCGTACGATCTTGGTAGCCGCGACGAGCGGGATCAGCGCCATCGTCGCCCCCGACGGCCGCATGGTCGACCGGTCCCGGGAGTTCGTCCCGGCCGTCCAGGTCGCGTCCGTCCCGGCGCGGACGGCGCGGACGGCGTCGGACCGGCTGGGGGAGGCGCCGGAGTGGGCGCTGGCGCTGCTCGGGCTCGGCGCGGTCTGCGCGGCGGCATGGACAGCCAGGAAGAACGAGGGGAATTGACGCCGATGGAGATCCCAGCCGGGCTCGGCCGGGTGCTCGTGATCATCCCGACGTACAACGAGCGGGACAACATCGAGCGCATCGCCGGGCGGGTGCGCGAGGCCGTCCCGTCGGTGGACGTCCTCGTCGTGGACGACGCCAGCCCCGACGGGACCGGCGAGGCCGCCGACGCGATGGCCGCCGCGGACGAGCAGATCAAGGTGCTGCACCGGCAGGGCAAGGAGGGCCTCGGCCCCGCCTACATCGCCGGGTTCCGGTGGGCCGCCGAGCAGGGCTACGACGTGATGGTCGAGATGGACGCCGACGGCTCCCACCAGCCCGAGGAGCTGCCGCGGCTGCTGTCGGCCCTGGAGGACGCCGACCTGGTCATCGGCGCCCGCTGGGTGCCCGGCGGCAAGGTCCGCAACTGGCCGAAGCGGCGCGAGGCGCTGTCGCGCGGCGCCAACACCTACGCCCGCGTGATGCTCGGCATCCCGCTGCACGACTCCACCGGCGGCTACCGCGCCTTCCGCGCCGCGACGCTGCAGAAGATCGGGCTGGAGGGGGTCGACTCGCGCGGCTACTGCTTCCAGATCGACCTGGCGCTGCGGGCCCTGCGGCAGGGGCTGCGCGTGGTCGAGGTGCCGATCACCTTCGTCGAGCGCGTCCACGGGACCAGCAAGATGAGCCGGGACGTGATGGCCGAGGCGGCGCTGCGCATCACCCAGTGGGGGATGAGCGACCGCATCGGCAAGATCCGCGACCCGGGCTGAGGCGCGCCCGGGGGCGTGCGGGGAAACGAACGGGGCCTTCCCGGCGTTGAACCTGGGGAGAGGTTTTCGACGACCCCGAAGATGGAGCCATGCTGCCGCTGCTGATCGTCCTGGCGTTCCTGCTGGTGCCGGTCCTGGAGATCTTCGTACTGATCCAGGTCGGCGAGGTGATCGGCGCCTGGCCCACCGTCGGCCTGCTGATCGCCGAGACCGCGCTGGGCGCGTGGATCGTCCGCCGGGAGGGCCGCCGCGCGTGGCGGGCCCTGCAGGAGACGGCGCGGCGCGGGGTGCTGCCCGACCGGGAGGTCGCGGACGCGGCGCTGGTCATGGCCGGCGGCGTGCTGCTGCTGGTCCCCGGCTTCGTCACCGACCTGGTGGGGCTCGTGTTCGTGCTGCCGTTCACCCGCCCGCTCGTCCGCCGCGCGCTGTCGGCGTTCGCGGCGCGGCGGATGCGGGCCGCCGAGGAGCGCGCCGCCACCATGTTCCCGCCCGGCGCCGGCGGGTTCGACCCCTTCGGGCGGGGGCCCGGACGCGTCGAGACCCCGCCGGGACCGGTGGTCCGCGGCGAGGTCGTCCACGACGACGAGGCCGTCGACGAGCACGGCGACCGGACGTCGCGCGCCTGACCCTCAGGCGTCGCGGACGGCGAGAGCGACGCCGCCCGCCAGCAGCGCCGCGGCCGTGTAGGCGGCCAGCACGCCGAGGCCCTCCCACGGCCCGATCGGCAGCCTCTCCACGCCCCGCGTCGCCTGGACGGCCAGCCCCGCCGTCATCGGAGAGAGCCTCTCCAGCCGCTCCCGCCAGGCCTCGTCCCCGACCAGCCGGACGAGGACCGGCGCGATCCACAGCAGCGCCAGCACCGCGCCCATCGCCACCGCCTGCTCGCGCAGCACCGTCCCCGCGCCCAGGGCCAGCAGGGCCACCAGCACCAGGTAGATGACGGTCCCGGCGGCGGCGCGGGCGGTGGGGCCGTCGGCGAGCGACAGCGGCGGGTAGCCGTTCGCGGCCGTGAAGCCGTTGCGGGGCAGGACGCCCCGCCCGGCCGCCAGCGACGCCAGCACGCCCGCCGTCCCGCCCGCGGCGACGAGCCCCCCCACGACGGCGGCTTTGGCGGCCAGCACGGTGATCCGCCCCGGCACCGCCGCCAGCGTCGCGGTGATCGTCCCCGTGGCGTACTCGCCCCCGACGGCCAGCACCCCGAGGACCACCGCGGCCACCTGCCCCAGCTGCACGCCCGACAGCGCCAGCTTCGGCGTGTCCTCCGCGCACCCGGCGGGCCCCGTGCAGTGCGCGGTGTCCACCGTGCCGGTCACCGCCGCGCCGACCGCGGCGACCAGCACCGCCAGGGCGGGCGCGAGCCACGCCGTGCTCGGCACCGTGCGCAGCTTCGTCCACTCGGCGTGCAGCGCGTGCAGGCCCGTCCCTGCCCGGCCGGTCATGCGTCACGCCTCGCGACGAGCCGCGCGGCCGCCGCCAGCGCGAGCGCCGCGTACACGCACAGCACCCCGAGTCCCGCCCACGGATCGATCGACTGGTCGAAGCGGTCGACGGTCCGCTGGATCGCGAACCCGGCCGCCGGGGTGAGCCGCTCCAGCCACCGCGCCGCCGACAGCGGCAGCCCGGTCGCCACGATCTGCGGGACGAGCAGGAGCAGCAGCACGATCGTGATCGCGGGCGCGCCGCGCCGCACGATCACCGCGACCGCCAGCGAGAACACGGCGATCACGGCGAACAGCGCTCCCGTCCCGGCGACCGCGCGCAGCACGGCGCCGTCGGTCAGGGGCGGCACCGCCAGCCCGTGCGAGCGCTCCAGCGGCCCGGCGAGCAGCACCGACCCGAACGCCGCGGCCAGCCCCGCCGCCAGTGACGCCAGGCCCGCCACGACCGCCTTGGCCGCCAGCACCCGGCCGCGCCGGGGGGCGGCCGCGAATGTCGTGCGCAGCATCCCGCGCCGGTACTCCGCCGTCACGAACAGCACCGCCAGCGTCACGATCGCCACCTGCCCGATGAGCGCGCCGGAGAGGGTGGTCCTGGTGATGTCGTCGGCGAACGCGTTGCGCCCGATGTCCCCCACGCCCTTCAGCGTGATGGTCCCTCCGGACCCGGTGCGCCCGTCCAGGGACGGGTCGGCCGCCGGACCGCTCGCCGCGGCGCGGTCCCGCCAGGCGGCGCCCGGCTGCGCCGGCGCCACCGCCACCTGGTCGAACGCCGCCCGCGTGGCGGAGGGCTGCCCGGAGACGCTCTCCCCGCCGAACATCCGCCGCACCTCGACCTTGTCCGGGGCGGCCACGAACACGCCCGCCAGGGCCGTCCGCGGCAGCCCCTTCAGCCGGACGGACCCGACGCGGCGCCAGCCGCGGCCGTCGGCCGAGGCGTAACCGGTGACGTCCGCCCCGGCGCGGGACAGCTTGAGCCAGCGCGGCACCGCGCCCGGCCCGCCGCCGGCGCCGCCCTCCTTGTAGCCGCTCAGGAGGCGGACGCCGTGTCCCGGCGTCACCGCCAGCGCCGCGTACGGGGCGCCCGCCCGCGTGCTCCCCCTGACCATCAGGCCGGCCTTGGCCCAAGCGCCGCCGCCCTCCTGGGAGGTGACGCGCGCGACGACCGTGCCGTCTCCCGCCAGCGGCAGGTAGGTGTAGTGGCCCAGGTCGGAGATCTTCAGCAGCGCCGGGTCGGGCGGCGGCCCGTCGCCCGAGCGGGTGGACTGGCTGCCGGCCGCCGCCAGCAGCGCGACCAGCACGGTCAGCAGCACCGACGCCGGCAGGGCCAGCATCCATCGGCGGACGGTGCGCAGCTTGGTCCACTCGGCGGCCAGCAGCCGCCCGAACCCGTCGCGGGCCTCGTCCTGGACCGTGCTGCGGTACGGCGCGACCGCGGCGGTCCCTGGGGCGCTCACCGGGACTCCCGCCCCTGCGCCGCCTGGAACTCGACCGCGTCCCGGGTCAGCTCCATGTAGGCCTCCTCCAGCGACGCGCGGTGCTCGCCCACCCCGCTGAACCCCACCCCGGCCTTGGTGAGGACCGCGACGACCTTCTCGGCGGCCAGCCCCGTGACGGTGACGGCGTCCGGGCCGGACGCCGTCACCGTGGCGCCCGCGCGGGCCAGGGCGGTCATCGCCTCCCGGCGCTCGGCCGTGCGCACCTCGACCCGGCCGCCGGACGCGGCCTCCAGCAGGTCCGCGACCCTGGTGTCGGCGATCAGCCGGCCCCGCCCGATCACCACCAGATGGTCCGCGCCGCCCTCCAGCTCGCCCATGAGGTGGCTGGAGACCAGCACGGCGCGCCCCTCGGCGGCCAGGGACCGCAGCAGCCCCCGGATCCAGGTGACGCCCTCGGGGTCCAGGCCGTTGACCGGCTCGTCGAACATCAGCACCGGCGGGTCGCCGAGCAGCGCCGCGGCGATCCCGAGCCGCTGCCGCATGCCGAGGGAGAACCCGCCCGCCCGGCGGCGGGCCGCGCTCGCCAGGCCGGTCAGCCCGATCACCTCGTCCACCCGCCGGGACGGCAGCCCGTTGGCGTGCGCGAGCCACAGCAGGTGGTCGCGGGCCCGGCGGGCCGGATGGACCGCGGACGCGTCCAGCATCGCCCCGAGCCGGCACAGCGGCGTCCGCAGCGACCGGTAGGGCCGGCCGCCGACCAGCGCCGTCCCGCCGTCCGGCCGGTCCAATCCCATGATCATCCGCATGGTGGTGGACTTGCCGGCGCCGTTCGGGCCGACGAACCCGGTGACCTGCCCGGGGCCGACCGTGAACGACAGGCCGTCCACGGCCAGGGTGGGCCCGTACCGCTTTCGCAGGGCCCGTACTTCGATGGTTGCCTCCATGGACCGGGAGACTACGGAGCGCCGCCGCCGCGGGTCGTCACGCCAGGGAGCAGTTCCGGCGGGCGCGGCCCGGGGGAGCGGGCGTCCCCCGCGGGAGGGACGCCGCCGCGGCGCCGTCCGCGCCACAATGGCGTCCGTGGGCGACAGCGACGAGACCGCCGGGCGGGTGCGGTGGCCGGTGGCCGGCGGCTGCCTCGCCGCGGCCGCCGCCGCCGAGGCCGTCTACCGCACCCACGGCTCGGGGGCCGTCCTGGCGCTGGTCCTGCTGGTCGACGTGTGCGCGACGCTGCCGCTGGCGGCCGTCCGCGACCGGGGCGCGGCCGCCGCGGCGGTGATCACGGCGGCGGCCGCCGCGGCGTGCGTCCTGCACCGCGGGCCGGCCGTCGCGGCCCTCGCCGCCCTGGCCACCGTCTGGACGGTCCTGGCGCGCCGCCGCGTCCTGCGGCGGCGCGCCGAGGCGGCCGCGCTCGACGCCTCGCGGCGGGAGTTCGAGACCACCCTGCTGGAGCACACCGCGCGCGGTGAGCGGGCCCGCATCGCCCGGGAGCTGCACGACGTCGTCGCCCACCACATCTCGATGATCTCCGTGCAGGCGGAGACGGCCCGGCTCGCGGTCCCCGGCATGCCGGAGGAGGGGGCGAAGCGGCTGCTGGCCATCGGCGACACCGCCCGCACCGCGCTCACCGAGATGCGGCGGCTGCTCGGCGTGCTGCGCGAGGACGCCGGCGCCGAGCCGACCCGCCGCCCCCAGCCGGGCCTGCAGGAGCTCCTCGACCTGGTCGACGGGACCCGCGAATCGGGCGCCGCGGGCGTCCGCCTGATCGTCGCCGGGCACGTCGCGGCCCTGGACCCCGGGCTGGAGCTGGCCGCCTACCGGATCGTCCAGGAGGCCCTGACCAACGCGCGCAGGCACGCGCCCGGCGCGGCCGTCGACGTGGAGCTCGACTACGCCCCGGACGCGCTGCGCGTCAGCGTCCGCGACAACGGCCCCGGCCCCGGCACCGACGCCGGCCTTGGTGGCCCGGCCGGGCACGGGCTGCTCGGCATGCGCGAGCGCGCCGCCGCCGTCGGGGGCGACCTGCGCATCGGCCCCGGGCCCGCCGGCGGGTTCCTGGTGGAGGCCACGCTGCCGCTGGGGGAGGAGTCGTGAGCGTCCGCGTCGCGGTGGCCGACGACCAGGAGGTCGTCCGCGCCGGCTTCGGGGCCCTGCTGGGCACCCAGCCCGATCTGGAGGTCGTGGCGACGGCGGGCGACGGCGCCGCCGCGGTCCGGGTGTGCCGCGACCACCGTCCCGACGTCGTGCTGATGGACGTGCGGATGCCGGTCATGGACGGCATCGAGGCCACGCGCCGCGTCACCGCCGAGCCCGACGCGCCGCGGGTCCTGATGCTGACCACCTTCGACCTGGACGAGCACGTCTACGACGCCCTCGTCGCGGGCGCCAGCGGGTTCCTGCTCAAGGACGTCACGGCCGAGCGGCTGTTCGACGCCGTCCGGGTCGTCGCCGCGGGGGAGGCGCTGCTGGCCCCGGCCGTCACCCGCCGCCTCATCGGGGAGTTCGCGCGGCTGCGGCCGCGCCCGCCGTCGGCGGGGCCGGCCCTGGACGCGCTGACCCCGCGCGAGACCGACGTGCTGCGCCTGGTCGCCGAGGGCCTGTCCAACGCCGAGATCGCCGCCCGTCTGGTCGTGGGGGAGGAGACGGTCAAGACCCACGTCAGCCGGATCCTGCGCAAGCTCGGGCTGCGCGACCGCGTCCAGGCGGTCGTCACCGCCTACGAGAGCGGCCTGGTACTGCCCCGCTCGGGGCGGTGACGGGCGCGCCGGCCCGAGCGGGGCGAGGGCCCGGCGGGCGAAGGACCGCCGGGCATGGCGAAGGCCCGCACCCCCGCCGGTACGGGCCCTCGCGTCGAGAACTGTCAGCCGCTCACGCGGACTTCCTGCGCCCCGCGCGCAGGATCTCCAGGCGTTCGGCCAGGACCTCCTCCAGGTCTTCCAGCGTGCGGCGCTCCATGAGCATGTCCCAGTGGGTCCTCGGCGGCTTTCCCTTCTTGGCTTGGGGCAGCTCGCCGTCGACCCGCAGGGCCGTGGCGCCGCAGCTGCGGCATTCCCAGGTGATCGGCACCTCGGCCTCGGCTGCGAGCGTCACGGTGAACCGGTGGCCCTTGGTGCAGGTGTAGTCCACCTCTTGGCGAGGGGCCAGATCGGTGTTGCGATCGTTCTCGTAGCTCGTCGCTCCGAGTCGGGTGCCGCGAAGTGCGCGCTCGGCCATCGTCACGTGCCTCCCAGACGGCTTGCGGTCTTGCCCAGACCAACGCTGAACACCGTGACAAGATTCCCCCACCCGGGGTGATCCAACCCTGCTGTTTGCGCTCGTCCCCGGCCGCCGGCGGGGAACACGCGGCTGGCGCGCTAGTGACGGGACGTGAGCACCGCGTCGATGAGCCCGTAGTCCTTGGCCTCGGCGGCGGTGAAGTAGCGGTCGCGGTCCAGGTCGCGGCGGACGGTCTCGGGGTCGTGCCCGGTGGCCTCGGCCAGGATCGCCTCGGTCTGCTCGCGCATCCGCAGCACCTCCCGCGCCTGGATCTCCAGGTCGGTGGCGGCGCCCTCGGCCACGTCGATCTCCGGCTCGTGCAGCAGGATCCGGGCGCCCGGCAGCGCCTGCCTGCGCCCCGGCGAGCCCGCCGCCAGCAGGATCGCCGCGGCCGACCCGGCCTGCCCGACGCAGGTCGTCTCGATCTCGGGCCGCACGTAGCGCATGGTGTCGCAGATCGCCAGCATCGCGGTGATCGACCCGCCCGGCGAGTTGATGTAGAGGGCGATGGGCCGGTCGGGGTCCATGCCCTCCAGCGCCAGCATCTGCGCCGTGACGTCGCCCGCGCTGGTGTCGTCCACCGGCGCGCCGAGGAACACGATGCGCTCCTCGAACAGCTTGCTGTAGGGGTCGGTCTCCTTGCGGCCCTGGCCGGTGCGCTCCTCGAACTGGGGGACGAGGGAGCGCCGTTCCGCGCGTGTCATGTGCCCACCCGGTCGGTGCTGTCGATGACGTGGTCGACGAAGCCGTAGTCGCGGGCCTGCTCGGCCGTGAACCACGCGTCGCGGTCCCCGTCGGCCTCGATCCGCTCCAGCGGCTGCCCGGTGTGGAACGCCGTCCGCTCCGCCAGGGTCCGCTTGAGGTACAGCGACTGCTCCGCCTGGATCCTGATGTCGGACGCCGTGCCGCCGATGCCGCCGTGCGGCTGGTGCATCATCACGCGCGCGTGCCGCAGGGCGTACCGCTTGCCCCGGGTCCCCGCGCACAGCAGCGTCTGTCCCATGGAGGCGGCCATGCCCATCGCGACCGTGGATATGTCGTTCGGGACGAACTGCATCATGTCGTAGATCGCCATCCCGGCGTCCACGACGCCGCCGGGGGAGTTGATGTAGATCGTGATGTCGCGCCGGGCGTCCTGCGCCGCGAGCAGCAGCAGTTGCGCGTTGATCCGGTTGGCCAGACCGTCGTCGATCTCGCTGCCGAGGAACACGATCCGCTGGGCCAGCAGCCGTTCGAACAGCTGCGCGTCCGCCGGTCGCGTCATCTCGTCCACGCGTGCCCGCGACCTGCCGGTGAACGTCTCCGCCGGCTGCCGGCCGTCCTGTCGCCACGGTCCGCCGTCCATCGCGCCTCCTTGATCATCTGTACGTTTCGTACACTACGTACGGACAGTAATCCAGTGCCCGCGAGAGGGCCAGAGGGGGGCGGGGTGTTTCGCTATACGATGAATCACGTGGATGTTCCGGTGACCGAAGCACGCGCCCAGTTCGCGGATCTGGTGAACCGGGTCGCCTACACCGGCGAGCCCGTCAAGCTCACGCGGCGGGGCAGGGTGATGGCCGCTCTGGTCTCTCCAGAAGATCTGGAACTCCTGGAGACGGTCCGCGCCCAGCGCGCCGACCTGCAGGTCGGCGGGACCGTCCCCCCGGGGCAGCCGTCGCGGCCCGCCGAGCGGCCCCAGCAGCAGCCGCAGCCGCCGATGCGCATCGCGGCCGAGTACCGCCCGCCCGGCTTCAGGCCCTGACCTCGGCCTCGCGACCGGGGCGCAGACCGGCGCCGTCCCGGGGGCGCACGAGCCCCGCCGCCGCGGCCGCGACGGCGCACAGCGCCACCGGCAGGAACAGCGTGAGCCCGAGCGGCACGACGCGGGTGAGCGGGCCGATGACGGCCGGCCCCGCGAGCATCCCTAGGTAGCCGAGCCCGGCCACGCGGGAGACGTTGGCGCCCGAGGACTCCCGGTCGTGGTGGCCCGCCGCGCTGAACAGCTGGGGGACCGCCCCCGACAGCCCCGCTCCCAGCACGGCCCAGCCGGCCAGGGCAGGCGCGGCCCAGGGCGACAGCGCCGCCACCGTCAGGCCGGCCGCGGCCAGGGCGGTGCCGTTGCGGAGCACGGCCACCGGGCCGAAGCGCGCGGCGAGCCGGTCGGCCAGCAGGCGCCCGCCGGTCATGGCGGCGGAGAAGGCCCCGAACGCGAGCGCCGCGGTGCCGGGCGACGCGCCCAGGTCGCGCAGGTGGAGCACGCTCCAGTCGTTGGCCACCCCCTCGCACAGCATGATCATGAAGGCGAGGACGGCCAGCCCGCGGATGCGCCGGGGCGTCCGGCGGCGCGCCGGCGGGGCGGCGGTGTCCGGCGTTCCGCCGGACCGCAGCAGCGCGGGAGCGGCCGCCGCGCCCACGGCCGTGCTCAGGACCGCCACCGTGCCCAAGGTCGCCGCCGGGCTCCAGCCCCAGGTGAGCGTCCGGGCGCCGGCCAGGGCGGCCAGGACGCCCCCGAGAGAGAAGGCCGCGTGGAAGGCGGCCATCACGGGCCTTCCGTAGCCGCGCTCGACCTGGACGGCGTGGGCGTTCATGGCGACGTCCAGCGCTCCGTGGGCGGCGCCGAGGAGCAGCAGCGCCGCGCCGAGGGCCCAGGCGCCGGTCGCCAGGCCCGGCAGGACCAGCGCGGCGCCGGCCGCCGCGGCGCTGAGCGGCACCACCCTGCGGGCGCCGGCGCGGTCGGCGAGGGGGCCCGCGACCCGCATCCCGGCGACCGCGCCCGCGCCGAGCAGCAGCAGGACCCGTCCGAGCACCGCGTGGTCGATCCCCGTCCGGTGCTCGATGGGCGGGATATGGACGATCCACATTCCCAGCAGGAAACCGGCGAGGGTGAAGTAGGCGAAGGTGGCGAGCCGGGCCGCCCGCAGTGAACCGCCCGTCCCGGCGGCGGCGCCGGTCATACGAGCCTGACCTCCACGCCGGCGTCCCGCAGCCGTGCGACGGCGGGGCCGGGGGCGGACCGGTCGGTGATCACCATGTCGAGGGCGGTGGCCGGGCAGACGAGGCCGAGGCCGCTGCGCCCGAACTTGGAACCGTCGCAGACCGCGACCGTGCGGCGGGCCGCCGCGATCGCCGCGCGCTTGACCGGGACCTCGTCCAGGTCGTGCGCCGTCAGCCCGTGCTCGGCCGACAGCCCGCACACGCCGAGGACGGCGGTGTCCACGCGCAGCGCGGCGAGCGAGGCCTCGGCGAGGGGCCCGGTGAAGGCCAGCGCCCCGGGCGTGGTCCGCCCGCCCGGGACCAGCAGCCGGATCTGCGCGGCCCCGCTGAGGGCGTTGGCGGCGTGCAGGTCCAGGGGGACGACGGTGAGCCGCCGCCCGGCGATCGTGCGGGCGACGGTCAGGGCGGTGGTCCCGGCGTCCAGGACGACGGCCTCGCCGTCGGCGAGGAGCCCGTCGACCTCGGCGGCGATCCGCCGCTTGGTCTCGGCCGCCTCGTGCTCGCGCACGGCGAAGGGCATCGCCTCGCCGCGCAGCAGCAGGCTCACCGCGCCGCCCCGCACCCGGCGCAGCACGCCCCGCTCGGCGAGCACGTCGAGGTCGCGCCGGATGGTCATCTCCGACGCGCCGGTCTCGTCGGCCAGGTCCGTCACGCTCACGCGCTCGGTGGTCCGCAACCGCTCGATGAGCATGTCCACCCGTTTCGAACTTTCCATGTGTTCAATCAATCAGATTGGGTGTTAGATAGTCAATCGAGACCTGAGGAGCCGCCATGCCATGGATCGTCTTCGACTACGCCGGTGTGATCAGCGCGTCCCCGCCCGTGGGCGCCGGGGCGCTGCTGCCCGAGACGGTGGCGGCGCCGCCCGCGCGGTTCTGGCCGGTGTACTGGGCGCACCGGCAGCCCTACGACCTGGGCGCCGTGACCGCCGAGGAGTTCTGGCGGGAGGTGTGCGGTGAGCTGGACGTGCCGCTGGACGACGACCTGGTCCACGTGCTGGTGGCCCTGGACGTCCGCACGTGGGCGCACGTCAACGAGGACACCGTCGCCCTGCTGAGGGAGCTGGCCGGGCGCGGCACGCCGCTCGCCCTGCTGTCGAACGCGCCCGTCGAGCTGGCCCGCATGGTGGACGGGCGGCCCTGGGCGTCGCTGTTCCGGCACCGGCTGTACAGCGCCGACCTGGGGCTGGCCAAGCCCGCGCCGGAGATCTTCCACGAGCTGACCGGCCGGCTCGGCGCGGCCCCGGGCGAGGTCGTGTTCGTGGACGACCGCGAGGAGAACGTGCGGGCGGCCAGGATGCTCGGGATCCGCGCCGTGCACTTCACGGGTGTCGCGCGGCTGCGCGCCGACCTGGACCGCGTCGCGGGGTGAGCACGGGTCAGGACGGGGCGGGCGGCGGGTTCTCCTGCGGCCACAGGCCGCGCGCGGCCATCACGTCGCGGAGGGTGACCAGCTCGTCGGTCATGATGCCGTCGATGCCGAGGTCCAGGAGGCGCTTCATGGTGGCGGCGTCGTTGACCGTCCAGGCGTGGACCTGCAGCCCGAGCCGGTGGGCGTGGTCGACGAACGCCTCGGTGACGAAGGGGACGGGGCCGAGGCCGTAGGGCACCTGGGCGCAGGCGACGCCGGTGGCGGCGAGGCGGACGAGCTTGGCGGTGGGGCCCCCGATGGACTTGGCGCGCAGCGCCATCAGGCCGCGGGGGCCGAGCGCCATGCAGACCTCGCGGTCGGTGAACTCGGGGAGCCGGGCGCGCATCTGCGCCAGCCGGCGGGTGGAGAACGACGTGATGCACACGCGGTTCCACGCGCCGGTGCGGCGGAGCGTCTCGGCGAGCGGCCCGATGACGGGGGCGTCCTTCAGGTCGATGTTGACGCGCGCCTCGGGGAAGGAGCCGAGGACGTCCTCGAGGCGGGGGATGGGCTCGGTGCCGCCGATGCGGGCCTTGGCGACCTCGGCGTAGGGGAGCCGGGCGATGGTGCCGGTGCGGTCGGTGACCCGGTCGAGGGTGCGGTCGTGGAAGGCGACCACGACGCCGTCGGCGGTGGCGTGGGCGTCGGTCTCCAGGTAGCGGTAGCCGAGGTCGGTGGCGCGCTGGAACGCGGCCATCGAGTTCTCCGGGCGTCCGGCCGCGCCGCCTCGGTGGGCGAAGGGGATCGGGCCGGGATGGTCGAGGAATTCGTACGAGCGCCGCACCCGTCCGATTATGGCCGACCGCGCCGCCCGATTTGACCTTACTGCGTAAAGGGCGGGGGCGGGGCCGGGACTGCTAGCGTCGGCGCCGCAATCGATCAGCGAGGGAGCACGAGCATGGCGGACGTGAACGACTACCGGGCGACCTTCGAGCTGGTGGACGTGGACGGCGACGGCTACATCTCGACGGCGGAGCTGAAGAACCTGATGACCCGGCTCGGGCAGGACGCCGACGAGACCCGCGTCGTCGAGGTGGTCGTGGCCGCCGACGCCAACCGGGACGGCAAGATCTCCCTGGAGGAGTTCACCGCGCTGATGGAGCGGACCTCCCGGTGACGGCGGCGGCCGCGCGGGTCACCGCGCCCGGCGCCGCAGCTTGAGGGCGTTGTCGGTGCGGGTCATGGTGCGTCCGTCGGGCGCGGTCTGGACGCGCTCGTGCTCGTCGCTGCGCAGGACCTCCCAGTCGCCCTCCGGCAGGGCGAGCGACTCGAAGACCTCGTCGGGCGTGGGCAGGTGCACTCCCGGGTGCGCGTCGGGGTCCCACGGCGGGGGCCCGGCGTGCCCGGCGACGAGCAGGATCCCGCCGGGCGCGACGGCGGCCGCGGCGGCCCGCAGGACCTCCTCGCGCGGCATGTCGGCGGGGGAGTGCAGGAACTGCGCCGAGACCAGGTCGTAGGAGCCCTCGGGGAACGAGACGGCCAGATCGCGGCGCTGCCAGTCGACGCGGTCGGCGACGCCGGCCTCCTCGGCGTGGCCGGCGGCGCGTTCGAGCGCCACACCGGAGATGTCGACGGCGGTGACGCGCCAGCCTCGGCGCGCGAGCCAGACGGCGTCGGCGCCCTCGCCGCATCCGAGGTCCAGGGCGGTTCCGGGCTCCAGGTCGGCGGCCTCCTGCACGAGGACGGCGTTGGGCTCGCCGCTCCACATGTGGTGGTGTTCGGCGTAGCGGGAGTCCCAGTACTGCTGGTGGGTGGTGTCGTCCATGCGTCGATCGTGCGCGGTGACCCCGCCCGGAGGCGAACCGTGTTGCCGTTTCGGCAATGTGAGCAGGACGAGGGGGACCAGGACGGCCGGGGCCGCGGCGACGGCGTAGCAGGCCGGGAGCGGCAGCGCGTCCAGGGCCGCGCCCGTGGCGGCGGTGCCGCCGGCCACGCCGAGGTTCACGGCGGTGTTCACCCAGGCGACGGTGCGGGTCCGGGCGCCGGGCGGCGCGTCGGCGTCGGCGATCAGGTAGGCGGTGGTCAGCGTCGGGCCGACGAACAGCCCGGCGGCGAACGCGGCCGCGGCGAGGACGGCGACGGACGGGGAGAGTCCCGCGGCGGCGAGGCCGAGGCCGAGCGGGCAGGCGAGGGCCGCGAGCCTGGCCCGGCCGGGCGCCGAGCGGCTCAGCGCGCCGTAGGCGAGGCCGCCGAGGGTGCTGCCGGCGGCGAGCGCGGCCTCCACCCAGGCGACCGCGGCGGGCTGGTGGTGCCGCTGGGTGAACGCGACGGCCAGCAGGCCGGTCGAGCCGAGGACGACCCCGGTGGCCGCGGCCGCGATGGCCGGCGCGAGGGGGAACACCCGGACGCGGCCCGCGCGGCGGTGCGTCCCCGTTCGCGGCGCCGCCGCCGGGGAGGCGGCCATCCCGGCGGTTCCGGCGGCGATGAGGAGGGCCCCGAGGGCGACTCCGAGGGAGGGGGCGGCGGCCGCGGCGAGCAGTCCCGCCAGGAGCGGGCCGGTCACGAAGACCAGCTCCTCCGACACGGTGTCGAGGCTGTAGGCGCGCCGTAGGAGCGGTCCATCCGGCAGGAGGGCGCTCCACAGCGTCCGCATGACCACGCCGACGGGGGGCGCGGTGATGCCGGCGGCGACGGCCAGGACCGTGAGGAGCGGAACGGGGGCGCCCGGCCGCGAGGTCAGCACGGCGAAGGCGGCGAGGACGAGGGCGTAGGCGGCGGCCATCGGGAGCATGGTGCGGCGCGGTCCGTGCCGGTCGATGAGCGCGGCGCGGACGGGTGAGACGGCGGAGGTGGTGAGGCCGAGCAGGGCCAGCAGGCCGCCTGCCTGGGCGTAGGAGCCGGTGGACGCCGTGAGCGCCAGCGTGAGGGACAGGAAGACGGTTCCGTAGGACAAGCGCGCCAGGAACGCGAACGCGAAGGTGCGGGAGGCGTGGGGCGTGCGCAGCACGGCCGCGTAGGACGAGGTCACGAAGCAGTTCCTAGGAGGGGGGCTACGGGGGCGCCGGAAGCCGCCACCGCAGGAGCGGCGGCGGGGCGTTCACCCGTGAAGGAGGAACTGCATGGCCTGATCGTAACGCGCACCCGGGCGAAGCGAAATCCCGCCGGCCGCGCCGCGGCGGTGGAACGCGATGATCAGTGCGTGACGAGGGGGCGCTTCGGCGGTGCGCCGAGCGCGCCGCGCGCTCCCGGACGCCTTCGGGTCACGCGCTCCATTCGCGGCGGCGGGCTTCCGCGAGGGCGATGGCCGTGGCTATGGCGACGTTGAGGGAGCCGACGCGTCCGATCTGCGGGATGTAGGTGACGGCGTCGGCGGCGCTGAGGAGGGCGGGGGAGCAGCCGTGGTCCTCGCTGCCGATGGCGAGGCACAGGTCTCCGTCGAGGGGCGCTTCGTGCAGGGGCACGGCGTCGGCCGTCAGCTCCACCGCGACGAGGCGGAGGCCCTCCTTGCGGACGGCGGCGGCGGCCTCGGCGGCGGTGCCGGCGTGCTCCCAGGACACGAGGCGCTCGGTGCCGAGGGCGGTCTTGGCGACGTTGCGGTGGGTGGGGGGCGTGGCGTTGCCGGCGAGCCAGAGGCGCTCGACGCCGAACACGGCGGCGCTGCGGATGATCGAGCCCATGTTGAACGGCTGGGTGACCGATTCGACGAGCAGGTCGACGCGGGCGCCGGTGCGACGGCGCCAGTCGCGGTTGAGCCGCTTGACGTCGGTGGGGCGCAGCTGGCGGCGTCCCTGCGCGGGGTCGGGGGTGCTCATCGGGTGTGGCCTTCCGTGCGGGGTGCGACGCGCAGGACGCGGTAGGCGGACCGGGAGGCGATCCGCTCGGTGGGGAAGCCCTGGGCGGCGAGCCACTTCTGGAGGGAGTCGGAGCCGAGGTGCTTCTGGACGACGAGGTGGGCGAGGCCGCCGGGGGCGAGGCGGGGGAGCCAGGTGAGGAGGAGGTCGTGCAGGGCGGCCTTGCCGATGCGGATCGGGGGGTTGGACCAGATCGCCGCGAACCGCTGCTCGGGGTCGGCGTCGTCCGCCAGAGTGAACCTTACATTGTCAAGGCCGGCGACTTTGGCATTGCTCTCTGCCATGGCCAGCGCTCTCTGGTTCACATCCACTCCCAAAACACTCGCCTGAGGCGAACGCTTGGCCATGGTGATGGCGATGGGGCCGTATCCGCAGCCGAGGTCGAGCAGGTCGCCGGCCGCCGGGGGCGGGGGGACGGTCTCCAGCAGCACGCGGGTGCCGGGGTCGATGCGGTCGGGGGAGAACATGCCGCTGTCGGTGTCGAGCCGCAGGTGCAGGTCCGGCAGGACGAGGTCGACGGTGCGGCGACGGGCGGCGGCGCCCGGCCGTTCCGCGAAGTAGTGTTCCCCCACGTCGGCCGACCGTATCAGCGTTCGGGGGCCGCCCGTGCCGTGCGCGCGGTCAGGGGAGGCGGGAGAACCAGGCGAGCGACACTCCGCCGGCGGCGAAGGCGAACAGCAGCGCGATGCCGACGTAGCGGGCGGCGACGTCGCGGTGCTCGGTCCTGAAGCCGAGGGAGCTGCCGATGTTGGCGTACACCTCGCGGAGCTGGTCGGCGTCGGCGGCCTCGTAGGCCTTGCCCTCGGTGCTCTCCGCGAGGCTCTTGAGGGTCTCCTTGTTGACCGAGACGCTGGTGGTCTCGCCTTCGATGTCGACGGTGCCGTAGGGGGTGCCGAAGGCGATGGTGGAGACCGGGACGTGGGCGAGGCGGCTGGCGTCGACGGCCTCCTGCACCGACCGTCCGGTGGTGTTGTCGCCGTCGGACAGCAGGACGATGTGGGCGGGCGGCGGGTCCTGGCGGGCCTGGGCGTCGAAGGACCGGACGGCCTGCAGGGAAGTGAACACCGCCTCGCCGATGGCGGTGCGCTTGGCCAGGACGAGCTGGTCGAGGGAGGCGATGGCGGCGTCGCGGTCGGCGGTCGGGGCGGCGATGAGGTTGGCGTTGCCGGCGAAGGCGACGACGCCGACGTTGAAGCGGCGGGGCAGGTCGCCGATGAAGCGCTTGGCGGCGGCCTTGGCGGCGTCGAGGCGGCTGGGGGAGACGTCCCTGGCCATCATGGACAGCGACACGTCGACGGCGACCACGATGGTGGCGCGGTCGCGGGGGACCTTGACGGCGGTGGCGGGGCGCGCGAACCCGAACATCATGAAGGCGATCATGATGAGGAACAGGACGGCCGAGACGTGCCGGCGCCAGCCGGGGCGGCGGGGGGCGACCTGGGACAGCAGCGCGAGGTTGGTGAACCGGACGGCGTACTGGCGGCGGCGCAGTTGCAGGAGCAGGTACGCGGCGGCCAGGAGCGGCAGGAGGCCGAGGAGCCAGAGGCGTTCGGGTGACAGGAAGGTCATGGGCGCACTCCCGCGGTGGTGACGGGCCGGCCTGCGGCGCGGCGCTGGCGGAGGGCGAAACGGGCGACGTCGGCGATCCAGTCGCGGTCGGTGCGCAGGACGAGGTGGTGGGCGCCGCAGCGGCGGAGGGCGGCGCGGGTGCGGTCGCGCTGGGCGGCGGCCGCGGCGGCGTAGCGTTCGCGGACGCGGCGGCTGAGGACGATCTCGTGGACGGTGCCGGTCTCGGGGTCGGTCATCTCCACGAGGCCGACGTCGGGCAGGTCGAGTTCGCGGGGGTCGATGATCTCGATGGCGAGGACCTGGTGGCGGGTGGTGAGGCGGCGCAGGGGGCGTTCCCAGGCGGGCTGGCCGTGGGGGCCGTCGGGGGTCTCGACGCCGTCGGGGGCGAGGAAGTCGGAGATGACGACGCGCAGGCCGCGGCGGGTCTGGCCGCGGTCGAGGGCGGCGACGGCGGCGGCGAGGTCGCGGGGCGGGGCGGTGGCGCCGGTGCGCGGTCCGGTGCGGTCGTCGGCGGACTGGGCGTCGAGGGCGGTCTGGAGGAGGGCGTACAGGGCGGCCTTGCCGGTGCGGGCGGGCCAGCGGCGCATGCCGTCGTCGTGGAGGAGGTAGGCGCCGACGCGGTCGCCGAGGCGGACGGTGAGGAAGCCGACGGCGGCGAGGGCGGCGACGGCGAGGTCGCGTTTGATCATGGTGCCGGTGCCGAAGTCCATGCTGGGGGTGAGGTCGACCAGGGCCCAGGCTTCGAGTTCGTGGTCGGCGATGAGGTCGCGGACGTGGGGGGTGGTGGTGCGGGCGGTGACGGCCCAGTCCATGTGGCGGACGTCGTCCTCGCCGGGCTGGTAGAGGCGGGCTTCGGCGAGTTCGGTGCCGGGGCCGGGGAGCAGGCCGAGGTGTTCGCCGTTGAGGAGGCCGTCGAGGCGGCGGGTGACCTGGAGTTCGAGTCGGCGCAGGGTGCGTTCGGGGGCGAGGTGGGCGAGTTTGCCGCTGCGCCGGCGCCGGGGGGTCATGCGGTGGTCACCGCCGCCGCGCCGTGGTTCCAGACGACGCGGGGTGGGGGGACGGCGGCGAGGATCTGGTCGACGACGTCGGCGGTGTCGATGCCGTCGGCGAGGGCGTCGAAGGTGAGGACGATGCGGTGGGCCATGACGTCGCGGGCGACGGCGCGGACGTCGTCGGGCAGGACGTAGTCGCGGCCGGCCAGGAGGGCGAGGGCGCGGGCGGCGGAGGCGAGGCCGAGGGTGGCGCGGGGGCTGGCGCCGATGTCGATGACGCCGCGCAGGTCGGGGAGGCGGTACTGGTCGGGTTCGCGGGTGGCCATGACGAGCCGGACGATGTAGTCGGCGATGAGTTCGTGGACCGAGATCTCCTGGACGGCGCGCTGGAGGCCGGCGAGGCGGTCGGTGTCGAGGATCTGGGCGGCTTCGGGGGGGTCGACGCTCATGCGCTGGAGGATCTGGAGTTCCTCGTGGGCGGCGGGGTGGTGGACGTCGACCTTCATGAGGAAGCGGTCGCGTTGTGCTTCGGGGAGGGGGTAGACGCCTTCGGACTCGATGGGGTTCTGGGTGGCGAGGACGAGGAAGGGGCGGGGGAGGGGGTAGGTGTTGCCGCCGAGGGAGACCTGGCGTTCGGCCATGACCTCCAGGAGGGCCGACTGGACCTTGGCGGGGGCGCGGTTGATCTCGTCGGCGAGGACGAAGTTGACGAAGACGGGGCCGAGCTCGACGTCGAACTGCTCGGTGGAGGGGTGGTAGATGCGGGTGCCGACGATGTCGGAGGGGACGAGGTCGGGGGTGAACTGGAGGCGGGCGAAGGTGCCGCCGACGACGCGGGCGAGGGTGCCGACGGCGAGGGTCTTGGCGACGCCGGGGACGCCTTCCAGGAGGCAGTGGCCGCGGGCGAGGAGCGCGACGATCATGCGTTCGACCATGTGCTCCTGGCCGACGATGACCTTCTTGACTTCGGCGAGGGTGTACTGCAGGAGGACTGCGGCCTCGTCGACGTCGGTGGCGGCGATGGTCATGTGGGTGTCCCTCACTTGTCCGTCGTGTGCCCTGTCCTCGTGCGTCGGGATGGGGTGCCTTACGACCCTACGCGATCACTTGTACCCGTTGGCGGGGGATACGTGCGTGCGGGGGATGATCGGTTCGGGGGTGCGGGCGGGGGGTGTTCCGGGGCCGATCGTAGGGCGTGGTTGTTAGTGTTGCGGCCATGTCGAGGCCGTTGCCGCCGGGTGATCCCGCTCAGTTGGGGCCGTTCCGTCTGTCGGCGCGTCTGTCGGAGTCCGCTGCCGGGATCGTGTTCCTGGGGGTGGACGGCGAGGGGCGCCGGGCGAGTGTGGCGGTGCTGAACCGGGGTGCGGCGGGTGATGCGGCGGCGCGGGACCGGTTCCGTGCGGCGATCAACGCGGCGGTGCCGGGTCCGGGGCGGGGTCCGGGGGGCGCTGGTCCGGGTGAGGGTGCGCCGGTGGTGGCGGCGCAGCCGGACGGGCCGGCGCCGTGGGTGGCGACGTCGTATGAGGCGGATCGTGTGGGGGCGGAGCGGTTCTTGGAGCCGGTGGCGTTCCAGGGGTCGGCGCGCGGGTGGTGGGGCGGGCGTCGGCGTGGTCCGCAGTTCCAGCCGTATTGGCTGGGGCAGGGCGAGCCGGCGTTGGAGGGGCCTCGGCCGGTGCCGGGCGGGGGTCCGGTTCCGGTGGGGGAGCGGGGGCCGGAGCGGAGTCTGGTGGCGGCCGTGGTGGGTTTGGCGGCGGCGTTGCTGGTGCTGGCGTTGTTGATGGGTGTGTTGTTCGCGTGTCAGCCGGTGGCGAAGGAGCCGCCGCCTCCGCCGCCGGAGCCGACGCCGTCGATTCGGGCGCCGGAGCGGTCTCCGGTGCCGACGACGCCGGCTCCGTCGCCGTCGGTGCCGCCGAGTTCGCCGGGTCCGTCGTCGCCTTCGCCTTCGCCGTCGTCGGGTTCGGGTGGTGGGGACGGCGCTCCCCTGTAGGGGGTTTGGGGCGGTCTGCTCGCCTGTGCGGAGAAGGCCGCCCATGCGGGGAATAGAGCGTTGCGTGGTGGTGCGCCGGGCGGACAGCATGGGGGGATGCTGGAGAGTCTGCTCGCGTTCGCGGGCGCGGCCGTTCTGATCGCGTTGGTGCCGGGGCCGAGCACGGTGGTGATCATGCGGCAGTCGCTGCGGTCGGGGCGGCGCGCGGGGCTGTGGGCGGTGCTGGGCAACGAGACGGGCGTGCTGCTGTGGGGGGTGGCGGCGGCGGTGGGGCTGTCGGCGCTGCTGGCGGCGTCGCGGCTGGCGTATGAGGGGCTGCGGGTCGCCGGTGCGGTGGTGCTGGTGTGGTTCGGGGTGCGGGCGCTGTGGGGTGCGCGCCGCGGCGGTCCGGCCGCGGGGGAGGATCTGCGCGATGAGCGGGGCGGTGGCGGTGCGGGGGCCGGGGCTTCGGGGTGGCGGTCCTACCGGCTGGGGCTGGTGACGAACTTCGCGAATCCGAAGGCGGGGGTGTTCGCGGTGTCGTTCCTGCCGCAGTTCGTGCCGGAGGGGTGGCCGGTCGCGGCGGTGCTGGTGGGGTTCTCGGTGCTGTGGGCGCTGATCGACCTGGTCTGGTACACGGCGGTGGTGTGGCTGGTGGGGTCGGCGCGGCGGGTGCTGGGGCGTCCGGTGGTGCGGCGGCGGCTGGACCAGGTGTCGGGTGTGGTGCTGGTGGGGCTGGGTGTGCGGTTGGCGGCCGAGGCGCGCTGAGGGGCCTGGCGGTGCCGTCGCGGTGGTGCCTCGGTGAGTGCCGGGCGGTTGCTCTGGCGGGGGCGGCCGGTTTGGCACTTTCTCATGATCACTTTTGGGGGCGGGCGTCGTAGCCTGGGGCGGTGACCTCACTGGATGGCCTCGCCGACCGCTTTGTGGACGAGTTCGCCGCGCTGGACCCGTGCCTGGCGGCGATGATGGGGATCGCCGGGCAGGACGACCGGCTGACCGACTACGGGCCGGACGGGGTGGAGGCGCGTGCGGAGCTGACGCGGCGGACGCTGGCGGAGCTGGGCCGCGTGCCGGTGCGAGGCGAGGCGGAGCGGATCGCGGCGGCGGTGCTGCGGGAGCGGCTGGAGGTCGAGGCGGCGCTCGACGAGGCGGGGGTGCGGGAGCAGTTCCTGGACACCACCGACGGGCCCGTCCAGCGGCTGCGGATGGCGCTGGAGCTGCTGGACCAGGGGGCGGACACCGACTGGGAGGCCGTCCGCGCGCGGATGGCGGCGCTGCCGGGGGCCCTGGCCGGGCTGCGGGCGTCGTTGGTGCGGGCGTGCGGGCAGGGCCGGGTGGCGGCGCGGCGGCAGGTGCTGCGCAGTGCCCGCGAGTGCGCGGGCACTCCGGCGTATCTGGCGGGTCTGGCGGCGCGGTACGGGGACGGGCCGCTGCGGGGGGCTTTGGAGGAGGCGTCGGTGGGGGCGTCGGCGGCGCTGGGGGATTTCGCGTCGTTCCTGTCGGGGGAGCTGGCGGCGCGGGCGCCGGAGCGGGACGCGCTGGGCGCCGACCGGTACCGGCTGGGGGTGCGGGACTTTCTCGGGACGGACCTGGATCTGGCGGAGACGTACGCGTGGGGCTGGGAGGAGCTGGCGAGGGTCGAGTCGGAGATGGCGGGGGCGGCGCGGGAGATCCTGCCGGGTGAGCCGCTGCCGGCGGTGATGGCGGCGCTCGACGCCGATCCGGCGCACCGGGTGGGGGGCGCGGATGCGTTCCGGGGGTGGATCCAGGAGCTGGCCGACCGGGCGATCGCCGATCTGGACGGGGTGCACTTCGACATTCCGGGGCCGCTGCGGCGGATCGAGTGCCGGATCCCGCCGGTGGAGGCGGGGGTCTACTACCTGGCGCCGGCGGAGGACCTGTCGCGTCCGGGGACGGTGTGGTGGACGGTGCGGGACCCGTCGGCCGACATCGTGACCTGGACGGTGCCGACGACGATGTTCCACGAGGGGGTGCCGGGTCACCATCTGCAGCTGGGGGTGACGACGCTGAACCGGGGGTTGAACCGGTTTCAGCGGGTGTCGAGCGAGCTGCATCCGGGGCACTGCGAGGGGTGGGGTCTGTACGCGGAGCGGCTGATGGACGAGCTGGGCCACTACCGGGATCCGGCGCACCGGCTGGGGATGCTGGCGGGCGGGCAGCGGTTCCGGGCGGCGCGGGTGGTGCTGGACATCGGGTTGCATCTGGAGCTGCCGATTCCGGCGGGGGCGGGGTTCCACGAGGGGGAGCGGTGGACGCCGGAGCTGGGTTTCGAGTTCCTGCGGGGGCGCATGGGGCCCGATCCCGATGCGGCGGTGGCGTTCGAGATCGACCGGTATCTGGGGCGTCCGGGGCAGGCGATCGCCTACAAGCTGGGGGAGAAGGTCTGGCTGGAGGCGCGGGAGGCGGCGCGGCGCCGGGAGGGCGCGGGCTTCGATCTGAAGGCGTTCCATCGGCGGGCGCTGGATCTGGGGCCGATGGGCCTGGACCGGCTGCGCGCTGAGCTGGCGCGGTCGTGACGGGCGGTGCGGTGCGGGGGCCCGGGGTCTGAGGCGGGCCTGGCGGCGGGCCAGGGCCCGGGGAGGACCGGGCTCGCACGTCGGATCAGGGCGGGCTCGTGACGGGTCGGCGCGCGGGACCAGACAGGGTCAGACGGGTTCGGAGGGGTTGAGGTGGGCTCGGGTGTGGCTTTCCAAGGCTTCGACGCCGGTTTCGCGGAGCCAGCGCCGCTGGTTGGGGCGCTGCCAGTCGGACCGGGAGGTGTCGGCCGTGCTCAGGACGCCCGCGCCCGCGGCGTCGCGTGCGCCGGCCGCGTCGCCGGCCACGGAGTCGGTGATGTCGTCGGATCTGCCGATGTGGCAGGCGCGCTCGTCACCGGGTTCGACGATGGTCTTGTGGTAGCGGGGCGGCCACCGCAGCAGCAGGCGGCGGCCGCACGTGGGACAGGCCCATTCCTCCAGCCCGGTTTCCCCGGTCCGGACGCGGCGCAGCTCGTGGGTCCGGTACAACTTGCCTCTCCTCGCCGGTCGGCTGAGTTCCGGCCAATGTTCGTGCGTTAGTGATTTCCCGCGCCCAGCAGGTTAAACGACACGGCAAGCGTCTTTAAGGTCGATGATGAGCCACACTCCGGCACGTCGGTAATCCGGATCTGTCGCCGGTGACGGCGGCCCGGCCGGACCGCGCCACCGCACCACCGGCACCACCGCACCACCGCATCGGGGCACCGGGGCCGCCGGATCGGGGCGCCGCATCAGGTGAGGGCGCGGCGCACGGCCTCGCCGATCCGCGCGACGGCCTCGGCGGGGCGGCGCGCGAACGCCCCCCATCCGAGGAAGCCGTGGTCCAGGCCCGTTCCGGGGACGAGCACCACGGGCACCCCGGCCTCCCGCAGCCGCGCCGCGTGCGCCTCGGCCTGCGGGCGCAGCCGGTCGTGCTCGGCGGTCGCGATCACCGCCGGGGGCAGGCCCGACGGGTCGGGGTCCAGCAGCGGCGACACGCGCGGATCGGTGCGGTCGGCGCCGCGCAGGTAGGCGTCCAGGGCGCGGCCGATGCCCGAGGGCGGGAACCGCAGCCCGTCGGGGTCGGGCAGCGGCGGCGGGACCTCGCGCAGGTCCAGCGCCGGGTACAGCAGGACCTGCAGCGCGGGCCGGGCCGGTCCCGGGGCGCGCAGCAGGCCGGCGGCCGCGGCGGCGAGCTGGCCGCCCGCGCTGTCCCCGGCCACTCCGATCCGGGCGGGGTCCAGGCCGAGGCGGTCCGCGTTCGCCGCGACCCCGGTGACGGCGGCGACGGCGTCGTCCAGCGCGGCCGGGAACGGGTCCTCGGGCGGGCGCCGGTACCCGGCCGACACCCACGCGACGCCGCTGGCCGCCGCCAGTGCCCGCACGACGGGGTCGTAGGACTCGACGTCGCCGAGCACCCACCCGCCGCCGTGGAAGTACACCAGCGCCGGCGCCGGGCCGTCCCACGCGGGCCGGTAGAGCCGGGCGGAAATCGGGCCCGCGGGGCCGGGCAGCGTCAGGTCGGCCACGGTGTCGACGGGCGGGCGCGGGGAGCGGGCGAGGTCGGCGGCGTGCTCGCGGCGTGCGTCGCCGACCGTGCGGCCCGTCCCGCCGGGTGCGGCGAGGCGGGCCCGCAGGAACGCCAGGTACTCCGGATCGCGCCCCATCAGCCCTCCTCGGCACCGAGCCTACGACCCGCGGGGAGACCCGCAGGGCCTGCGCCGCAGGGTGCGGCGGGCGGACGCTCGCAGGGGGCCGGGGAAGGTCAGAAGGGGTAGGTGGCGATCTCGCCGCGGACCGTGACCCACTGCGTCTCGGTGAACGCCTCGATGTTGGCGTCCGGGCCGCCGAACCGCGAGCCGTTGCCCGAGGCCCCCACCCCGCCGAACGGCACGACCGGCTCGTCGTTGACCGTCTGGTCGTTGATGTGGACGAGCCCCGCGGGGATCGCGTCGGCGATCTTCATGGCCTGCCCGACGTCGCCGAGGATGCCCAGCGACAGCCCGTACTCGGTGGCCGACGCCAGCTCCACCGCCTCCTGCGGCGTGGAGAACGGCACCACCGGCGCGACCGGGCCGAACACCTCCTGCGCGTAGGCGGGCATGTCGGGCGTCACCTCGTCCAGGACGGTCGGGCGGTAGAACAGGCCCTCGTGGGTGCCGCCCGCCGCGAGCCGCGCCCCGGCGGCGACCGTCGCCCTGACCAGTTCGTCGACGTGGGCGAGCTGCCCGGCGTCGATGATGGGGCCGAGCGCGACGGGCCCGGCCGCCGGGTCGCCGACCGGGAGCTTGTCGGCCTTGTCGGCCAGCGCCGCCACGTACTCGGCGTGCAGGCTCTCGTGCACCAGGTGCCGCCCGGAGGTCATGCAGATCTGCCCCTGGTGCAGGAACGCGCCCCACGCGCCCGCCGACACCGCGTCGGCGACCCGCGCGCCCGGCAGCACGATCAGCGCGTTGTTGCCGCCGAGTTCCAGGTGGGCGCGCTTGAGGAGCCGCCCGCACACCTCGCCGATCCTGCGTCCGGCGGCGGTGGAGCCGGTGAAGGACACCACCCGCACCTCCGGCGCCTCCACCACCGCCTCGCCGGCCTCGCGGCCGCCCGGCAGCAGGTGCAGCAGCCCCTCCGGCAGCCCCGCCTCCTGGAAGATCCGCGCGATGCTGACCCCGCCGCACACCGCGGTGCGCGGGTCCGGCTTGAGCAGCACGGCGTTGCCGAGCGCCAGCGCGGGCGCCACCGACCGCATCGCCAGGATCAGCGGGAAGTTGAACGGGGAGATCACGCTCACCACCCCGGCGGGCCGGCGCCGCGCCAGGCTCCACCGCGGCTGCGCCGACGGCAGCACCAGCCCCTGCGGGTGCGAGGCCAGCGCCGCCGACTCGTAGCACAGGCTCGCGGCGAAGTGCGTCTCCAGCTCCGCCTTCGGCGGGATCGACCCGGCCTCCCGCACGATCCAGTCGCCGATCTCGGCGGCGTGCTCCTCGAACAGCCGGCCCGCCGCGCGCAGCTCCGCGCCGCGCTCCTCGTAGGTGCGGGCCACCCAGTCCCGCTGGGCGTCCGCCGCGGCCCGCGCCGCGCGTCC
>NZ_BAABEV010000070.1:0-26962 GCF_039540335.1 Actinomadura verrucosospora | reverse complement strand
CTCAACGTCGAGGTGCTCTCCAGCGACGGCATGTCCATCGAGATGCGCGACACCGACGAGGACGTCTTCCGCGCCGCGGAGGAGCTCGGCATCGACCTCTCCCGCCGTCCGAACGAGGGCGCGATGAGCGTCGACGAGGTCTGAGAACTCAAGGGGAAAACAGTTGCTTGACGTCAACTTCTTCGACGAGCTTCGCATCGGTCTGGCGACCGCCGACGACATCCGCCAGTGGTCGCACGGCGAGGTGAAGAAGCCGGAGACGATCAACTACCGGACCCTCAAGCCGGAGAAGGACGGGCTCTTCTGCGAGAAGATCTTCGGTCCTACCCGCGACTGGGAGTGCTACTGCGGCAAGTACAAGCGCGTCCGGTTCAAGGGCATCATCTGTGAGCGCTGCGGCGTCGAGGTGACTCGCGCCAAGGTGCGCCGTGAGCGGATGGGCCACATCGAGCTGGCCGCGCCCGTCACGCACATCTGGTACTTCAAGGGCGTCCCGTCCCGGCTCGGCTACCTGCTGGACCTGGCTCCGAAGGATCTCGAAAAGATCATCTACTTCGCGGCCTACATGATCACCAGCGTGGACGCCGAGCGGCGCGACCGCGACCTGCCGACGCTGGAGGCCCACATCTCCGTGGAGCGCCAGCAGATCGAGCAGGCCCGCGACGCGCAGGTCGAGGCCCGCCAGCAGAAGCTGGAGGGCGACCTGGCGGAGCTGGAGGAGGCCGGCGCGAAGGCCGACCAGAAGCGCAAGGTGCGCGACGGCGCCGAGCGGGAGATGAAGCAGCTGCGCGACCGCGCGCAGCGCGAACTCGACCGCCTCGACGAGGTCTGGAGCCGCTTCAAGAACCTCAAGGTCCAGGACCTGGAGGGCGACGAGCTGCTCTACCGCGAGATGCGCGACCGCTTCGGCAAGTACTTCGAGGGCGGCATGGGCGCCGCGGCCATCCAGGCGCGGCTGCAGAACTTCGACCTCGACGCCGAGGCCGAGAAGCTGCGCGACATCATCCGCACCGGCAAGGGCCAGAAGAAGGCCCGCGCCCTCAAGCGGCTGAAGGTCGTCTCGGCGTTCCTCAACACCCGCAACAGCCCGCTCGGCATGGTGCTGGACTGCATCCCGGTCATCCCGCCGGACCTGCGTCCCATGGTCCAGCTGGACGGCGGCCGGTTCGCCACGTCCGACCTGAACGACCTGTACCGCCGGGTGATCAACCGCAACAACCGGCTCAAGCGCCTGCTCGACCTCGGCGCTCCCGAGATCATCGTCAACAACGAGAAGCGGATGCTGCAGGAGGCCGTCGACGCGCTGTTCGACAACGGCCGCCGCGGCCGCCCGGTCACCGGGCCGGGCAACCGTCCGCTGAAGTCGCTGTCCGACATGCTCAAGGGCAAGCAGGGCCGGTTCCGGCAGAACCTGCTGGGCAAGCGCGTCGACTACTCCGGCCGTTCGGTCATCGTCGTCGGCCCGCAGCTGAAGCTGCACCAGTGCGGCCTGCCCAAGCAGATGGCGCTGGAGCTGTTCAAGCCGTTCGTCATGAAGCGGCTGGTCGACCTCAACCACGCGCAGAACATCAAGTCCGCCAAGCGGATGGTCGAGCGGGCCCGCCCGGTCGTGTGGGACGTGCTGGAAGAGGTCATCACCGAGCACCCGGTGCTGCTGAACCGGGCGCCGACCCTGCACCGGCTCGGCATCCAGGCGTTCGAGCCGCAGCTGGTCGAGGGCAAGGCCATCCAGATCCACCCGCTGGTCTGCACCGCGTTCAACGCGGACTTCGACGGCGACCAGATGGCGGTGCACCTGCCGCTGTCCGCCGAGGCGCAGGCCGAGGCGCGGATCCTGATGCTGTCGACCAACAACATCCTGAAGCCGTCGGACGGCAAGCCCGTCACCATGCCCACCCAGGACATGGTCATCGGCCTGTACTGGCTGACGACGCAGAAGGACGGCGCGGTCGGCGAGGGTCGCGCGTTCGGCTCGATCGGCGAGGCCATCATGGCCTACGACCGGCACGAGCTGGACCTGCAGGCCCGGATCCAGATCCGGCTCAAGGACGTCCCGCCGCCGCGCGGCTGGAAGGCGCCCGAGGGCTACGAGCCCGGCCGGCCCTACCGGCTGGAGACGACGCTCGGCCGCGCGATGTTCAACGAGACGCTGCCGGACGACTTCCCGTTCGTGGACGACGAGATCGGCAAGAAGCAGCTCTCGGCGATCGTCAACGAGCTGGCGGAGACCTACCCGAAGGTGGCCGTCGCCAACGCGCTGGACGCGCTGAAGAGCACCGGGTTCCACTGGGCGACCAGGTCCGGCGTCACGATCGCGATCGACGACGTCATCACGCCGCCCAACAAGGCGGAGATCCTGGGCGGCTACGAGGCGCGCGCCGAGAAGGTGCAGCGGGAGTTCAACCGCGGCCTGATCACCGACGACGAGCGCAAGCAGGAGCTCATCGAGATCTGGAACAAGGCCACCGCGGACGTCGCGGTGGACATGGAGAAGGCGTTCCCGAAGGCCAACCCGATCTGGATGATGATCCAGTCGGGCGCCCGAGGCAACCCGCTGCAGCTCCGCCAGATCGCCGGTATGCGCGGCCTGGTCTCCAACCCCAAGGGCGAGACCATCCCGCGTCCGATCAAGTCGTCCTTCCGCGAGGGCCTGTCGGTCGTCGAGTACTTCATCTCGACGCACGGCGCCCGCAAGGGCCTGGCCGACACCGCGCTGCGCACCGCCGACTCGGGTTACCTGACCCGGCGCCTGGTGGACGTCGCGCAGGACGTCATCGTCCGCGAGGAGGACTGCGGCACCGACCGCACGATCCCCTTCGAGGTCGCCGACCGGCTGCAGGACGGCACCCTGGTCAAGCTCGCCACCTCGGAGACGAGCCTGGTCGGCCGCACCATCGCCGAGGACGTCGTCGTCGACGGGACGGTCATCTTCCCCGCCGACACCGACCTGTCCGACGCGGTCGTGACGCGCCTGGTCGAGGCGGGTGTGGAGAAGGTCCGCACCCGCAGCGCCCTGGTCTGCGAGGCCAAGATCGGTGTCTGCGCCGCCTGCTACGGCCGCTCGCTGGCCACCGGCAAGCGCGTGGACGTCGGCGAGGCCGTCGGCATCATCGCCGCGCAGTCCATCGGCGAGCCCGGCACGCAGCTGACGATGCGCACCTTCCACACCGGCGGTGTGGCGGGCGGCGACATCACGCACGGCCTGCCGCGTGTCCAGGAGCTGTTCGAGGCCCGCATCCCCAAGGGTGTGGCCCCGATCAGCGAGGTCGCCGGCCGCGTCAAGATCGACGAGACGGAGAAGGCCCGCAAGGTCGTCATCGTCCCGGACGACGGCTCCGACGAGATCGCCTACCCGGTGCCGATGCGGTCCCGCCTCCTGGTCAAGGAGGGCGAGGCCGTGGGCGTCGGCCAGCAGCTCATCGCGGGTGCGATCAACCCGCACGAGGTGCTGCGCATCCTCGGTCCCCGCGCCGTGCAGCTCCACCTCGTCCAGGAGGTGCAGGAGGTGTACCGGTCGCAGGGCGTGTCGATCCACGACAAGCACATCGAGATCATCGTCCGCCAGATGCTGAAGCGGGTGAACATCCTGGAGTCGGGCGACACCGACCTGCTCCCGGGTGACCTGGTCGAGCGGCCGATCTTCGAGGAGACGAACCGGAACGTCGTGGCCGAGGGCGGGGTCCCCGCCGCCGGCCGCCCCGTCCTGATGGGCATCACCAAGGCCTCGCTCGCGACCGAGTCGTGGCTGTCGGCGGCGTCCTTCCAGGAGACGACCCGGGTGCTCACCGAGGCCGCGATGCACGCCAAGAGCGACCCGCTGCTCGGCCTCAAGGAGAACGTCATCATCGGCAAGCTCATCCCGGCCGGTACCGGCATGCCGCAGTACCGCAACGTCCGGGTCGAGCCGACCGAGGAGGCGAAGGCGGCGGTGTACTCCGTCGGCTCCTACGACGACGGCGCCGAGTACGCCTTCGGGCAGGGCTCCGGCGAGGCCGTCCCGCTGGAGGAGTACGACTTCGGTCAGTACAACCGCTGAGGCGGCTGACGCGCACCGAAGCAGCGCAAAGGCGAGGCCCCTTCCGGAATCTCCGGAAGGGGCCTCGCCCGTTTCCGCCGGGGTGACTTCCGCATCCAGGCAGTCCTTGCTGGCAGTGGCCCCGCGCCGACTGGCGTCGGCCACCTCCCCTGGGACGGTCTCCCGTGTGAAGTCCCGCTTGCGGGAGCCAATTGAAACACCCCAGAAGGAGACGTAATGCGCGAACGCGTAACGTCCCAGAGCAGCGACCCCCGGGCCGCCGCTTACGAGGCGCTGGAGACGGCCGTCGCCACCGGCCGGACAGTGGACCTGGAGGTCAGCGGCGAGGTCGTCGAGGGCATCCACTCCAGGGAGCTGATCGTCTCGGTCAGCCCGGGCACCTCCGTCGACGCCGTCGCGAACGACCTGCGCACGGAGGCGCGGAGGCAACACGCCCAGGAGCAGCAGCGGTGAGCTGATCACCGTTGACGTGAAGCGGGTCCGGCGATGCCGGGCCCGCTTCTACTGTGACGGGGTCTTGCCCTTTTCCCATCGCGTTGGCCGCTCCGTTACGGGCTCCTGCGGCGTGCGCGGACGGCGAGGACGAGGCGGAGGACCGGCAGTGCGGCCCCGGCCGCCGCGGCGGCGCAGGGGGCGATGGAGGGCGTCGGGGACCCAGGTCAGCAGCGGACGCAGCCGTCCCGGCCCGACCAGCGCCACGAGGACGAGCAGGGGAGAGGCGCCCGCCGCCGTCCAGGCGGCCGTCGCGGCCACAGGGAGAGGCGCCGAGGCCGGACGGCGCAGGAGTCACGCCGACCGGCCGGCCGCCACGACCAGCGCGACGACCGCCGCGGAGAATCGGCTGGTCCGCCGCGGTGCGTCCCGGGCATCCTCGGACCGCCGATCCTAGGGAGAACGGTCCGTTCCTCCGCCGCGGGAAACCGGGCAGGCTCGGAAGCGCGGCCAGCGAAGGCCGCGACGGACGAGGAAGAGCGGTGATCACGCGATGAAGGCGGTGCGGTTCCACGAGTACGGCGGGATCGACGTCCTGCGGGTGGAGGATGTGGAGCGTCCGGTGCCCGGTCCCGGGCAGGTGCTGGTGGAGGTCCGCGCGGCGGGGATCCAGCCCGGCGAGACGCATATCCGGGAGGGCGGGCTGCACGCGCGCTGGCCCGCGACGTTCCCCTCCGGGCAGGGCACCGACCTGGCCGGTGTCATCGTGGAGCTCGGGCCGGAGGTGCGCGGGTTCGCGGTGGGCGACGAGGTCCTCGGCTTCACCCACGACAGGGCGAGCCACGCGGAGTTCGTCGCGGTCGACGACGTCCGGCTGACGCCGCGCCCGGCGGGGCTGTCCTGGGAGGTGGCCGGATCGTTGCAGGTGGCGGGCGCGACCGCGTACGCCTGCGTGTTCGCGGTCGACCCCGGACCGTCCGACACGGTCGTGGTCTCCGGCGCGGCGGGCGGCGTCGGGTCCCTCGCCGTGCAGCTCGCGCGGCGGCGCGGCGCCACGGTGATCGGGCTGGCGAGCGAGCCGAACCACGCCTGGCTGAAGGAGCACGGCGTCATCCCGGTCGAGTACGGGGACGGCGTGGCCGAGCGGATCGAGCAGGCCTCCGGCGGGACGGTCGACGCGTTCATCGACACGTTCGGCACCGGCTACGTCGACCTGGCGGTGGAGCTGGGCGTGCGGCCCGAGCGGATCAACACGATCCGCGACTGGGGGACCGCGGCCAGGGTCGGCGCGCAGACCGCCGGAGAGAGCACGGCGGCGTGCGCGGCCGTCCTCGGCGAGCTGGCCCGCCTCGCCGCACGGGGAGAGCTGGAAGTGACGATCGCCAACGTCTACCCGCTGGCCCAGGTGCGGGACGCCTTCCGCGAACTGGAACGGCGCCACACGCACGGCAAGATCGTCCTCCGCCCCTGACCGGCGGAGAGACGCCCGTCCGGCCGTGGACCGGGACCGTTCCCGATGCGATCGTCGAGCCGCTCCGGGAGTGCATGCCACGGCTCTGCCGGGAAGCCGTCGACCACGTCACCGCCGTCCTCGCCCTCTGGGAAGTCTGATCGGAGCGGCCAATCACCCGAAGTCGGCGACGTGGTCCAGCGCCCACTTCGCGAAGGCGCCCCCCGGCCGGCCGGTCAGGCGCTCGACGTGATCGGTGACGCGGTTCGACTCAGGCCGCCGCACCGAGGCAGCGATCAGCGCGTCGACCAGCGGCTCGGGACGACCGTCCGCGAGCATTTTCGATCGCGCCAGATCGGCGGGCAGCGCCTGGAAGCGCAGCGGCCGTCCGAGAGCAGCACCGAGGTGAGCGACCTGGTCGGCGCGGCTGAGGACCTCGGGGCCGGTCAGCACGTGCAACGCCTGGTCCAGCCGGTCGTGATGCGCGAGCAGTACGGTTGCGGCCGCATCAGCGACGTCGCGCTCGTCCACGACGGCTGTGCGCGCGATGTCCAGGCCTGAGACCACGTCGCCCGCCCGCAACTGCGGCGCCCAGCCACGTGTGTTGGAGGCCAGCGTGTCGCTGCGCAGCACCACCGGGTGCAGGCCGGCTTCGTGGAGCAGGCCTTCCAGGTCCATGTGCACCTGGGCGATGGGATCACTCTGGCGAGCGGGTCCGTCGTCTATGGCGGTCGTGGACAGGTAGACGACACGGGGTCCTGCCGCAGTGAGCTCCGCGACCAGGTCGTGGGCGGGGGCGGGATCGAGCAGCGGCCAGATGAGGAAGACGGCGTCGACGCCCACGAGCGCCTCGCGGACAACGGCGGGATCCGTGAGGTCGCCGACCACGGACTCCACTCCGGCACGCGGAGGGATCGGACGGCGCACAAGGCTCCGGACATGCCCGCCATGTGCCTGGAGACGGGTGACGACCTCCCGGCCGAGATTGCCGGCCGCGCCGGTGACCAGGATCGATGAAGGGGAACGGGGGTCCGCTTTAGGCGTGCTGTCAGGCATGATCGAGACGCTAGGGGTTCAGGTCGACATGAAGGCAAGGGCGCGCGTGGTGATGAAGATCGGAGAAGCGGCTGCCGAACTCGGGGTCGAGGCCCACGTGCTGCGGCACTGGGAAGACGCCGGAGCGCTCACCGTGCGTCGCGACGGCAACGGCTACCGCGTCTACGACGACAGTGCTCTGGAGCAGGCGCGCACGGTGCTGAAACTGCGGCGGGTCGGGCTCTCACTGCCCGAGGTCACCGCCGCGATGGCGCCGACGCGGTCGGCGGCACAGGCGGTCGTGAAGGCGAAGATCGGCGCACTCGAGAGCGAGGTCGCCCACCGACAGCAGGCGATCACCTTTCTGCGGCACACCGTCGAGTGCCGGCACCGCTACCTCGACGACTGCCCGGACTGCGCCACTTTCGTCCGCGAAGCATGAATCTGCGTCGGCCCGCAACAGCCGGCCCGTCGAACGCGCGACGCCCTGCGGCTACCTCGGGTCGTCGGTCTCCCAGGGATACAGGAACTGGTCAGGGTGCAGTTGCCACGCTTCGAGCGTCGCGGTCAGCTCGTCCTCACCGGCAACCGTCGTGGCTTTGACCAGAACGGCTCCGATGTCGTAGTCGAAGCCGGCGATGCGCTCGGCGTCATAGTCCCAGTGCTGCAACCGGAAGGTGCGGCCGTGGGCGGCTTGTCTCCAGCCTTCTCGCCGGGCTTGGGCGTCTGCCGGGGTGCTGAGCGGGGTGATGTCGACGAAGGCCCGCCGACCGGTTCGGGTGACGGGAACCTCGGTGACCAGCCGCCGGCCGAGGCGCAGCGCGTTCAGTTTGTCGGTGGGCCAGGGCCGGGCGCCGCCGGCGGGATGGTGCGGTGTGCTCATGCGGCCGCCTCCGTAAGTCGTTCGATCAAAGGATCCCGGACCCGGCCGGAAACCGTCGGCGAAACGGCCGGTGTTTCGTCTGGTGGCTGATCTCAGGCGATAGCGTCGAAGGGTGACGAGGATCGAGGGCGGGGCGGGCGTAGGCGCATGGTGACGCAGGGGAGCGGCCGGGCCGCGGAGGTCCGGGACGTGGTGGCGGCGCAGATGCCCGGCTACGACATCCACTCCGTGGTGCTGCTGGGAGAGGGCGAGGACAACATCGCCTTCCAGGTCAACGACGAGCTGATCGTCCGTTTCAGCAAGGAGCCCGACCCCGCGAGCCGGGCCGCGGTGGTCCGCGACGAGGCCCGCTTGCTCGCCGCCGTCGCGGACGTGTCGCCCGTACCGGTGCCCGAGCCGAGCTTCACCGTCGCCGAGCAGGGCTGCCTGGCCTACTTCAAGCTCCCCGGTCTCCCCCTGATCGATGCCGATCCGGCGCGGCGATCGGGCCACGGCGGCTCCGTCGCCGTCGCGCTCGGGGAGTTCCTCGGCGCGCTGCACGCGGTTCCGGTCGCCGAGATGGCGGGCCTGGTGGAGACCGACGACGCGCCGATGGCGGTGTGGGCGGAGGAGTCCGCGCAGATCTACGCCTCGATCTCCCAAGTGGTGGTGCCGCCCGCGCACCGTCCCGCCGTGGAGGCGTTTCTCGGCGCGCCGCCTCCGGCCGCCCCGCGTGAGCTGGTGTTCTCCCACAACGACCTGGGGATCGAACACGTCCTCGTCGACCCGGACGCGTGGACCGTGACCGGGGTCATCGACTGGAGCGACGCCGCGATCACCGATCCGGCCCGCGACTTCGGCCTGCTCTACCGAGACCTCGGACCCGAGGCCCTTGACCGGGCCCTGAGCGGATACCGGGCCGACGTCGAAGACATCACGGCGCGCGCGGGCTTCTACGCCAGGTGCGGCGTGCTGGAGGACATGGCCTACGGGCTCCAGACCGGGCACCGCGAATACCTCGACAAGTCCCTCGCCGCACTGGAATGGCTCTTCCCCGCGGAAGGCGGCTAGGAGCGCGACGCCCGGCCGAAGGAGCGCCTTCGGTCCGGTGCGGGACAATGGGGGTGTGGGTCGGTGGGTCCTGCATGTGGACTTGGACCAGTTCATCGCCGCCGTCGAGGTGCTCCGGCACCCGGAGCTCCGCGGGCGGCCGGTCGTCGTCGGAGGGGACGGCGATCCGGCCAAGCGCGGCGTGGTCAGCACGGCCTCATACGAGGCGCGCGAGTACGGCGTCCATTCCGGACTGCCCCTGCGCACGGCGGTGCGGCGATGCCCGGACGCCGTGTTCCTGCCCGTCGACAGGGAGCTCTACGAGTCCGTCTCGGCCCAGGTCATGGCCACGCTGCGCGGCCTCGGCGTCGTGGTGGAGGTGCTGGGGTGGGACGAGGCGTTCCTGGCCCTCGACGGCGACGACCCGGAGGCCCTGGCCCGGGAGATCCGCGACCGGGTGCGGACGGCGACGGGGCTCGAATCCACCGTGGGCATCGGGGAGAACAAGCTCCAGGCGAAGCTGGCGACCGGCTTCGGCAAACCCGCCGGAGTCTTCCGGCTCACCGGGGAGACCTGGTTCGAGGTGCTCGGTGACCGGCCGACCGACGCGCTGTGGGGCATCGGGGCCAAGACGGCCAAGCGGTTGAAGGGGCTCGGCATCGCCACGGTGGGCGATCTCGCGGCCGCGGATCCCGATGCCCTGGCCAGGGAGGTCGGTCCCGCGACCGGGCCGTGGCTGGTGCGGCTCGCCCGGGGGCGGGACGGCTCCCCGGTGAGCGACGCCCCGTACGTCCCGCGCTCGTGCGGCCGCGAGACCACCTTCCAGCGCGATCTGGACGACTGGGAGGACGTGCGGCGCGAGGTCGTCCGGCTCGCGCGGAGGGTCGCGGGAGACGTGGCCGCGGACGGGAGGGACGTCGCCCGCGTCGTCGTCAAGGTCCGGTACGTGCCGTTCACCACCCGCACCCACGGCCGGACGCTGGAGGCGCCGTCGGGCGAGCCGGACCGGATCCGGGAGGCCGCCCTCGCCGCGCTCGACCGGTTCACCGGGCGGCGTCCCGTGCGGCTGCTGGGCGTCCGCGCCGAGTTCACCCGATGACCTGGGAAGTTGCCCGGAGGATGGCGGGAACGTGGACCTCGTTTTCTTGACCCTTTGGCGGGTTTTGGGGTTTTTGGCGGTGGGGATGAAGGCGGTCGTTGCTCGACGTACGCGACGGGGGAGAGAGCACATGAAGAGGGTCATGACCGGGGCACTGATCGCCGCTGTGGTCGGGATCGGGGGAGTGGGCGGCGCGGCCGCCGCCCAGGCGTCCGATCCGGGGGGCCAGAACACGCGCCAGGACTGCCGCACCTACTCCAGCGTCAAGGAGTGCGGCCAGCCCAAGCTGAACGACAAGCAGCGCGCGTGCGTGACCTCGTCGGTCCAGCAGGGCATGACCGAACGCCGCGCCACCGTGGAGTGCTCCGCCTTCGCGTAGGGCGCCACCCGCGAAAGGGGCCCGCTCCGGACGGAGCGGGCCCCTTGGCGTCAGGCCGGGTCAGCGCGGGGGACGCGCGTCGGTCCATCCGGCGACTTCGAAGGCCCGGTAGGCGGCGACCTCGCCGGGCTTGTGGAACCGGTCGGGCATGTCCTTCGCCTCCAGCGCGCGCGGCCGGCCGTCGTCACCCGGCGGCAGCGGCCGGCTGCCGTGGGGCGGCTTCGCCACGAGGTCGCGGATGGCCAGAAGGGAACCGGTGGCGGGGTCGACGATGAACTGGCGCCGGTAGGTGCCGAGCTGCTTGGGGGCGGTGAACAGGCCGAGCGGCGCGGTGGTCGTCAGCGGCAGCGACACCACCGTTCCGGTGCGGCCGAGCGGGTCGGTCGTCCGGCCCTCGGGCCTGACGCCGGGCAGGTCGGCGAGCATCCGGAAGACCGCCGCGCGTACCTTGGGCGGCGCCGGCGCGGTGGACAGCAGGTCCCCGGCGACGTCGCTCAGAGCCCGCACACGCTCCTGCCCCCGCAAGGCGCGGATCGGCTCCGCCTTCTCGCCGTTCTTGGAAACGGCGTGCCAGTGCCCCCTGAGCCCGAGCAGGGCCTCCTTCAGCGCCTCCGGCTCCGTGGGCAGCTCGGTGAGCTGCTTCATGGTCATGCCGTCGAAGTCGTCGTCGGCCGGCATCCAGTTCGGCGGCCCTCCCGCGGACGCCATGTCGAGGAACACGGTCTGCCCCGTGCCTTCCGGGTCCGGGACGGGGACCATCTTGAGAGACCCCGCCGCCTCCCACTTCCGCTTGTCCTGGGCGGTGACCGGGACGTCGGCGAACTCGATGTGGGTGCTGCGCCCCTTGCCGTCCGGGCCGAACCAGGCCTCGTTCCCCTGCCTGGAGTCCACCTTGTAGTGGTCCGCGGCGCTCTTGCCGACCGCGTAGATGTCCCCCATGACGGTTCTGGTGTGCCAGTACCTGCCGGTGGGCGCCTTCAACGCGTTGGTGGCGGCGACCAGCAGCACATTGCCCCTCAGGGGGACGGTGCTCTCCACGCGGGGGGCGCCGTCCGGGCCGCCGTCCCCCGTGAAGACGACGGCGGCGACCGTCCCGGCGGCCACGGCGGCCGTCGCCGCCACGCTCACCAGCTGGATCCGGAGACGGCGCCGAGGCCGGGAAGGCGCTCCGCCGGCCCGCCAGTCGATGCGCCGGGCGAGCAGCTCCGGGGCCTCCTCCACGGCGAGCCCCGTCCGCATCTGCCGCAGGGCGTCGATTTCATCCATGGTCACTCCTCGGAGAGGGCCTTGCGCAGCTTGGCCCGGCTTCGGTGGATCTTGGCCTTGACGGTGCCGACCGGCAGGCCGAGCGTCACCGCGATCTCGGCGTAGGACATCTCGCCCCACGCCAGCAGCAGGACGGCGTTGCGGTCCTGCGCGCCCAGCGACGCCAGCGCCCGCGCCAGGCCGGGGCCGCACGCCGCCGCGGAGGCGCGCTCGCTCGCCCTGTCGGCGACGCCGTCCTCCGCGGGGTCGGCGCCGGTCCGGGCGAACGCCCGGTACATGCGGGTCTCGTGGCGGTGGTGCTTGGCGATCAGGTTGCTCGCGATGCCCCACAACCAGGCGCCGAACTCCGCGCGCCCGTCGTACCTGTCGCGCCGCCGGAACGCGGTCGCGAAGGCCTCCGCCACCACGTCGTCGGCGAGGGACCCGCCGAGGCGCCGCCTGACGTAGGCGTGGAGCCGCGGCGAGTGGCGGCGGAACAGCTCGCCGAACGCTTCGGGGTCCTCCAGGGAGGCGGCGACGATCCGCGAATCGTCCAGCTCGTCCCTGGCATGGCTCACCATGGCCATAGGCGTCTCTTCATGGAGTGCGGTCTCCGTGTCCGGGGGGAGTGCTGACACACCCTCTATCCCGAACCCCGCCCCCCGGTTGCGCCTATTTGCTTTTCCGCCTGCCACCCGGCCGCGGACCAGGGCAGCGCGTCCGAAGACGGCTTAGCCGTCAACCGGATGTAGGCGAGCTGCGAGGAATCTGCGCTGAGCAGGCGGAACCCCGAACCCACGTGGACGTCCGCTAGTGGACCTTCGGACTGACCGGGCGCCGACCAGCACGCCGTACCGGGTGAAGGTGCTCGCGTCCGCGGCACGCGCGACGCCGAAGTCGATGACCCGGATCGATGGCGGCGTTACGGCGCACCACGCCGAACGATGAGACAGGTACTCCGGCTTGCCGGGACGGAGTGCGTGAGGACTGTTCCCACTGCGAGAAGCAAACGAAATCGGGCGGCGCCGTCTCTACGGGCGCGTCGCCCCTTCCCATAGGAGCTCTCATGAGCTACCCGCAACCCGCCCTTCAGATCCCCCGCGTGACCGGCGACAACGCCGCCGAGATCGAAGCGGAGATCGAACGACTGGCGCGTGAGTTCTTCGGCCCGGACGCCGAGCTGGCGTTCCCCGACCGGTACCACGCGAAGCTGACGAACGAGGGGTTCAGCCACTCGAAGCTGTACGCGGTCGAGGGAGTGACCGTCCGGCGTGACTGGCCCAACCGGCGGAACACCGTCGAACGCCAGGTCGACCTTCCGTCCGTCCGCGGCGGCAACATCGCCGAGGTCGAGTCCGAGATCAAGCGCTTCGCGACCGGGTTCTTCGGTTCGGAGGCCAACATCACGCCGCAGAACGCGGAGTACAAGGTGGTGGTGGTGCCGGACGCGGAGGACCACAAGAAGTACAAGGTGGAGGGTGTGACCGTCAAGCAGTCGGGCAAGTGGCCGACGGCGTGACGTCCGCGCTGTGATCCACACCAGGCCGCCATCACTCCGGTGACGGCCCCATACCAGGTGGCCCCTCGCGTGCGCGAGGGGCCATTCTGCCCCGGTGGGCAGTCCGGCCCCCGCACAATGTGTACGGAGGCCGGCAGGGATGAAGGGTTGCCGAGTTCTCAGAAGGCGGAACTCACGACGATCGCTCCTGCGGTCGTCATCTTCTCGGCCTCCTCCGGATCAGGTAAGGCTCCGGAGGATGGCCTCCTCGTGCGGACGCCCGTACCCGACCTGCTGGGTGTACCGACCCATGTCGACTCCCCGTTCCAGAGCGTTGACGGCCTCGTCACCAGTGGCGCCCGCCGCCATCGCGCTGATGACGGCGTCGCGGCCGTACTGGTCGACCCGGCTGATCGCCTGGGCCGCTTCGGACGGGTCGATATCGGTACCGGCCACCACCTCAAGGGCGGCTGCCTGTGACAAGCGCTGGAATTCCATCTTGCCGTGTCCCTTCTCTTCGTTGCGAGGTGTCGCGGCGACCTGGTCGCTGCGACGGCGGCCCTCCGCGGATGTGATGCGGAGGCCCGGGGATTTTATGAGCCGCGTCCCTCACCGCGCTCGGGGACCCGCCCACTGCCTCTGGCAGGGGATCCCTAGCGGGCGTCAGGCGAGGGGCAGCGGGCGGCGGGGGACCGGGGACGACTGGAGGATCGACGTCGTGGTCTTCGCGTACGGGGTGAAGCGGTCGAGGATCGGTTCCGGCTCCTCGACGGCGCGCAGGTGCGCGATGAAGTAGAAGCAGTCGTCGCCCGTGATGCGGTGGCACTCGACGATCTGCGGGACCTCGTCGGCGATCTTGGGGATGCGGCTCAGCTCGCGCGGGCTCGGGCTCACCCGGACCAGGACCGCGATCGGGAAGCCGAGCATGACCGGATCGACGGTGGCGTGGTAGCCGGTGATGACGCCGGTGTCCTCCAGGCGCTGGACGCGCTCGGCGACGGCCGGGGCGGACAGCCCGACGCGGCGGCCCAGCTCGGCGATGGACGCTCGGCCGTCCCTTTGCAGCTCGGTGAGGATCTGTAGGTCGGTCGGATCGAACGGCTTGGGTTCGTAGGCGCGACCCGGTCGGCCCCTTCGGTTCGCCATTCCCCCAACGTACGGACAGCCCGACGATACGACCATGCCGTTTCCGCCCTGGTCGTACTTTGTCGGGAGTGCGGTCTTCCACTACCTGGGGCCGTCGTTCGCCGTGCTGCTGTTCCCCCGTGTCGGGCCCCTGGGCGTGGCAGGGATACGAATCTGGAGCGCCGCCGCCGTCTTCGTAATCTGGCGCAGGCTATGGCGGACGTCCAAAGGCAGGAGCCGGCGGACGGTCCTGCTGTGGGGCGTTGTGCTCGCGGCGATGAACGCGTCCTTCTATTTGGCGATCGCACGATTGCCCCTGGCGACGGTGGCGGCGATCGAGTTCCTGCCCGTCATCCTCCTGGCCGCTCTAGGGGTGAGGACAGGGCGCAACGTCGTCGCGCTCGGCGCGGCCGTCGGAGGCGTGTACGTCCTGACGGAGGTCCGGATCGAAGGAGAGCCGCTCGGGTTCGTCTTCGCGTTCGCCAACGCCGCACTGTTCGCTGTGTACATCGTCGTCGCCCACAAGGCCGCGCGGTCCGACGCCGGGGGCATCGACGGGTTGGCGATGGCGATGGTGGCCGCGAGCGTGGTCGTCCTTCCCATCGGCGGTGTGCAGGCCGTGCCGGTGCTGGGCGATCCCGTCGCGCTCGCCGCGGGGATCGGCGTCGGGGTCTCCTCGTCCGTCATCCCGTACGTGTGCGACCAACTCGCGATGGCGCGTCTCGGCCGCGCCACCTACGCGCTGATGGTGTCGCTGCTCCCCGCGACCGCGACCGTGACCGGGCTCGTGGTGCTGCGGCAGGTCCCCGGACCGGCGGAGATCGCCGGAGTCGGGTTGGTGATCCTTGGGGTGGCGGGGCACCGTGGAGAACGTTGAGAGGAGACAGGTCATGGAACAGGTGCGGCTCGGGAAGACCGGGATGAAGGTCTCGCGGATCTGCCTCGGCATGATGAGCTACGGCGACCCGGCGGTGCGGCCGTGGGCCCTGGACGAGGACGCGGCGGAGCCGATCGTCCGGCGGGCCGTGGACGGCGGCGTCACGTTCTTCGACACCGCCGACGTGTACTCGATGGGTGTCAGTGAGCAGGTGACCGGACGGCTTCTGCCGAAGTTCTTCCCTCGCAGGGACGACTACGTGCTGGCGACCAAGGTGTGCCTCCCCATGGGAGACGGCCCGAACGACCGGGGACTGTCGCGCAAGCACGTCATGGCGAGCATCGACGCGTCCCTCACGCGTCTCGGCACCGACTATGTCGACCTGTACCAGATCCACCGCTGGGATTACGGGACGCCCATCGAGGAGACCATGGAGGCACTGCACGACGTCGTGAAGTCGGGCAAGGCCCGCTACATCGGGGCGTCCAGCATGTTCGCCTGGCAGTTCGCCAAGGCGCAGCACGTCGCCGACAAACACGGCTGGACGAAATTCGTGGCCATGCAGAACCACTACAACCTTGTCTACAGAGAAGAGGAGCGGGAGATGATTCCGCTCTGTCTCGACCAAGGGGTGGGCGTCATCCCGTGGAGCCCGCTCGCGCGGGGGATGCTCGCGGGCAACCGGGAGAGGGGCGGCGAGCGCAAGACCGTCCGGTCCCAGAACGACTCCTACGGCGACAGCCTGTACGAGGAATCGGACTTCGACGTCGTGGACGCCGTGCGCGGGGTCGCGGCGGAGCGGGGCGTCCCGGCGGCGCAGGCGGCGCTCGCGTGGCTGCTCGCCAAGCCGGGGGTGACCGCGCCGATCGTGGGAGCGACGAAGCTCACGCACATGGACGACGCGATCGCCGCGGCGGACCTGCGGCTGGAGGACGCGGAGATCGACCGGATGCAGGCCCCGTACCGGCCCCATCGCGTTATCGGGCATTCCTGACGTTCACGGCGGAGGTCGCCTCCGGGCGGAACGCTCCGGAGGCGTCCCGCGTCTATCAGGGGTGGTGATTTGCGATACCACCGGCGATCGGGGCAGGCTGGTGGCGAGAACGCCCACGCATGGCAAGCCCGCCAGGTGGGGACATGGGTGACAAGGTTCGGAGGCCGCGTTATGCGCCGCGCGTCTCCGGACTTCCGGGAGCTGAGGAGCCCCGGGACGACGGCGCTGAAGGAGCCCGACGATGACCGAGAACGACGGCACGCAGGGTCCGCAGCGGCCGATGCCTGAGGACGAGGGACACCCCAGGCCGCCGGAGGGCCAGGAGCCCCCCGCCCGGCCGCTGGGTGACCGCACCGTGGTGTTCGGTGCTCCGCAGTTGGGCGGCCGGCCCCCGGCACAGCCGGCGCAGCCTCGCGATGAGGAGCGGCAGGCGCCCGCCCCGCCGCCCCCCACGATGGTCGAACAGCCGATGCAGCAGTTCGGCGAGCAGCCCCCGCCCCCGCCTCCCTACGGCGCACCGCAGGAGCAGCAGCCCCAGTACGGGCAGCAGCCGCAGATGCCCTACGGCACGCCTCCTGGGCCGGGCGGATACCCGCCCCCGCAGGAGCAGCAGCCCCAGTACGGGCAGCCGCAGCAGTACGAGCAGCCGCAGCAGTACGGGCAGCAGCCGGAACAGTCCCCGTGGGGGCAGCAGCCCGAGCAGCCGTACGGGCAGCAGCCTCCGCAGCCTCCGCAGCAGCAGTCCGGGTACCCGCAGCAGCCGATGCACGGCGCGCCCCAGGACCAGCAGCCGCAGTACGGCCAGCCCCAGTACGGCGAGCAGCCGCCGCGGCCCGCGCAGCCGCAGGACGGCGGGGGAGAGCGGACGCTGATCGTCCCGGGTTCGGCCGGCGGTGCGCCCGAGCAGCCGCAGCAGCCGCAGCGCCCGGTGGTCGACGACCAGGCGACGCTGCACTGGTCGCCCGGCACCGACATCCCCGTCGCCACCGGCCCCGAGCGCAGGCAGGAGCCCCCGGCCGAGCCGTGGCAGGCCCCGACGCCTCCGTCCACGCCCGAGCCGTGGTCGCCGGAGTCGTCCCAGCCCGGCGGGCAGCAGGGGCAGGCCGACCACGAGCGGACGATGATGGTTCCGCCGCCTGAGTCCGGCTACGGCGCCGGGGCGCAGCAGACCGGTCCCTCGGTGGACGACCTGTACCGTCCGCCCGGCGAGGGCAACGTGGAGGACGCGCGCCCGACCGAGGCGTTCGACCCGTCCGCCGCCTCCCAGGGGCGCCACGCCGCCGAGTCGCCCGGCATGGCCGAGCACACCCGGCTTGACATGGGCCAGCAGCAGTGGGGCCAGCAGCAGGCGCAGCAGCCGGGCTACGGCCAGCAGCAGCAGGGCTACGGCCAGGGCGGCGAGCAGCAGGGCTACGGTCAGCAGCAGTACGGCGAGCAGGGCCAGCAGCAGGGCCAGCAATACGGGCAGCAGCAGTACGGCCAGCAGCAGGGCTATGGCGAACAGCAGGGCTATGGTCAGCAGCAGTTCGGCCAGCCCGGCGGCGAGCAGGGCCAGCAGCAGGGCCAGCAGTTCGGTCAGCAGCAGTACGGTCAGCAAGGCCAGCACGGTCAGCCCCAGCAGTACGGTCAGCAGGGGCAGTACGGCCAGCCGTCCACCTACGGCGGCGAAGAGAGCAAGGGCAGCAAGAACACGCTCCTGATGGTCGGCGGCGCCGTCGCGGCCGTGGTGATCATCGTCGTGCTGGTGGTCGCCTTCGTCCTGTAGGACGCGAAACTCCCAGAACGAGAGACGGCCGGGGACGCAAAAGCTGCTCCACGACTTCCCCAAAAGTGGGAACGTGGGTCACAATGCAGCAGAGGCGCCCCGGCCGTCGACGACCCGGGCCCCGCGATCCCGTGCGACGCCAGGTTCGAGCGAGGCGAGAACCTGAACGCGCGGCGCGCCGCCAGGCGAGACGAAGCGATGCGGCGCCGCGACGAGCACGGCTCTTCTCCTCGCTTTGCACTTTGGCGGAGCGGTCGGTAACCTCTTCACTTGTGCCCGCTGTGTGCGGGCCGCTATGCGTGCGTGTCGGCGAGGCCGGTTGGCCGGCCCCAGCGCGCCGCATCTACTCCCCGGCTTGATTCGGCCCAGTTAGGGCCGGGCGGTCTGTGTCGGTTTCGCGCGGTTGAATTTCCGTGGGGCGGCGACACGCCCGACCGCGTGGGTCGGAGAGGTCGGGAAACCGGCAGGTCACAGCCTCACCTGAGGTGGTGATTGCAGCAATAGGACTTACCGGCTCGGTACGAGGAAGACGGAGACGCGGTGCCCACGATCCAGCAGCTGGTCCGCAAGGGCCGCCAGGACAAGGTGACCAAGAACAAGACGCCCGCGCTCAAGGGCAGCCCCCAGCGCCGGGGCGTCTGCACGCGCGTCTACACCACGACGCCAAAGAAGCCGAACTCCGCGCTCCGGAAGGTCGCCCGTGTCCGGCTGACCAGCGGGATCGAGGTCACGGCCTACATCCCCGGCGTCGGCCACAACCTGCAGGAGCACTCGATCGTGCTCGTGCGCGGCGGCCGTGTGAAGGACCTCCCCGGCGTTCGGTACAAGATCATCCGCGGTTCCCTCGACACCCAGGGCGTCCGGAACCGCAAGCAAGGGCGCAGCCACTACGGCGCGAAGAAGGAGAAGAGCTGATGCCGCGCAAGGGCCCCGCTGGCAAGCGCCAGCTGATCGCTGACCCGGTGTACAACTCGCCGCTGGTCACCGCGCTCATCAACAAGGTTCTGCTGGACGGCAAGCGCTCCATCGCGCAGAGCATCGTGTACGACGCCCTGGAGGGCGCCCGCGAGAAGACCGGCAACGACCCGGTCGTCACGCTCAAGCGCGCGCTCGACAACGTCAAGCCCACTCTGGAGGTGCGCAGCCGCCGCGTCGGTGGCGCGACCTACCAGGTCCCCGTCGAGGTCCGGCCGGCGCGCAGCACCACCCTCGCGCTGCGCTGGCTGGTGCTCTACGCCCGGCAGCGGCGTGAGAAGACCATGATGGAGCGGCTGATGAACGAGCTGCTCGACGCGAGCAACGGCCTCGGCGCGTCTGTCAAGAAGCGCGAGGACACGCACAAGATGGCGGAGTCCAACAAGGCCTTCGCCCACTACCGCTGGTAATCCCGGCGGATCTGCAACGACGAGAGACGACGCGAGGACGGCAGTGGCTACCAAAACCGGTGTAGACCTGGCCAAGGTCCGCAACATCGGGATCATGGCCCATATCGACGCGGGCAAGACCACCACGACCGAGCGCATCCTCTACTACACGGGGATGAGCTACAAGATCGGTGAAGTGCACGACGGCGCCGCCACCATGGACTGGATGGAACAGGAGCAGGAGCGGGGGATCACCATCACCTCCGCCGCCACCACCTGCGAGTGGCCCGTCGACGACGTCAAGCACACGATCAACATCATCGACACCCCCGGCCACGTCGACTTCACCATCGAGGTGGAGCGCAACCTGCGGGTGCTCGACGGTGCGGTGGCGGTGTTCGACGGGGTCGCCGGTGTGGAGCCCCAGTCCGAGACGGTGTGGCGCCAGGCCGACCGGTACGGCGTGCCGCGCATGTGCTTCGTCAACAAGCTCGACCGGGTCGGCGCGGAGTTCCACCGCTGCGTCGACATGATCGAGAACCGGCTCAACGCGACGCCGCTGGTGCTGCAGCTCCCGATCGGCGCCGAGGCCGACTTCAAGGGCGTCATCGACCTCGTCCGGATGAAGGCCCTCCTGTGGAACGAGGAGGCCAAGCTCGGCGAGATGTACGACACCCTCGACATCCCCGAGTCGCACGCCGAGACGGCCCGCGAGTGGCACGACAAGCTCGTCGAGACCCTCGCGGAGAACGACGACGAGATCATGGAGCTGTACCTGGAGGGCAACGAGCCCACCGTGGAGCAGCTGCACGACGGCATCCGGCGCGCGACGATCGCCGCGAAGCTCACCCCGGTGACCTGCGGCACGGCCTTCAAGAACAAGGGCGTGCAGCCGCTGCTGGACGCGATCGTCCGCTACCTGCCGTCGCCGCTGGACGTGGAGGCCATCGAGGGCCACGCCGTCCGCGACGAGGAGAAGGTCCTCATCCGCAAGCCGAGCGAGGACGAGCCGTTCTCCGCGCTCGCGTTCAAGATCGCGAGCGACCCGCACCTGGGCAAGCTCACCTTCGTGCGCGTCTACTCCGGTGTCCTGGAGTCCGGCGCGAACGTGATGAACTCCGTCAAGGAGCGCAAGGAGCGCATCGGCAAGATCTACCGGATGCACGCCAACAAGCGCACCGAGATCGAGCGCGCGGGCGCCGGCGACATCGTCGCGGTGATGGGTCTCAAGCAGACCACCACCGGTGAGACGCTGTGCGACGACAAGAACCCGATCGTGCTGGAGTCGATGAACTTCCCGGCGCCGGTGATCCACGTCGCGATCGAGCCGAAGACCAAGGCCGACCAGCAGAAGCTGGGCACCGCCATCCAGCGGCTGGCCGAGGAGGACCCCTCCTTCCAGGTCCGCACGGAGGAGGACACCGGCCAGACCGTCATCTCGGGCATGGGCGAGCTCCACCTGGAGATCCTCGTCGACCGGATGAAGCGGGAGTTCAAGGTCGACGCCAACGTCGGCAAGCCGCAGGTCGCCTACCGCGAGACGATCACTCGCAAGGTCGAGAAGGTCGAGTACACCCACAAGAAGCAGACGGGTGGCTCGGGCCAGTTCGGCCGCGTGATCATCGACCTGGAGCCGCTCGGCGGCGGGTCGGACGGCTACGAGTTCGAGAACAAGGTCACCGGCGGCCGCATCCCGCGGGAGTACATCCCCTCGGTCGACACGGGCTGCCAGGAGGCCGCGGAGTTCGGGGTCCTCGCCGGCTACCCGATGGTGGGCGTCAAGGTCACCCTGCAGGACGGCGCCTACCACGAGGTCGACTCGTCGGAGATGGCGTTCAAGGTCGCCGGTTCCATGGCGTTCAAGGAGGCCGCCCGCAAGGCGTCCCCCACGCTGCTGGAGCCGATGATGTCCGTCGAGGTCACCACGCCCGAGGACAACATGGGCGACGTGATCGGCGACCTCAACAGCCGTCGCGGTCAGGTCCAGTCCATGGACGAGCGGCATGGCATGCGCGTCATCAAGGCGCTCGTGCCTCTGTCCGAGATGTTCGGCTACGTGGGTGATCTGCGCAGCAAGACCCAGGGCCGGGCTGTCTTCACCATGCAGTTCGACTCCTACGCCGAGGTTCCCGGGAACGTCGCGCAGGAGATCATCGCCAAGGCGCGGGGCGAGTAAGCACCCGGGCCTGCCCACAGATCACCAAGACGTAAACGAAGCGGTCGTCTAGGCGGCCGAGGATCGCAACAAGGAGCAACCAGTGGCGAAGGCCAAGTTCGAGCGGACGAAGCCGCACGTGAACATCGGCACCATTGGACACATCGACCACGGTAAGACCACCCTTACCGCGGCGATCACCAAGGTGCTCCACGACAAGTACCCGGACCTCAACCCCTTCACGCCGTTCGAGGACATCGACAAGGCGCCGGAGGAGCGCGAGCGCGGCATCACGATCTCGATCGCGCACGTCGAGTACCAGACCGAGGCCCGGCACTACGCGCACGTGGACTGCCCGGGGCACGCCGACTACATCAAGAACATGATCACCGGTGCGGCGCAGATGGACGGCGCCATCCTGGTGGTCGCCGCCACCGACGGCCCGATGCCGCAGACCAAGGAGCACGTGCTCCTGGCCCGCCAGGTCGGCGTCCCCTACATCGTCGTCGCCCTGAACAAGTGCGACATGGTGGACGACGAGGAGATCCTGGAGCTCGTCGAGCTCGAGGTCCGCGAGCTGCTGTCGGAGTACGAGTTCCCGGGCGACGACGTCCCGGTCGTGCGCGTCTCCGCCTTCCAGGCGCTGCAGGGCGACGAGAAGTGGTCCGCGTCGATCGTCGAGCTGATGGACGCCGTCGACGAGAACGTGCCGGAGCCGGTGCGTGACACCGAGAAGCCGTTCCTGATGCCGATCGAGGACGTCTTCTCGATCACCGGCCGCGGCACCGTCGTGACCGGCCGCATCGAGCGCGGTGTCGTGAACGTCAACGAGACCGTCGACATCATCGGCATCAAGCCGGAGTCCACCTCGACCACCGTCACCGGCGTCGAGATGTTCCGCAAGCTGCTCGACCAGGGCCAGGCGGGCGACAACGTCGGCCTGCTCCTGCGCGGCATCAAGCGCGAGGACGTCGAGCGCGGCCAGTGTGTCATCAAGCCGGGCACGAACACCCCGCACACCGAGTTCGAGGCGCAGGTCTACATCCTGTCCAAGGACGAGGGCGGCCGGCACACGCCGTTCTTCAACAACTACCGCCCGCAGTTCTACTTCCGGACCACGGACGTCACCGGCGTGGTGAACCTCCCCGAGGGCACCGAGATGGTCATGCCGGGCGACAACACCGAGATGCGCGTCGAGCTGATCCAGCCCGTCGCCATGGAGGAGGGCCTGAAGTTCGCCATCCGCGAGGGTGGCCGGACGGTCGGCGCCGGTCGCGTCACCAAGGTCATCAAGTAGCACCTCTCGTCACACGGCGGCCCGGTCGTCGGGCAACCCCAACCGGGCCGCCGTGTCACGACCACTGAAGTAAACAGCGGCACTACAGCAAAGGACACCGAGGCCACCATGGCGGGACAGAAGATCCGCATCCGGCTCAAGGCCTACGACCACGAGGTCATCGACACCTCCGCGAAGAAGATCGTTGAGACGGTGACGCGGACGGGCGCCAAGGTCGCGGGCCCGGTGCCGCTGCCGACCGAGAAGAACGTGTACTGCGTCATCCGCTCGCCGCACAAGTACAAGGACAGCCGCGAGCACTTCGAGATGCGCACGCACAAGCGGTTGATCGACATCATCGACCCGACGCCCAAGACGGTCGACTCGCTGATGCGACTCGACCTTCCGGCCGGCGTTGACATCGAGATCAAGCTCTAAGGGACGCACCGAGAGATGAGTACGCAGAGGAAGGGCGTCCTGGGCGAGAAGCTCGGCATGACCCAGGTCTTCGACGATGAGGGCCGGATCGTTCCGGTGACCGTCGTCCAGGCCGGGCCGTGTGTCGTCACCCAGCTCAAGAGCCAGGAGAAGGACGGCTACACCGCCGTTCAGATCGGGTTCGGGCAGATCGACCCGCGCAAGGTGAACAAGCCGAGCACGGGTCACTTCGAGAAGGCCGGCGTCACGCCGCGCCGCTACCTCGTCGAACTGCGGGCCGACGACACCACCGAGTTCGAACTCGGCCAGGAGATCACCGCCAGCGTCTTCGAGGCCGGCCAGAAGATCGACGTTACCGGGACGAGCAAGGGCAAGGGCACCGCCGGTGTCATGAAGCGCCACGGCTTCAAGGGCCTCGGCGCCTCGCACGGCACCCAGCGCAAGCACCGCTCGCCGGGTTCGATCGGCGGCTGCGCGACCCCGGGTCGCGTCTTCAAGGGCCTCCGCATGGCGGGACGGCACGGCAACGCCCGTACCACCGTGCAGAACCTGACCGTCCACGCCATCGACGCGGAGAAGAACCTGCTGCTCATCAAGGGCGCGGTTCCCGGTCCCAACGGCGGCGTGGTGCTGGTCCGCGACGCAGTGAAGGGAGCGGGCAAGTGACTTCGAAGCTCGACATCGAACTGCCCGCCGAGGTCTTCGACGCGAAGACCAGCGTGCCGCTGATCCACCAGGTCGTGGTGGCGCAGCTGGCCGCGGCGCGCCAGGGCACGCACGCCACCAAGACCCGGGGCGAGGTCTCCGGCGGTGGCAAGAAGCCGTACCGGCAGAAGGGCACCGGCCGCGCCCGTCAGGGCTCGACCCGCGCGCCCCAGTTCGCCGGCGGCGGCGTCGTCCACGGGCCGCAGCCGCGGGACTACTCGCAGCGGACGCCCAAGAAGATGAAGGCCGCCGCGCTGCGCGGCGCCCTGTCCGACCGCGCCCGGTTCGGCCGGGTGCACGTGGTCGACGGCCTCATCGAGGGCGACACCCCGAAGACGAAGACGGCGCTGAAGGCGCTGCGCGACGTCACCGCGGCCAAGCGCGTCCTGCTGGTCCTGGACCGCGAGGACGACGTGACCTGGAAGAGCCTGCGCAACGAGCCGAGCGTGCACGTGATCGTCTCCGACCAGCTCAACACGTACGACGTGCTGGTGAACGACGACGTCGTCTTCACGAAGACGGCGTACGACGAGTTCGTCTCGCGCGCGAAGAAGAAGTGAGGAGGGTCGCACATGAACAAGATCGCTGACCCCCGCGACATCATCATCGCGCCGGTCGTCTCGGAGAAGAGCTACGGGCTGCTGGACGAGAACAAGTACACGTTCGTCGTCCGCCCGGACGCCAACAAGACCCAGATCAAGCAGGCGGTCGAGTCGGTGTTCGGCGTCAAGGTGACGAGCGTGAACACGATCAACCGGCAGGGCAAGCGCAAGCGCACCCGGTTCGGCTACGGCAAGCGCAAGGACACCAAGCGCGCCATCGTCAGCCTGGCCGAGGGCGAGCGGATCGACATCTTCGGCGGCCCGGCCTAGACAGGCCAGGTCGTCCCGAAGACAGACAAGGGATGAACGAAAAAGATGGGCATCCGTAATTACAAGCCGACGACTCCGGGTCGTCGCGGGTCCAGCGTGGCCGACTTCGTCGAGGTCACGCGCCGCGAGCCCGAGAAGTCGCTGCTGCGTCCGCTCCCCAAGAAGGGCGGCCGCAACAACCACGGCCGCATCACGACCCGGCACCAGGGCGGCGGGCACAAGCGCGCGTACCGCGTGATCGACTTCCGCCGGCACGACAAGGACGGCGTCCCGGCCAAGGTCGCGCACATCGAGTACGACCCGAACCGCACCGCGCGGATCGCGCTGCTGCACTACGCGGACGGCGAGAAGCGCTACATCCTCGCCCCGCGCGGTCTGCGCCAGGGCGACCGGGTGGAGAACGGGCCGGGCGCGGACATCAAGCCGGGCAACTGCCTTCCGCTGCGCAACATCCCGACCGGTACGGTCGTGCACGCCATCGAGCTGCGCCCCGGCGGCGGCGCCAAGATCGCCCGCAGCGCGGGCGCCGGCGTCCAGCTGCTGGCCAAGGAGGGCAAGTACGCCACGCTGCGTATGCCCTCCGGCGAGATGCGGATGGTGGACGTGCGCTGCCGCGCCACGGTCGGCGAGGTCGGCAACGCCGAGCAGTCGAACATCAACTGGGGCAAGGCCGGCCGCATGCGGTGGAAGGGCAAGCGCCCGACCGTCCGCGGCGTGGCCATGAACCCGATCGACCACCCGCACGGTGGTGGTGAGGGCAAGACCTCCGGTGGCCGGCACCCGGTCAACCCGGCCGGCAAGAAGGAAGGCCGCACTCGCCAGGCGAACAAGTCGAGCGACCGGCTGATCGTCCGTCGTCGCAGCAAGAAGAAGCGGTAGGAGTCGCTCGCTATGCCACGTAGCCTGAAGAAGGGCCCGTTCGTGGACGACCACCTCATCAAGAAGGTGGACGTGCAGAACGAGAAGGGCACCAAGAACGTCATCAAGACGTGGTCGCGGCGCTCCATGATCGTGCCGGACATGATCGGTCACACGATCGCCGTGCACGACGGCCGCAAGCACGTCCCGGTGTTCATCACCGACTCGATGGTGGGACACAAGCTCGGCGAGTTCGCGCCGACGCGGACGTTCCGCAGCCACGTCAAGGAAGACCGCCGCAGCCGCCGAGGCTGAGCAGGCAGAGCAGTTAGCACGTAGGAGAGAGGGAACAGCGATGGAAGCCAGGGCCCAGGCGCGGTTCATCCGCGTCACGCCCAGGAAGGCCCGCCGCGTGGTGGACCTCATCCGCGGCCTGCCTGCCGCGGAGGCTCAGGCGGTGCTGCGGTTCGCCCCCCAGGCTGCGAGTGAGCCGGTGGGCAAGGTGCTGGCGAGTGCCATCGCCAACGCCGAGCACAACTTCAAGCTCGACTCGGGGACGCTCGTCGTCAGTCGCGCGTGGGTGGACGAGGGGCCGACGCTGAAGCGTTTCCGCCCCCGCGCCCAGGGCCGGGCTTACCGCATCAACAAGCGCACGAGCCACATCACCGTGGTCGTGGAGTCGCGAGACGACGCTGTGGCCGCGTCCGGCGGCGGTAAGAAGACGAGGAGGGCCCGGTAGTGGGTCAGAAGATCAACCCGCACGGGTTCCGGCTCGGCATCACCACCGACCACAAGTCCGTGTGGTTCGCCGACAAGCTCTACAAGGACTACGTCAAGGAAGACGTCCAGATCCGGCGCATGCTGCAGAAGGGCATGGACCGGGCGGGCATCTCCAAGGTGGAGATCGAGCGGACCCGTGACCGTGTCGAGGTCAACATCCACACCGCCCGGCCGGGCATCGTCATCGGCCGTCGCGGCGCGGAGGCCGAGCGCCTGCGCGGCGACCTGGAGAAGCTGACCGGCAAGCAGGTCCGGCTGAACATCCTCGAGGTCAAGAACCCCGAGATCGACGCGCAGCTCGTCGCGCAGGGCGTGGCCGAGCAGCTGTCCAGCCGCGTCGCGTTCCGCCGTGCCATGCGCAAGGCGATCCAGTCCGCGATGAAGTCCGGCGCCAAGGGCATCAAGGTCCAGTGCGGCGGCCGTCTCGGCGGCGCCGAGATGTCGCGGTCGGAGTTCTACCGCGAGGGCCAGGTCCCGCTGCACACGCTGCGCGCCGACATCGACTACGGGTTCTACGAGGCCCGGACGACGTTCGGCCGCATCGGCGTCAAGGTGTGGATCTACAAGGGCGAGGCCGCGCAGACGCGCGCCGAGCGCGAGCAGCAGGCCGCGCAGCAACGCGCCGCGCGGGCCGCACCCCCACATCGGCCATGCCGTGCTCACGTCC
>NZ_BAABEV010000069.1:0-27592 GCF_039540335.1 Actinomadura verrucosospora | reverse complement strand
GGGCCCGCCGGCTGGGCCCGCGGCCCCGGCGCGCCCCCGCCCCAGGGGCCCGGCGCCGCCGGACGCCTGCCCGGCGGACCCGCAGGCCCCAGAGGCGGCGGAGGGCCGGGAGGCGGGGGACCGGGCGGGCTCCTGAACGCCGGGACCCCCAGCGCCGCCGTCACCGCCGCCCTCAACGCCGGCGCCGCCTCCTACACCTGGGTCGCCGCCGCCGTCGGATCCAACACCGCCGCCGGCTACCAGCTCGCCACCGGCCGGCCCGTGATGGCCGTCGGCGGATTCAACGGCACCGACCCCGCCCCCACCCTCGCCGAGTTCCAGCGCCTCGCCCGCCAAGGAAAGATCCACTACTTCGTCGGCGGCGACCGCGGCCAGAACCGCGGCCCGGGAGGCGCCACGGCCCGCGGCGCCGGCAGTGGCAGTGGTGGCAGCGACGCCGCCCAGCAGATCAGCGCATGGGTCGCCGCGCACTACACCCCCGCCACCGTCGGCGGCGCCGTCCTGTACGACCTGACCCCCGGCGCGGGGTGACCGGTCGTCCCGCGCGGGGAAGGGAGGAAGGAGAACGGCACCAGCGAACAGGGAGTGACCCGATGGCCGACACGCTCGACGCCGACGAAGTCGCCGACCGCCTGCGCGGCCTGCCCGCCTGGAGCCGCGACGGCGACCAGATCCGCAGGCAGGTCACCGCCCCGTCCTTCCCCGCCGGGATCGAGGTGGTCGCCGACGTCGCCCGCGCCGCCGAGGACGCCGACCACCACCCCGACATCGACATCCGCTGGCGCACCCTGACCTTCGCCCTGACCACCCACAGCGCCGGCGGCCTCACCGGCAAGGACTTCGACCTCGCCGCGACGATCGACGAGATCGCCGCCCGGCACGGCGCCGGGTAAGGCCGCGATGGCCGTGCAGGTGGCGGTGTGCGGGCCGGGCGAGTGCACCGAGCTGCAGTGGGACCACGCCTACGAGACCGGCCGGATCCTCGCCGGGCGCGGCGCCGTGGTCGTGTGCGGCGGGCACGGCGGCGTGATGGCCGCCGCGGCCGCGGGCGCCCGCAGCGCCGGCGGCGCCGTGGTGGGGATCCTGCCCGCCGCCGACCGCGCCGCCGCCGGGCCCGACCTCACCGTCGCCGTCCCCACCGGCCTCGGCCAGGCCCGCAACAACGTCATCGTCAACGCCGCCGACGCCGTCATCGCCGTCGGCGGATCCTGGGGGACCCTGTCGGAGATCGCCCTGGCCATGCGCGCCGGGCGCATCCCCGTCGTCCAGCTCGGCGGCTGGCGCGTCCACGACGAGGACGGACGGCCGGTCGGCGGCATCGTGCACGCCGCCGACCCCGCCGCCGCCGTCCACGCCACCGGCCTGTGGCCCTAGCCCCGCACCCCGGTGCGCGGCGCGCGCGGCCGCGCGCGCCGCAGGATGAACAGCGCGAGGGTGAGGCACGCGGCCGCCAGCAGGATGACGCACGCCACCGTCAGCGCGGTGGTGTAGCCGTGCACCACGGCCGCGTCCGGGCGCGGATGCGGGTGGGAGGCCAGGTAGGCCGCGGTCGCGCCGGCGGCCAGGGTGTTCAGCAGCGCGGTGCCCAGAGCCGCTCCGAGCTGCTGGGCGGCGTTGTAGGCGGCCGACGCCGCCCCGATGTCGTGGCCGCGCATGCCCTCGGTGGCCAGGGCGGCGGTCGGGGGCATCACGCAGCCCAGGCCGAGCCCGGTGAGCACGAGAGCGGGAAGCAGGGCGAAGGCGAACACGTCCGTGCCCGCCGCGGACAGGCGGGTCAGGACCAGCATCCCGGCGGCCGCGGTGAGCAGGCCCGGCACGATCACCGCCGCCGGCCGGACGCGGCCGTGGAGCCTCCCGGCGACGAGCACGGACCCGGCCAGCGCGGCCAGCGCGTTGATGATCAAGGTCAGTCCGGCCCGGACCGGTGAGTAGCCCAGCACCGTCTGGGTGTAGTAGCTCATGAACAGGTAGAAGCCGAACATCGCCACGAACATCAGGGTGATGGCGCAGAACGCGGCGGCGCGGGCGCGGTGCAGCAGGACCCGCATCGGCAGCAGCGGCCGGGGCGCGCGGATCTCGACGGCGGCGAACGCCGCCAGCAGCGCCGTCCCGCCGGCCAGGAGCGCCAGCACCTCGGCCGAGCCCCACCCCAGCGGTTCGGCCCGGTTGAACCCGTACACCACCGCGGCGAATCCCGCGAGGCTGAGCAGCGCTCCGGCGACGTCCAGCCGCCCCCGTTCCGCGATCGGCCGGTCCGCGGGCACCAGCGCGACTCCGAGCGCGGCGAGCAGCGCGATCGGCGCGTTGATGTACAGGCACCAGCGCCAGCCGGCGTACTCGGTCAGCAGGCCTCCGGCGATCAGGCCGATCGCCGAGCCCCCCGCGCCGACCGCGGCGAAGACCCCGAACGCCCGGCCGCGTTCGCGGGCCTCGGTGAAGGTGGTCGCCAGCAGCGACAGCCCGGCCGGCGCGAGCAGGGCGGCGAAGACGCCCTGCAGCGCCCGCGCCCCGAACAGCATCAGCGGGTTCACCGCCGCGCCGCCCAGCGCGGACGACGCGGCGAACCCCGCCAGCCCGACGAGGAAGGCGCGCCGGTGGCCGAGCACGCCGCTGACCCTGCCGCCGATGAGCAGCAGCCCACCGAAGGCCAGCGCATAGGCGGTGATCGCCCATTGCCGGTTCCCGTCCGACATCCCGAGCGCGTGCTGCGCCGACGGCAGCGCGATGTTCACGATCGTCCCGTCCAGGACCACCAGCAGCTGCGCCGCGCTCACCACCGCCAGCGTCCACCACCGCCGCCTGGACGCGCGTCCCCGCCCGTCACCGGGCGCCTCGACGGCACTCGCCGTCACCTGAGTCGTGCTGTCTCCGACATCCATGACCTCCAGCGTTCCGTTGAAGGCGGCCCGGAGACTTCTCGCCGCTCGCGGCCCGTTCATCAGGGCCGGGCGGCCGACAACTCTCAACCCGCCCTCGAACCCCCCGGCCCCCGCTCTGATCGGCGGCGTGGACGCGGGAGTCCGGTATCCGATGGCTCACACGAAGGAGCGGCCCCAGGGGGCCGCTCCTTGTTGCGGGGCTACGCCCCGGGTTCTGCTGGAAGATCAGTGGGCCTGTCGCCAGAGCTCACGCTTCCGGGCCCTGGCGGGCCCGCCGATCCCGTTTCCGGCGTCTGGCCGCAGCCCTGCGGTTCCGCACCGCGTGCGCGACGGCGACGCCGATCGCGAGGAGAACGAAGCAGACGGCGCCGACGATGGCGCCCTTCAGCGCACCGTCCCCGATGGGATCGTCGAGGCCGCCGTTCACCATGTCGAAGAAGGCGCCCCAGGGGCACCCGGCGGCGACGAACGCGACGAACGCGCCAAGGGCCTCGACGGCGTTCCCGTCCTCCGCCGGGCGGTCCACGGTGTTCTCGATCCTGCACATATGATCACGACCTTCGGTCTTTCGTTCCGAGCTCCGGACGCACCGGAGCAGCCCTGGACGACCAGGGCTGGTCTTGACCGTGCGCGGGCGAAGGCCGAAGGCCACACCTCGATCCCGCCGGGCGGGGGCCTAGTGGGCGGAGAAGCCGCCGTCCACGAAGATCGACTGGCCGGTGACGTAGGCCGAGGACGGCGACGCCAGGAACACCGCGGCTCCGGCGAAGTCCTCCGCCAGGCCGTTGCGGCCGGCCAGGGTCCGCTCGGCGAGCGCCCGCACCTTCGCCGGGTCCGACGACAGGCGCGCGTTCAGCGGCGTCATCACGAAACCCGGCACGAGGGCGTTGGCGGTGACGCCGCGGCTCGACCACGCCTCGGCCTGCGACCGGGCCAGCGCCACCAGCCCCGCCTTGGACACCCCGTAGGCGCCGCTGGTCACCGACGCCCGGAACGCCTGCTGCGAGGCGATGTGGATCAGCCGCCCGAAGCCGCGCTCGGCCATCCCCGGCCCGAACCGCTGCCCGAGCAGGAACGGCGCCTCCAGGTTCACCGCCATCGTGGCGTCCCACACGTCGGCGCCGAGCTCGTCCATCGGCGGCCGCAGGTTCACCCCCGCCGCGTTGACCAGGATGTCGGGCTCGCCGAACGCTGACGCGGCGGCCTCGGCGGCGTCGGCGACCGCCTCACGCGACCCCAGGTCGGCGCTCACCGCCGCGGCCCGGCAGCCGTGCCCCTCCAGCTCGCGGACGGTCGCCGCGAGCTCGGCCTCCCGCCGCGCCACGACCACCACCGAGGCCCCGGCCCGCGCGAGCGCCCCGGCGATGGCCCTGCCGATCCCCGAGCTGCCTCCCGTCACCACCGCGACCCTGCCTTCCAGCGAGAACAGCTCGGCCAGGTACGGGAGGGAGGAAGGATGATCGCTCATGAGCGCAGAGTCTAGGGGGAGGGCGGCGGGTCGTCCGGCGGGTCCTCGCCGCGGCGGCGGTCCCGCCACACCACGAAGACGATCACCGCGACCACCACGAAGGTCGGCACGAAGAACGGCACCGCCGTGATGATCGGATGGGACGCCAGCACCCCCTGCGCCGTCATGCGCCCGCCTTCGCGGCCGCCCCGTCCCGGGCCGCCCCGGCGGGCCCGGGACGCTCCGGCAGCCGCCGCGCGATCCGCGCCACGCCCCAGCCGAGCGACAGCACCAGCGCCAGGGTGCACAGCAGCACCATCGCCGAGCACGCCGCCCACAGCCAGCCCGGCACGTCGGTCTTCAGCTCCCGCTGCAGGATGGTCCGCTCGCCCTGCAGGTCCCGGGTGAAGCGCGGCGGCGCGGGCAGCTCCTTCGCGCCGATCGCCGGGTCGTCGGGCAGGTAGACCGGGACGCCGGCCAGCGTCCGCCCGTCGTGGACGCGCACCAGCGTCTTCCACTCGCCGTGCAGCGGCATCGGCTCGCTCGTGCGGTAGACGCCCTCGCGCACCCTGACCAGGCGGTCGACGTGCAGGCCCTGCCCCTGCCAGCCCGTGACCGTCACCCAGGCCGGGCCGTCGACGGCGTCCGCGGGGGAGAACTCGACGCGCGCGTCGGCGGTGCGGTGCGCGGCGTCGCCGCGGACGCCGGTGAGGGTGACGGTGGCCGTTCTGCCCTGCGGGACCGAGACGACCAGCCCGTTGGCGACCGCCGCCGCGACCGCCAGGATCGCCGCCGCGAAGAGCCCGCGCGCCACCGCCGGGCGCGGCGCCCGCCCGTGCAGCCCCTCGGCCAGCAGCGCCCCGCACAGCCCGCCCGCCACACCGCCCACCACGGCCATCGCCATGCCCTCGGCCACGATGTCCGGCGTCCACGGCAGCCGGAACGCCACCTGCCCGTAGGCGTACTCGGCGCCGAACCCGGCCGTGCCGATCAGCACGCCCGACACCGCGCCCAGCGCCAGCGGCCGCCGCGCCAGCGCCAGCGCCGCGACCTCCACGCACACCGCCTCGGCGAAGTACAGCGGCACCGCCGCCCACAGCTCCCCGATCACGCCGCCGACCAGCACCGACACCCCGCCGCGCACCAGCATGTAGAACACCACGGCGAACACCGCGCCGCCGCGCCCGGCCCACAGCCGCGCCGCGACCAGCGCGCAGCCCGCCGCCAGCGCGATCAGCAGCGGCTGGTGGACGAGCCGGAACTGCGGCACCCCGAAGTCGTACTCGGCCTGGAACACCGACAGCCCGATCAGCAGCCCGCCCGCGTGCATGCAGCGCCGCACGTACCGCAGCCACCCCGGCGGCTGGCCGGCGTCCCCGCAGGCGCGGCGGCCCTCCCGCTCCAGCACCATCATCGCCACCAGCGACAGCCCCGCCCCGCCGATCAGCATCAGGTGCGTCGGCCCCCACAGCGTCACGTCCTGCCCGAAGATGCGGTGCCAGACGTCGTCGAGCGGGAACCCCAGCAGCGCGTAGAAGCCGGCGCCGGCCAGCAGCACGCCGCCCGCGGGGGCGTGCCAGTCCCGGGTGATCCGCACCGAGGCCGCGCCGGGGCGCTCGCCCCTGGGCAGCACGACGGCCAGCACCCCGGCGGTGAAGATGCCGAACAGCCCGATCAGGATGGGGTAGTGGGCGATGTTGGCCAGCGGCCCCTCGTCCCGGCCGTGCGAGATGTGCAGGGAGATGTCCCAGTACATTCCGAGCAGCGCGACCAGCAGCGACACCATCGCGACCGGGATCGGCAGCGCCGCCCACCCCGGGGTGCCGCGGCCCGGGCCGCGGGTCGCCAGGTCCGCCGCCCGCGCCAGGACGGTGACGCGGCCGCTGCGATGGCCCCAGCCGAGCACCAGCAGCACCGCCGTCAGGGCGGCCGCGGCGGTCGAGGCGATGAGGATCTGGTCGAGTGCCGCGCCGCCCGCCGGTTTGGCCGGCGCCGCGGCGAGCCGCGCCGCGACGCCCGCGCCGCCGATCGTCGCGCTCATGCCCGTCACGTGCTCCACCACCGCTGCTCCCTTGACGCGCGAACCAGGACGGCCCCGTACTGATCGGGGCGAACTCCCAAGCGGAGTATGCCACTTTCCAATGTGTCATTGTCTAGTGTCACACTTTGTGGTGTGCGACACCGGAACGGAAGGGGAGACATGCGGCGGACACGAGCGAGAGCGACCGCGGTGCTGGTCACGGCCACGGCCGCGCTGACGGCGGTGGCCGCCTGCGGAGAGCCCGCGTCACCGCCGTCAGGCGCGCGGACCGGTACGCCGCCCGCCGCGACGGGCGGCGCCCCGGCCGCGTCCGGGCGGCCGGCCGTCCGGATCGCCGTGACCGTGACCGGCGGGAAGCCCCGCACCGCGCAGCGCCGCGTGAAGGTCCCCCGCGGCGCCGCCGTCGAGATCACCGTCACCGGCGACACCGCCGACGAGTTCCACCTGCACGGCTACGACCGCGAGCTTCTGCTGCGCCCCGGAGCGACGGCCGTCCTGCGCTTCACCGCCGACACCCCCGGCGTGTTCGAGGCCGAACTGCACCACTCCGGCGCCCGCGTCCTCGAACTCCAGGTCGGGTGACCCGTGCACGTGCTCGCCCACGGGCTCGGCGGCCGCACCGACCTGCCCCTGGACGCCGTCGCCGCCATCACCGGCGGCGGCCTGGCCGTCGCGGCCACCTTCCTCGCCCTCACCGCCGCGTGGAAACGGCCCCGCCTCCACCCCGACGCCGGGCGCCCGCTGCCCCCCGCCCTCGCCCGCGCGCTGGACGCGCCAGCCCTCACCGCGGCCGGGCGCGCCCTCGCACTGGCCGCGTCCGCCCTGGTCGTCGCCGTCGCGTTCGCCGGACCCGCCTCCGACGCCCGCAACCTCGCCCCGTGGGCACTGTTCGTGACGTTCTGGGTGGGCCTGGTGCCCGCCAGCGTCCTGCTCGGACCCGTGTGGCGCCGCGTCAACCCGCTGCGGACCCTGCACTCCGCGCTCTGCCGCGCCACCCGCACCCCGGCGGCGGGGCGGCGCCCCCTGCCCGCCCGGCTCGGCTACTGGCCCGCCGCCGCGTGGCTCACCGGATTCGTCTGGCTGGAACTCGTCGCCCCGCACCGCTCCGACCCGCGCCTGGTCGGCGCCCTCATCCTCGCCTACGCCGCCGCCAACCTGGCCCCCGCCTGGTGGTTCGGCCGCGACTGGTTCACCCGCGCGGACGGGTTCGAGGCCTACTCCAGCCTGCTGGCCCGCCTGTGCCCCGTCGGGCGGCGCGGCGACGGCGCCCTCGTCCTGCGCACCCCGCTCACCGGCCTGATGAAGGGCGACCCCGAACCCGGCCTGACCGCGACCGCCTGCGTGCTGATCGGCTCGACCGGATTCGACGGCGTCACCCGCACCACCTACTGGCGCGACAACGTCGACCCCGCGAGCGTCCGCGCCGGAACCCTCGGCCTGGCCGCCGCCGTCGGCGCCGTCGCGCTGCTGTACGTGGCGGCGCTGCGGCTCAGCGCACGGCTGACCCGCCAGGACCCGGCCCTCCCGCACGACCGGTCCGGGCCCGCCCGGTTCGCCGCGACCCTGCTGCCGATCGCCCTCGGCTACACCCTCGCCCACTACTTCTCGTTCTTCGTCCTGGAGGGCCAGACCACGTTCATCCTCGCCAGCGACCCCTTCGGGACGGGACTGAACCTGCTCGGCTCCACCGGCAACCGCGTCGACTACGACCTCGCCGGCCCCACCCTCGTCGCGCAGGTCCAGGTCAACGCCATCGTCCTCGGCCACATCGCCGGGACGATCGCCGCGCACGACCTCGCCCTGCGCGGCCCCGGCCCGGCCACGCGCGGGCAGCTGCCCATCGCCGCCGTCATGGTCGCGCTCACCTGCGCCGGCCTGTTCGCCCTGCTGAGCGGCTGACCGCCCGCGCCGCGCGTACCGCTCAGCGCGCGAACTTCCACCGCATCGCGCCGTAGGGCTCCACCGTCCCCACCGCGAACACCGTGTGGAAGGTGATCCGGTAGACCCACCACGGCGGCGGCCCCGCGCTCTGCGCGCTGTAGGGCGCGGTGAACGCCTCGCCCTCCACCCGCGCCGGCCACCCGCCGTCCCGGTACCCGGCCGCGACCGCCTCCAGGACCTCCGGGTCGGTGACGCGCCGGGCCTCGCCCTCCAGCACCACGTCCCCGACCGGCGTGCGGACCGAGACCGTGCACGCCGGGTTCGCCGCCAGGTTCCGCGACTTGCGCGTGCCGGGCCCGCTGACGACGTACAGGTCACCGTCGTGCCACAGCGCGCCGACGCCCGCCGAGTGCGGGCGCCCGTCCGGGCCGGCCGTGCCGAGGAACACCGGCGTCTCGGGCTTCGGCAGCGCCGCCTTCAGCGCGTCGCGCACGCCGTCCCACGCCAGCTCTCCGGCCCCGTAGATGTCGAGGTCGCGCGCCTCGACGGGTTCGCGGTCGCTCATCGTCGTCCTCCCTCGTGAAACCGCCCTCGAAAGGTAGACGGCGGGGCGGCGGCGAACTCATCGGCGCCCGGCCCCGGAGTCGCCGGAAGGGCGGCCCTGCCGGGACGGGCACCCCCGCGCCACTACTAAGTGGTACTGTATAGTGGTACTCAGTACTACAAGGTACCTGGAGATCGAAGGCCCGCGATGGACGACCTGACGGAGATGTTGAAGGGCACGCTCGAAGGCTGCGTGCTGGAGATCATCGAGGGCGAGGAGACCTACGGGTACGCCATCACGCGCCGGCTGAACGATCTCGGCTTCACCGACGTCGTCGAAGGGACGGTCTACACCATCCTGCTGCGGCTGGAGAGGAACGGGCTCGTCCAGGTGACGAAACGACCCTCCGGGGTCGGTCCGCCGCGCAAGTTCTATGCGCTCAACGACGCCGGACGCGAGGAACTCGCGAAGTTCTGGGCGAAATGGCAGTACGTCTCATCACGCATCGACAGCCTCAAGGAGGGCGGGAGATGAGTTTCTGGGAGACCGTCACAGGCAGTGATCTCACCAGAGAATGGAAAGCGTTCGAAGTCAGGGCCGCGGCCCTGCCGGAGGACCACCGGGCGGCATGGGAACAGATCAAGGCGCACCTCTCCCCCCGCTCGGACTTCACCGGCCGCAACCTGATGCCGATCCTCGACGCCGCCCTGGGGCTGCTGGAGGAAACCTCGGCGGACGGGCAGAGCGTCCAGGAGGTGCTCGGCGACGACGTCCGAGGCTTCTGCGCGGCGCTGGCCGGCGGAGAGGGCGCCCGCACCTATCGCGACCGGTGGCGCGAGCAGCTGAACAGGAACGTCGCGAGGAAACTGAGCCGGCTGGGAGGCTGACGTGGGCATTCAGGACGTCATCGAGGGCAAGCGGCAGTGGCGGGCGCACATGGCGCGGGTCAAGGCGCTCCCGCCGGACTATCGGATCGTCTACAAGGAGATGCAGAGGTACCTGTTCAAGGTCGGGCCGGTGGACCTGCCCGACGGGCCTCTGCTCCCGGGGATCGTCGACTTCTTCGAGGAGGGCGCCGCCGCGGGCAGGGGAGTCCTGGAGCTCACCGGCGACGACGTCGCCGCGTTCTGCGACGACCTGATCAAGGACTCTCCCACCTACGCGGAGATCTATCAGGAATCCAGGAGCGGGGAACCCGGCCCGGCCGGGAAGTAGCGCCCGGCCGGTACCGGCGGAGCTCTGCAACGGGTGAGCCGAGACGGGCGCTCGGGCCCCTGACCACCCGTGGCGACAGCGGCTGCCAGACCACCTCCTGGTCGGTGGGCATCACCCTGGTCGGCTTCCTCTGGTCGATGAAGCTGTTCAACCGCGACCCCACCCGCCGACCGGGCCCACCGGGCCGCACAACACCCGAACGCGGCCCCGAGCACTTCCATTGAGCCACCGCTCGACCTCAAGGAGTAGCGAGCGCGTTCGGGCTCTTGCCAGGGCCGCCCTCGAGGGCTTTATGCTCGCTCCACGAGTTTAATCGAGGAGGGCCTCGTGCGGCGGCAACGGATCGATCTCGCAGCGATCGAAGCGGTCCTGCTGGACATGGACGGCACTCTCGTCGACTCCGACGCCTCGGTCGAGCGCGCCTGGTCGATCTGGGCCGCGGAGCACGGCGTCGACCCCGGCGCGGTGCTCGCCATCGCCCACGGGAGCCCGGCGGCACATACGGTTCGGCGGCTGCTCCCCGGCCTCGGCGAGGACGGCGCCGCCGCGGCGGCGCAGCGGCAGCACGCCCTGCAGCACGAGGACCTGGCGGAGGTCACCGCGACGCCCGGCGCGCATGACCTGATCGCCGCGCTCGGCCGGCTCGGACTGCCGTGGGCCGTGGTGACCAGCGCCGACGGGAGGCTGGCCGAGGCACGCCTGCAGGCGGCGGGGATCGATCCGCCCCTCCTCCTCACCATCGACGACGTGGCGGTGGGCAAACCCGACCCCGAGGGCTACCTGGAGGCCGCGGCCCGCCTGGGGATCCCTCCGGCCGCCTGCCTCGTGGTGGAGGACTCCGAGCCGGGCCTGGCCGCCGGCCGGGCGGCGGGCATGCCGACCGCGGCGCTGCGGGGGCTGCCCGGCGGGCTGTCCCTGCCCGACCTGGGGCGGCTGGCCGATCTGCTGGAGCGGTCGCGGCTCCGGCCGTGGTGGCGCGACGCCGTCGGCTACCAGGTGTACCTTCCGTCGTTCGCGGACAGCAACGGCGACGGCTGGGGCGACCTGACGGGGGCGAGCGCGCACCTGGACCACCTGGCGCGCCTCGGGGTGGACGTGGTGTGGCTGACCCCCTTCTTCCGCTCGCCGATGCGCGACCACGGATACGACGTCGCCGACTACCGGGCCGTCGATCCCCTGTTCGGCGGGGAGGCCGCGCTGGACGTGCTGCTGGCGGAGGCGCACCGCCACGGCATGCGGGTGATCGGCGACCTGGTCGTCAACCACACCAGCGACGCCCACCCCTGGTTCGCCGCCGCCTCCTCTTCGCGGACGGACCCGCACCGCGAGTACTACATCTGGCGGGACCCGGCCCCCGGCGGCGGCCCGCCCAACAACTGGCCGTCCCATTTCGGCGGGCCGGCGTGGACGTTCAGCCCGGCGACCGGTCAGTACTACCTGCACCTGTTCCGCCCTGAACAGCCCGACCTCAACTGGCGCGACCCCGCGCTCGCGGCCGAGGTCGACGCGATCATCGAGTACTGGCTCGCGCGGGGACTGGACGGCTTCCGCGTCGACACGGCCGCCTACCTCGTCAAGGACGCGGAGCTGCGGGACAATCCGCCGCTGCCCGCCGGCCGGCTCCTCCCGGCGCGGGGCGTGACGATGGACTGGCGCCGCCAGGAGCACCGTCATGACATCCACCAGCCCGATGTGCACGCCGTCCACGAGCGGTGGCGGCGCATCGCCGACCGGCACGACGCCCTCCTCGTCGGCGAAGTCTACGAACTCGACCCGCGGGCGCTGGCCCGCTTCGTCGAGGGCGAGCGGCTGCACTCGTCGTTCTGGTTCGGGCTGGTCGAGACCGGCTGGGACGCCGACCGGATCGACACCATGATCGAGGCCGCCGTGGCGGCGTCGCCGCGACTCTCGTGGGTCCAGGGCAACCACGACCGCTCCCGTGCCGTCACCCGGTTCGGGGACGGGCTCCGCGGCCGGCGCCGGTCACTCGCGCTCCACGTCCTGATGGCGCTGCTGCCTGGAACCTTCTGGCTCTACCAGGGCGAGGAACTCGGCCTGGGCGACGGGCGGGTCCCGCCCGGCCTCGGCGCCGACCCGCTGGGCGCCGCCCAGCCGGAGGAGAGCCGCGACGCCGCGCGCACCCCCATGCCGTGGCGGCCGGGTCCGGGACTGGGATTCACCACGGGGCGTCCGTGGCTGCCCGACGGCGCACGCGATGACGGCGACACCGTGGCGAGGCAGCGAGACGACCCGGCATCCCACCTGAACACCGTGGGCCGGCTGCTGGCCACCCGACGCCGGCTCACCCGCCGGCTGGCCGCCACCGACGAGGTGACCAGGGCCGTGCTCGCCGCACCGGTGACCGCCTACCGCAGGGGAGCGCTCTGGGCCGTGGTGAACCTGCGCGACACCCCCGTGGCCGATGTCGACCTGCCCGCGCCGGCGGTGTTCGACACCGACGACCCCTCCGTCACGCTCGACCGGCCCAGGGCCGGCCGCGTCCGGCTCGCGCCCCAGCAGGCGCTCCTCCTCGCCGAAGGATGACCGGCACGACAACGCGCACGCCGAACGCGACGCCCCCCGGCCATTCACACCACCGATGCACACCACCCGCGCTCACCCCCCACACTCCGACGAGGAGGGCGGCATGGCCGATGATGTGATCCCCTTCCATCTCGACGTCCCCGAGTCCGTACTCGACGACCTGCGGGAACGGTTGAACCGCACGCGGTGGCCGGACGAGGAGACGGTCGACGACTGGTCACAGGGCGTACCCCTGGACTATCTGCGCGAACTGTGCCGGTACTGGGCCGAGGAGTACGACTGGCGGGCCACCGAGGCGCGCCTCAACGCGTTGCCGCAGTTCCGGACCTCCGTCGACGGGCTCGGGATCCACTTCCTCCACGTCCGCTCGCCTCACGAGGACGCGCTGCCGCTCGTCCTCACCCACGGCTGGCCGGGCTCGGTCGTGGAGTTCCTCAAGGTGATCGGACCGCTCACCGACCCGGCGGCCCACGGCGGCGACGCCCGCGACGCGTTCCACGTCGTCTGCCCGTCGCTGCCCGGCTACGGCTTCAGCGACAAGCCGGGCGACCCCGGCTGGGGCGTCGAGCGGATCGCCGCCGCCTGGATCCGCCTGATGGCTCGCCTCGGCTACGACCGGTACGGCGCGCAGGGCTCCGACTGGGGCACCACCATCACCACACTGATCGGCCGCCAGGATGCGGAGCACCTGGCCGGCATCCACCTCACCCCGCCCCTCGCGGCTCCGGACCCGGCGACGTTCGACGACCTCACCGCCGGGGAGCGGGCCGCCCTGGCCTCGCTGGAGGAGGCCCAGCGCCGGGAGGACGGCTACTCGCTGGAACAGTCCACCCGGCCGCAGACCGTCGGCTACGGGCTCGTCGACTCCCCGGCGCTGCTGTGCGCCTGGATCATCGAGAAGTTCCGCTTCTGGACCGACTGCGACGGCCACCCGGAGAACGCCCTCACCCGCGACGAACTGCTCGACAACCTCATGTTCTACTGGCTGCCCGGGTCCGGGGCGTCCGCCGCCCGTCTCTACTGGGAGAGCTTCAGGCAGGTGCAGTGGGTCTTCACCGCCGGCGCGACGGACATGGTGACCGTGCCGACCGGGTGCTCGGTGTTCCCGAAGGAGAACCCCCGCCCCTCCCGGCGGTGGGCCGAGAAGCGCTTCACCGACATCCGGCACTGGAACGAGCCCGAGAAGGGCGGTCACTTCGCGGCGTTCGAGCAACCTCGGCTCTTCGTCGAGGAGCTCCGCGCGTTCTTCCGCCTCGTCCGCTGACCAGACCCAGGCGCCCCGGTCACCCGGCGCACAGCCGACAGACCGCGAACAACGCCACCGGCCCGGCCCCCGAGCCGCGAAGACGGCGGGGCGGTCGCGAACTCATCGGCGCCCGCTTCCTAGAGTTGCGGGCATGGCTCCTTCGATCGCCACCGCGAACCGCGTCGACCGCTCCGAACTGCTGGAGTTCCTGCGTCCCCGCCACCACGCGCTGCTGTCCACCGCCCGCGCCGACGGCCGGCCCCAGATGTCGCCGGTGACGTGCGGCGTCGACGACCAGGGCCGCATCGTCGTGTCCACCTATCCCGAGCGGGCCAAGGCCCGCAACGCCCGCCGCGACCCGCGCGTGTCGGTGTGCGTGCTGTCCGACGACTTCAACGGCCCCTACGTGCAGGTCGACGGCACCGCCGAGGTCATCGACATGCCCGAGGCCGCCGACGCGCTCGTCGACTACTACCGCTGCATCGCCGGGGAGCACCCCGACTGGGACGAGTACCGGGAGGCGATGCGCCGCCAGGACAAGTCCCTGATCCGCGTCACCATCGAGCGGTGGGGGCCGATCGCGACCGGCGGCTTCCCGGCCCGCCTGGTCCCCGACAACTAGCGGCGCGCCGCGGCCCGCCCGGGCAGGCCGCGGCGCAGGAACTCCGCCGTGACCGAGGACGGCTCCTCCAGCAGCGCGGCGGGGGTGCCGGCGAACACGACCTCGCCGCCGTGCCGGCCCCCGCCGGGCCCGAGGTCGACCACCCAGTCGGCGTGCGCGACCACCTGGAGGTCGTGCTCGACGACGATGACGGTCCCGCCGCCGTCCACCAGCCGGTCCAGCAGTCCCAGCAGCGCCCCGACATCGGACATGTGCAGGCCCGTCGTGGGCTCGTCCAGCACGTAGACCGTCCCGGGGCGGTGCAGCCGGGTCGCCAGCTTGATGCGCTGGCGCTCGCCGCCCGACAGCGACCCCAGCGGCCGCCCGAGCGTCATGTAGCCGAGCCCCACCTCGTTGAGAGCGCGCAGCCGCGCGGCGATCGCGCGTTCGGACGGGTCGGCGTCTCCGGCGGCGTCCCCGGTGAAGAACGGCAGTGCCTCCTCGGCGGTCATCGCCAGGACGTCCACGATCGTGCGGCCGCGCAGCGTGTGCGCGAGGACCTCGGGGCGGTACCGGCCGCCCCGGCACGCCCGGCACGTGGTGGTGACCGGGTCCATGAACGCCAGGTCGGTGACGATGACGCCGTTGCCGTCGCACTCGGGGCACGCGCCCTTGGAGTTGTGGCTGAACAGCGCCGCGTCGGCGCCGCTCGCCCGCGCGAACAGGCGGCGCAGCGGGTCCATCACGCCGACGAACGTGGCGGGGCTGGACCGGCGGGACGCCGCGATCGCCGACTGGTCCACCACGACGGCGCCGGGGTGCCGCGCGGCGAACTCGTCCATGACCAGGGTGCTCTTGCCCGAACCGGCCACGCCGGTGACCGCCGTGAGCACGTCGGCGGGGAACCGCACCGTCACGTCCTTGAGGTTGTGGGTGCGGGCGCCGGTCACCTCCAGCCATCCGCCCGGCTCCCGGAACGCGTCCTTCACCCGCACCGCGCGGCCCAGCGCCCGCCCGGTCGGGGTCGCGGCCGCGCGCAGCCCCGCGACCGTGCCGGTGAACACGACCTCGCCGCCGTGCACGCCCGCACCGGGCCCCATGTCGACCACGTGGTCGGCGACGGCGATCACCGCCGGGTCGTGCTCGACCACCAGCACGGTGTTGCCCTTGTCGCGCAGCCGCAGCAGCAGCGCGTTCAGCCGGTCGACGTCGCGCGGGTGCAGGCCCGCGCTCGGCTCGTCGAAGATGTAGGTCATCCCGGTCAGGCTGGACCCCAGGTGCCGGACGACCTTGAGCCGCTGCGCCTCCCCGCCCGACAGCGTGCGGGTCGGCCGGTCCAGGGACAGGTAGGACAGGCCGATGTCGGTCAGCCGCCGCAGCCGCGCTGCGGCCTCCCCGGCGACCCGCGCGGCGACCGGGTCGGTGATCTCGCCGAGCGCGGCGACCAGGTCCCCGACCTCCATCCGCGACATCTCGGCGATGGTGCGGCCGCCGACGCGCGAGGCCAGCGCCGCCGCGTTGAGCCGCGCTCCGCCGCAGGCCGGGCAGGTCTGCTCGCGCACCACGCGGCGGGCCGCGTCGCGCACCTTGGGCGGCAGGGACGCCAGGTCCCGCTTGAGGTAGAGGCGCTGGAACCGCTCGATCATGCCCTCGTAGGCGTTGTGGCCCATCGACCCGGTCCGGTTGCGGCGCGGCACCCGGAACCCCTTGCCGTGCAGGAGCAGGTCCCACTCCTCGGGGGTGAAGTCCCGCAGCGGCTTGTCGGGGTCGAACAGGCCCGACTCGGCGTAGAGCTGCCACACGAACGTCCCCACGCCGAACGGCGGGAAGTCGACGGCGCCCTCGTTCAGCGACCGCCCGGTGTCCAGGAACCGGTCCAGGTCGACCCGCGCGACGTGCCCGAGGCCGTCGCATTCGGGGCACATGCCGCGCGGGTCGTTGAAGGAGTAGGCGGCGGCCTCGCCGGCGCTCGGCGTGCCGTGCCGGGAGAACAGGACGCGCAGGACGGGGGAGATGTCGGTGATGGTGCCGACCGTGGAGCGGGCGTTGCCGCCGATCGGCCGCTGGTCGACCACGACCGCCGGCGCGAGGCGGTCGATGACGTCGGCGTCGGGCCGCTCGCGGCGGGGCATCCGGTCGCGGGCGAACCAGCTGAGCGTCTCGTTCAGCTGCCGCTGCGACTCCGCCGCGACCGTCCCGAACACGATCGACGACTTGCCCGAGCCCGACACCCCGGTGAACACCACGAGCCGGTTCTTGGGGATGCGCAGCGAGACGTCCTTGAGGTTGTTGTTCCTGGCGCCGGCGATGACGATGTGGTCCCCGTTCATGACCGGAACGCTAGGAGGCAAAGAGGCCAGATTCTGACCGCATTCGCCGCATACTGGGGTCATGTCGTCCGAACGCCTGCTGCGGCTGCTGTCGCTGCTGCAGACCCGCCGCGAGTGGAGCGGCCCGGAGCTGTGCGAGCGCCTGTCCGTCAGCCCCCGCACCGTCCGCCGCGACATCGAGCGGCTGCGCGGCCTCGGGTACCCCGTGCACGCCACGCTCGGCGCGGCCGGCGGCTACGTCCTGGAGGCCGGGGCCGCGATGCCGCCGCTGCTGCTGGACGACGAGGAGGCCGTCGCGATCGCCGTCGGGCTGCGCGCCGCCACCGGGGGAGCGGTCGAGGGCATCGCCGAGGCGTCCGTGCGCGCCCTGGCCAAGCTCGAACAGGTCCTGCCCGCGCGGCTGCGGCGCCGCGTCACCGCCCTGCACGCCGCCACCACCACCCTGGGCTCCCCGCCCGCCGGGCCGGTCGCGGCCCCCGAGACCCTGACGGTGCTGGCCGCGGCGTGCCGCGACCACGAGCGCGTCCGCTTCGCCTACCGCGGCGCCGACGGGCGGGAGACCCGGCGCCTGGTCGAGCCGCACGGCCTGGTGTCGGCGGGACGGCGCTGGTACCTGGTCGCGTTCGACACCGTCCGCGACGACTGGCGGGTCTTCCGCGTCGACCGCGCGTCCTCCCCGCTGCCGACCGGCGTGCGCGTCACGCCGCGCGAGCTGCCCGCCGCCGACACGGGCGAGTTCGTCACCCGCTTCTTGGCGGGATCGGATCCGGCGACGCGGGCGGTGCTGCTCGTGCGCGCGTCCGCGCGGGAACTGGCCGACCGGTTCCGCGTGGCCGAGAACGAGATCGAGCCGGTCGACGACCGCACCTGCGTGCTGCGCACCTCCGCCGACTCGCTGGAGTGGACGGCGCTGCGCATCGCCTACCTCGACATCGACTTCGAGATCCGCGAACCGGCCGAGCTGCGCGACCGCGTGGCGGCCATGGCCGAGCGCCTGGCCCGCGCCGCCGGGCCGGGGCGCCTCACCGGCCCGGCGGCTTCGCCTCGGAATGATCGCTGTACCTGACAGAAGATGTCAGCTTCCCCTGGGAGTCTGAGGGCACACCGATCACGAAGGAGCCGATAGATGCCCGGTATCGCGGAGTTCGTCGCCGTCAGCCTCGACTGCCCGGAGCCGCCCGCCCTCGCCGCGTTCTACGCCGCGGTGACCGGAGGCGAGATCACCTACGACACCCCCGAGGCCGCCGCCGTCAAGCTGCCCAACGGCATGGACGTCTACTTCCAGGGCGTCGCCGGGCACCGGCCGCCCACCTGGCCCGAGGGGGAGCGGCCCCAGCAGTTCCACCTCGACTTCTACGTCGACGACCTGGACAAGGCCGAGGAGACCGTCACCGGCCTCGGCGGGGCCAGGCCCGACTTCCAGCCCGGCGGCGACCGCTGGCGCGTCCTGACCGACCCGGCCGGGCACCCCTTCTGCGTCTGCCTGCGCCAGAACTAGCCGGAGACCCGGACTAGCCGAGCACCCGCACCGGCACGCCGCCGCGCGGGCGCATCGCGGTCACGCTCGTCGGCGTGGCGGCGGGGGAGACCAGGGACAGCCGCGTGCGGCGCAGCAGGCACGCCAGCATCGTCTTGATCTCCACCGTCGCCAGCGTCGAGCCGATGCAGCGGTGCGGGCCGCCGCCGAACGGAAGGTACGTCGCGGGGGTGGTGGGGCGGTACAGCTCCGAGGACCGGTCCCATCGCTCGGGCAGGAACCGCCCCGCCTGCGGCCACACCTCCGGCATCCGGTGGGTGACGAACGGCGAGTAGAACACCATCGCCCCCGCCGGGACCCGGTGCCCGCCGTAGGAGAAGTCCTCGACCGGGACGCGGGCGCTGAGCACGGCGGGCGGGAACAGCCGCAGCGTCTCGTTCACCACCCCGTCCAGGTACTCCAGCGCGGGCAGGTCGGCGGCCTCGACCGGCCGGTCGCCGACCACCTCGGCCACCTCCCGCCGCGCCCGCTCCTCGGCCCGCGGATGGGCCAGCAGCGCGTGCACCGCCCACGCCATCGCCGCGCTGGTGGTGTCGTACCCGGCCGAGATCAGGCTGATGACCTGGTCCTGGAGCTCCTGGCGGGTCAGGCCCGCGCCGTCCTCGTCGCGCGAGGACAGCAGCATGCCCAGCACGTCGTCGTACTCGCCGCCCTCGCGCAGCCGCCGCTCGATCTCCTCGTCCACCCGCCGGGCGACCAGCGCCCGCGACTCCGCGACGCGCCGCATGTAGGGGTTGGGCACCGACCGCAGCACCATCTGCAGCACGAAGTTGCGGTCGACGGCCGCGAGCGCGACCTGCAGGCGCCGCCCGATCACCTCGCTGTCGGCGGCGAGCCGGTCGCCGAACAGCACCTCCACCGTGCTGCGGCGGATCACCGCGCGCAGCTCGGCGTAGGCGTCCAGCGTCCGGCCGGGGCGCCAGGACTCCAGCGCCGCGTCGGTGTTGGCCGCCATCCGCGCCACGTACCCGGCGACGCGCCGGTGGTGGAAGGCCGGCTGCACGAGCCTGCGCCGCCGCCGGTGGTCGGCGCCGTCGCTGACGATCAGCGAGGTCTCCCCGTTCACCGGCACCAGCAGGTCGAACGCCTCCCGCCAGCGGAACAGGCCGGAGTTGGCGAACACGAACGCGTTGGCGTCGGGGCCGAACAGGTGCACGAACGGCATCCGGCGCGTCCCGACGACGGCGACCGGGCCCGCCTCGGCGTACAGGCGCAGCAGGCTCGCGCACGGGTTCCTCGTGAACCCGATCCCGTGCCGGACCGTCAGCGACGGCGAGGGGCTCCGCGCCCTCCCGCCCGCCGTGCGGGCCTTGGGGGGACGGGGCGCGCGTACCGGGGTGTCGGGTGCCACGCGCCCCACTATCGCACGCCCCCCGCCGTCCCGGCGCCGGGCGCGGTGGGAGGATGGGACCCGTGACGGACGACCGCGCGGAAGGGACGCCCCAGCCCAGGCCGGGCACGCAGACGGTGGACCGCTCCGTGGCGGTGCTGCGGTCCTTCGAGGACGCCGCCCGGCAGACCCCCACCGAGATCGCGCACCGCCTCGGCCTGTCGGTCAGCACCGCGCACCGCATCGTGGGCGCCCTGCACGCCACCGGGATGCTCGCGCAGGACCCCGCGACCGAGCGGTACTTCCTCGGCCCCACCACCGCCATCCTCGGCCGCCTGGCGCTGGAGCGGATGGGCTCGACCCTGCTGCAGCCCGAGCTGACCGCGCTGCGCGACGGGACGGGCGAGGCGGTCAGCCTCGGCGTGCGGGCCGGCGACGAGGTCGCGGTGCTGCTGCACCTGCCGTCGGTCCATCCGCTGCGCTACGACCAGCCGCCCGGCGACCGCGACCCGATCCACGCGTGCGCGACGGGCAAGGCGCTGCTGGCCTTCGACGGCGCCCCCGTCGCGATGGAGGAGCCCTACGCCCGCCACACCTCCGCCACCCTCACCACGCGCGCCGAGCTGGAGGCCGACCTGCGGGGCGTCCGCGAACGCGGCTACTCCGTCAACGACGAGGAGCGGCTGGCCGGCGTCCGCGCCGTGGCCGCGCCGGTCCGCGACGGCGGCGGGCGCGTGTTCGCCGCCGTCGCGCTGCAGGGCCCCTCGGTGCGGTTCGGCGACGACCGGATGCCCGCCCTGGCCGAAGCGGTGAAGGCCGCCGCGAGCCGCCTCACCGACCTGCACCGCCATCTGTCCTGACCGCCCACCCGTCCTGACCGCTGCCCCCTAGCCCGTCGCGCCGGAGGCGGCGGCCAGCTCGTCCAGCAGCGCCGCCACCGCGGGCGGCCGCGGGCCCGCGGCGACGACCGCGCTGACGCGGCGACTCCCGACGCCGCGCACGTCGGGCAGCGCCACGCCCGGCTCGGTGTGCAGGGCGAGCGCCAGCGCCGGCAGCGTCGTCACGGCCAGGCCCCGCGCGACCAGCCGCTGGACCGCGACGTGGTCCTCGGTGGCGAAGGCGATGTCGGGGGTGAACCCGGCGCGCGCGCACGCCCACCGCAGATGGTCGCGGCACCGCGCGCAGCCCGACGCCCACGTCTCCCCGGCCAGGTCCTCCAGCCGCGGCCGCTCCGCCGACGCCAGCGGATGCGCCGCCGGGACCAGCAGCCGCAGCGGGTCCTCGCACAGCACGACCTCCCGGAACCGCGCGTCGGTCTCGGGCGGCACGGACGCGTGCCGGAACACCACCGCGACGTCGGCCTCCCCGGCGCGCAGCAGCGCCAGCGCCTCGGGCGGCTCGGCGTCCACCAGGGTCACCGACACTCCCGGCGCGCGGGCGCGCAGCCGGACCAGGGCGTCGGGCATCAGCCCGCCCGCCGCCGTGGGGAACACCGCGGCCCGCACCCGGCCGGCGCGCAGCCCGGCGATCGCGGCGATCCGCTCCTCGGCGTCGCCCATGCGGGCCAGCACGTCCTCGACGTGCTCGACCAGGACCCGGCCCGCCTCGGTCAGCCGCACGCCCCGGCCGTGCCGCACCACCAGCGGGGTGCCGACCTCGGCCTCCAGGCGCGCGATGTGGTGCGACACCGCGGGCTGGGTGTAGGCCAGGGAGCGGGCGGCGGCGGTCATCGACCCGAGCCGCGCCACCTCGCGCAGGATCCGGCCGCGATGCAGGTCCAGCATCGCCGCAAGGTATCAACGCCACTGATGGGACGCCAAGGAAACCGTACTTTGTGCTATGGCCCGGCGGTGCCCCACGATCGGGACATGACCCTTTCCCTGCCGCAGGCGCGGCGCGAGTTCGGCGCCGGCGTCGCCTTCCTCAACACCGCCACCTACGGGCTGCCGCCGCGCGCCGCGCACGAGGCGATGCTCGCCGCCGAACGCGACCGGGCGTCCGGGGTGCTGGACCCCGGCGCGCTGGACGAGGCGGTCACGCGCTCCCGGGAGGCGTTCGCGCGGCTCCTGGGCGTCCCGGCGGACCGGGTCGCGTGCGGCCCGCAGGTGTCCTACTTCACCGGTCTGGTCGCGGCGTCGCTGCCCGCCGGCGCCGAGGTCCTGGTCGCCGACGGCGACTTCACCTCGCTGCTGTTCCCGTTCGCCGCCCGCCCCGACCTGAGCGTCCGGTCGGTCCCGCTGGAGCGGATCGCCGAGCACGTCGGCGCGGGCACCGCCCTGGTCGCGGTGTCGGCGGTGCAGTCCGCCGACGGCCGCATCGCCCCCATGGACGAAATCATCGGCGCCGCCCGCGCGCACGGCGCCCGCGTCCTGCTGGACGCCACCCAGGCCGCCGGATGGCTGCCGCTGCCCGCCGACCGCGTCGACTGGCTGGTCGCCGGCGGGTACAAGTGGCTGCTCGGCCCGCGCGGGACCTGCTTCCTGGCCGGCGCCCGCGACGCCCTGGACGCCCTGCCCGCCATCGGCGCCGGCTGGTACGCCGGCGCCGACGTCTGGGACTCCATCTACGGGCTGCCGCTGCGCCTGGCCGGCGGCGCCCGCCGCCTGGACCTGTCCCCGGCGTGGCAGTGCTGGGCCGGGCACGCCCCCGCCCTGGAACTGCTGGAGCAGGTCGGCATCCCGGCGATCCACGACCACGACGTCGCGCTGGCGCGCCGGTTCGCCGCCGGCCTCGGCCTCCCGCCGGGCGACTCGGCGATCGTGTCGGTGCCCGTCCCCGACGGCGCCGCCGACCTGCTGCGCCGCAACGGCGTCATCGCCTCCGTGCGGGCCGGGCGGCTGCGCTGCGCGTTCCATCTCAGCACCACCGAGGCCGACGTCGACAAAGCCGTCGGACTGCTCGCCCCGCTCGTGCCCGCCGCCGGGTGAAGTTCTTACAAGGTTCGAACAAGGTGCCTTGACCGGCCCGTCCGAGCCGCCCCGGCCGGGTCCCGCGCCCTACGTTCGTGCGCATGAACGTACTGCTCACCGGGTCGGCGGGCTTCATCGGCTCGCACATCGCCGAGGCCCTGACCGCCGCCGGCCACAGCGTCCGCGGGCTCGACACCCGCCCTGACGGGCTCGGCGACCCGCCCGCCGACGTCCGCGACGCCGCCGCGGTCGCGCGGCGGCTGCGGGGCGTCGACGCCGTCTGCCACCAGGCCGCCAAGGTCGGCCTCGGCGTGGACGTCTCCGACCTGCCCGACTACGCCTCCGTCAACGTGCAGGGCACCGCCGTGCTGCTCGCCGAGATGGCCCGCGCCGGCGTCGGCGTCCTGGTGCTGGCGTCCTCGATGGTCGTCTACGGGGAGGGCGCCTACGCCTGCGCCGCCCACGGCCCCGTCCGCCCCGGGCCCCGCCCGGAGGACGCCCTGCGCGCCGGACGGTTCGAGCCGCCGTGCCCGGCGTGCGGGAAGCCGCTCGCGCCCGGCGCCGTCGGCGAGGAGACCCCGCCCGGCCCCCGCAACGCCTACGCCGACACCAAGCTCGCCCAGGAGCACCTGTCCGCGTCGTGGGCGCGCGCGACCGGCGGCTCCGTCGCCGCGCTGCGCTACCACAACGTCTACGGGCCGCGGATGCCGCGCGACACCCCCTACGCCGGCGTCGCGGCGATCTTCCGGTCGCGGCTGATGGACGGGCGGGCGCCGCTGGTGTTCGAGGACGGCGCGCAGCGCCGCGACTTCGTCCACGTCCGCGACGTCGCCCGCGCCGGCGTGCTGGCGCTGGAGCGCACCGCGGCCGCCCCGCCCGAGCCCGGCGGCCTGCGCGCCTACAACATCGCCAGCGGCGACCCCCGCACCGTCGGCGACATGGCCGGCGCGCTCGCCGACGTGTTCGGCGGCCCCCGCCCCCGCGTCACCGGGGACTACCGGCTCGGGGACGTCCGCCACATCGTCGCCCGGCCCGACCGCGCCCGCCGCGAGCTCGGCTTCCGCCCGCGGGTGCCGTTCGCCGAGGGCGTCGCCGAGTTCGCCCGGACGCACGTCACCAGTTCGTAAGGGTCGCCGCCCCATCACCGAAAGTAGCGTCTGAGCTGTGATCGATGTGGTTCTCCCGTGCCTGAACGAGGCCGAGGCGTTGCCCTGGGTCCTCGACCGGATGCCCGACGGGTTCCGGGCCCTGGTGGTCGACAACGCCTCCACCGACGACTCCGCGCGCGTGGCCGCCGACCGCGGCGCCCGCGTCGTGGCCGCGCCGCAGCGCGGCTTCGGCGCCGCCTGCCACGCCGGACTGCGCGCCGCCGAGACCGAGGTGGTGTGCGTGATGGACGCCGACGCCTCGCTGGACCCCGCCGACCTGCCCCGGCTGGTCGCCGCGCTCGGCGCCCTGGAAACCGGCGGCGGCGACGCCACCTCGCCGCCTGCCCCGCCGCCGGGCCTGGTGCTGGGGCGGCGGCGGCCGACCGGGCCGGGCGCGTGGCCGCCGCACGCCCGCCTGGGCAACGCCGTGCTGGCCCGGTCGCTGAACCGGCGCGCCGGGACCCGGCTGCGCGACCTCGGGCCGATGCGCGCCGCCCGCCGCGACGCCCTGCTGGCCCTCGGCCTGCGGGACCGCCGCTTCGGCTACCCCCTGGAGATGGTGCTGCACGCCGCCCGCGCCGGGTGGCGCATCGCCGAGATCGACGTGCCCTACCGTCCCCGCACCGGCGCCTCGAAGGTGACCGGGACGCTCGGCGGGACGGTCCGCGCCGTCCGCGACATGCGCCGCGTCCTGGCGGAGGTAGCCCGATGACCCCCGCACCCGAGCCCGGCGGAACCGGGCGCGGCGGAATCGCGCACGGCGACGCCGACCTCATCGTCATCGCCAAGGAGCCCGTCCCGGGCCGGGTCAAGACCCGCCTCACGCCCGCCTACACCCCCGCCGAGGCCGCCGCGCTCGCCGAGGCGTCCCTGCGCGACACCCTCGCCGCCGTCGCCGCCGCACCCGCCGGCCGGCGGGTCCTCGCGCTCGCCGGCGACCCGGGGCCGTGGCTGCCGGACGGCTTCACCGTCATCGCCCAGCGCGGCGGCGGCCTGGACGAGCGCCTCGCCCACGCCTTCGCCGACGCCCACACCGGCCGTCCGATGGTCCTGATCGGCATGGACACCCCGCAGGTCACCCCCGAACTCCTCGACCGCGCCCGAAGCGCGCTCGGCCGCGCCGACGCGGTGTTCGGACCCGCCCGCGACGGCGGGTTCTGGCTGCTCGGGCTGCGCCGCCCCGCGGCGGCGCTGCTGCGCGGCGTCCCGATGTCGCGCCCCGACACCGGCGCGGTCCAGCTGGCGCGGCTGCGCGCCGCCGGCCTGCGGACCGCGGTGCTGCCCGAGCTCACCGACGTCGACCAGACCGCCGACGCCGCCGCGGTCGCCGCGGCCGCGCCGGACGGCCGCTTCGCCGCCGCCGTGCGGGCCCTCGGGGACCGGACCGTCCCGGCATGATCGGCGAACTGTACGAGGAGGCGCTGCGAAGCCGCGCCCCGGTGGAGATCGAGCACGCCGACGGGCGCCGCCGGCCGCTGCCGCTGCACGACTGGCTGGCCGTGCGCGATGGCGACGGCGGGCTCCTGGACCGCTGCGAGGGCGCCACCCTGGACGTCGGGTCGGGACCGGGCCGGCTGACGGTGGCGCTGGCCCGCCGCGGCCTGCCGGTGCTGGGCATCGACCTGGCCCCCTCCGCGGTCGCGCTGACCGTCGCGGCGGGCGGCCCGGCCCTGTGCCGCGACGTGTTCGGCCGCGTGCCCGGCGCCGGACGCTGGCGCACCGTGCTGCTCGCCGACGGCAACATCGGCATCGGCGGCGACCCCGCCGCGCTGCTGCGCCGCGTCCTGGCGCTGCTGGCGCCCGGCGGCCGGGTGCTGGCGGAGGTCGGCCCGCCCGGCTCGGCCTCCCGGGTCGAGCCGCTGCGGCTGCGCTCGGACCGCTCGGTCGGCGAATGGTTCCCCTGGGCGCACGTGTCCGCCGACGCCGTCGCCGGGCTGGCCGCCCTGTGCGCCGCGACCGTGACCGAGTCCTGGCAGGAAGCGGACCGGTGGTTCGTCGCCCTGCGCACCGGGGAGGGGCGCCCATGAGTTCCGCGCCCGGACGGCGCAGGCCGCCCGCGCCGGCCGCCGTGCTGCGCGGCGTCCCGGGACGGTTCACCAGCCGCCTCCACGACGAGCGGGTCGCCTCCTGGCTCGGCATCGCCCTCGGCGTCAGCGTCCTGGTCTCCTTCGGGACCGGGCTGGTCAGCCACTTCATGCAGCATCCCGCCGGGTGGATGCTGTGGCCGTCGCGGCCGGTGAACCTGTACCGGGTCACCCAGGGCGTGCACGTCATCGGCGGCCTGGCGACCGTCCCGCTGCTGCTGGCCAAGCTGTGGACGGTCTACCCGCGGCTGTGGCAGTGGCCGCCGGTGCGCTCCCTCGTCCACGGCGCGCAGCGGCTGCTGGTGTTCGTCCTGGTCGGCGCGGCGCTGTTCCAGTTCGTCACCGGGGTGCTGAACGTCGCCTACTGGTACGCGTTCCGGTTCTACTTCACCACCGCGCACTACTGGACGGCCTACATCCTCGTCGGCGCGCTGGTCATCCACATCGCCGACCAGTGGGCCAAGACGCGCCGCACCGTCATGACCCGCCCCGAGGACGGCGTCGGGCGCCGCGGCTTCCTGCTCACCGTCGCCGGCGCGAGCGGCGTCGTCGCGCTCACCACGGTGGGGGAGGCGGTCACCCCGCTGGCGCCACTGGCGGTGCTGGCGCCGCGCCGCCCCGGCACCGGGCCGCAGGACGTCCCGGTCAACAAGTCGGCCGCCGCGACCGGCGTCACCGCCCAGGCCCGCGACCCCCGCTGGCGCCTCACCGTCACCGGCCGGGTCGCGCGGGAGGTCACCCTGTCCCTGGCCGACCTGCGCGCGCTGCCGCAGCACACCGCGCGGCTGGCCATCTCCTGCGTGGAGGGCTGGAGCGTGGAGGCGGACTGGCGGGGCGTGCGGCTGCGCGACGTCCTGCGCCTGGCGGGCGTCGCCGACGACGCGCAGGTGCTGGTGGAGTCGCTGCAGCGGCACGGCCTCTACCGCACCTCGCTGGTCGCCCCGCCGCACTGGCGCGACCCGCTGACGCTGCTGGCCCTCGGCATGAACGGCGCCCCCCTCGCCCTCGACCACGGCCACCCGTGCCGTCTCATCGCCCCGAACCGGCCCGGGGTCATGCAGACCAAATGGGTCCACCGGCTGGTGGTGTCGTGAACGCGCGGATCGTGTCGAAGGCGGCGGCGTACGCGGCGGGCCTGGCGCTCATCGCCGTCGGGCTGCGCGGGATCGTGGACGAGGTCCCCCTGGCCGCGTGGGCGAAGTGGTTCGCCGGGGCGGCCGTCCTGCACGACGCCGTCCTGGTCCCGGCGGTGCTCGCCGCGGGGGCGCTCACCGGCCTGGTGCCCGCCGGCCGGCGGCGCGTCGTGCGCGCCGCGCTGGTCATCGGCGGCTGCGTCACCGTGGTCGCGATCCCCGTCGTGCTGGGCTACGGGCGCCGCGCCGACGAGCCGTCCCGCCTCCCGCTGCCCTACGGCCGCAACCTGGCGATCGTGCTGGGCGCGATCGCCGTGGTGGCGGCCTGCGTGCTCGCGGCCCGGGAGGTCACCGCCCGGCGCGGGGCCGGGCGCTCGTCGGGGCGCGGCGGAGCGACCCGCGTCCCGCGACCGTCCCGGAAGGAGAGGCGGCGGTGACGCTCACCGAGGCGCACGGCCGGGCGGAGGCCGCCGAGAGGCCGGCGGGGCGCGGATGGCCGGGGTGGGCGGCCGTCGCGGTGTGGGCGGCCGGGATCGCGGCGACGTTCGCCGTGGGCTGGTACCTGCGGCGCGCGGGCCTGGCCACCGAGGACCCGCTGCCTCCGCTGCACGCGCGGGCGCGGGGGTGGCCGCCGCCGTGGCGGCTGCTGCCCGCCCCCGCCGTCGCGGCCCTGGCGGTGGCGGCGCTGCCCACGGTCGCGGTCACGCGGCCCGGGGCGTCCGG
>NZ_BAABEV010000068.1:0-29813 GCF_039540335.1 Actinomadura verrucosospora | reverse complement strand
GCCCCAGGGGGTCGAAGGTGGCGCCTTCGGAGCGGGGGAAGAACTCGTACCAGGCCCCGTACAGGGCTCGTTGCCGGTGCACCACCAGCGGATACCAGTCACTGACCGTCAACAGATCCCGCAACGGGTACTGCTCCAACACGTTCAGCACGGTCGGATCCGCGGTGGCGGAGAGACGATCCAGGGCGTCCTCGTCCTCGTCCGCCAGGAGCCGGGCGACGCGGGTCAGGACGCGGCGGTCCTTCGACGGCACCTCGCGCGCCGCCCTCGTGAACAACGCGGCGCCCTCGGCGAACATGAGCTCGGCGTCCTGGCCGCGCGGAACCTTGATCTGCGCGTCGTGGCGCCAGTGCGCGATCGGATCGCCCCAGGCCTCCACCCGGAACGACCACGACCCCATCTCCGTCGGCGTCACCCGCGCCGACCACCGGTCCAGCCCGACCCCGACCTCGCTCATCCGCTGCGGCGGCAACTCCTCGCCGTCCGGCGTCCGCAGCACCACCGCCGCGCCCAGCCGCTCGTGCCCCTCCCGGAACACCGTCGCCGACACCTCGACGGTCTCGCCCACCACCGCCTTCGCCGGCCACCGGCCGCACCCCACCACCGGCGCCACGTCGTCGATCGGGATGCGGCCGAGCTCCGCCTCCAGCTTCACCTGCATGTGCCCCGCTCCCGCTCGTCATGCCGTCCCGGCCCGGTCCGTGGTGCCGTCCGGTACCGGTCGCAGACATCCATGCCCCGTCCGCAACTCCCCGGCATCCCTGGAGCCACAAGATCAAGTAAAGAACCGCCCGACCGCGGTGCGCCCGTGCGGTGCGGGGCGGACCGGTGGCCGGGCGGCTCGTCGCGGCGCTAGGTTGGGCGGAAACCGAAGATCGTGGAGGTGCCGCCGTGGCCGAGGGACCGGAGATCGACACGAACGTGCCGCATTCGGCGCGGGTCTGGAACCATCTGCTCGGCGGGAAGGACAACTACGAGGTCGACCAGCGGGCCGCCGAGCGGTTCCGGGCCGTGTTCCCGCAGATCGTCGACATCGCCCTCGCCGACCGCGCGTTCCTCGGCAGGTCCGTCCGCCACCTCGCGGGCGAGGCCGGCGTCCGCCAGTTCCTCGACATCGGCACCGGCCTGCCGACCATGGACAACACCCACGAGGTCGCGCAGCGCGCGGCGCCGGACGCGCGCATCGTCTACGTGGACAACGATCCCCTGGTGCTGACCCACGCGCGGGCTCTGCTCAGCAGCAGCCCCGAGGGCGCCTGCCACTACATCCACGCCGACCTGCGCGAACCGGATGACATCCTGGCGAAGGCCGCCGCGACGCTCGACTTCGGAAGGCCGGTGGCGATCATGCTGCTGGGCATCATGCACTTCGTCCACGACGACGGCGAGGCCCGCCACGTCCTCGACGTGCTGCTGGACGCCGTGCCGTCCGGAAGCCACCTGGTGATGACGCACGCCACCCTGGACTTCGACGCGGGGGAGACCGCCCAGGCCGAGGCGCAGCAGGACTGGAACGAGAGGTCGGCCAATCCGATGGTGCCGCGCACGCGCGCGGCCGTCACCCGCTTCTTCGACGGCCTCGAACTCCTGGACCCCGGAGTCGTCTCCATGTCCAGGTGGCGTCCCGAGCACACTCCCTGGGGCGAGCCCGCCGAGGTGGCCGGTTACGCCGCCGTCGCCCGCAAGCCCTGACCCTTCCCGCGCGGGGGAGGCGGACGGTGCCCGCGGGCGTCGGCGGACGGCGCGCTAGCCGGCGGCGCGGATGACCGAGGCGATGCCGCCGGACGTCGTGACGAGGCGCTGGTACTCCGGCCTGCGCAGCTCCCCGCCCATGAACGGGTACGGGTTGCGGTGCACGGCCGGGCTCGGCTCCTCGCTGAGCGCGGCGAAGTGGATCTCGCGGGCGCCGGTCTCCGCCACGACCCGCGCGACGTTCCGGTCGGTGACGCCACCGCCGGGCATCACGATGACGCGGTCCCCGGCGTGCCGCACCAGCTCGGCGATCAGCGGCGCGCCCTCCAGCGCGGTCGCGTCCTGCCCGGACGTCAGGACGCGGGCCACGCCGAGCCCGGCGAGGACGTCCAGCGTGCCGAACGGGTCGGCGGCCATGTCGAAGGCGCGGTGGAAGGTGACGGGCAGCCCGCCCGCCGCCGCCATGAGCCGCTCGACGACCGGGCGGTCGACCGTCCCCTCCGGGGTGAGCGCGCCGATCACCACGCCGTGCGCGCCGGCCTCCCGGACGAGCGCGACGTCGTGCTCCATCGCCGCGACCTCGTGCTCGTCGAAGATGAAGTCGCCGCCGCGCGGGCGGATGATGACGTGCACCCTGATCGACGACACGGCGGCGAGCGCGGCGCGGACGGTGCCCAGGGTCGGGGTGAGCCCCCCGTCGAACAGCGCCGCGCACAGCTCGACGCGGTGGGCGCCCGCCTTCTCGGCGGCGACGGCCCCCGCGACGCTGTCGATGCAGATCTCGTAGGTGAGGCTCACGGACGTCCTTCCGGAATGGTGCGGATCTCGCCCACCGGGCGCCCGCCGCCGAGGACGGGGACGGCGCCCAGCGGGTCGGCCTGGGTGGTGTCGGCGCCGAGCGCGGCGAGCGCGCGCAGCGCGATGGCGGTGGTGGCGCGGGGGCTGCCGTCGATGACCTTCACCGCGACGGCGCGGCCCTCGGCGGTGGCGGCGACGAGCACGCCCTCCGCGCCGCCCTTGGCGACCGAGCCGGGCAGCGCCCGCATGAGCTCGGTGTTGACGTGCCCGGTTCCGCCCACGTACTCGGGGTGGGCGCGCATGGCGTCCGCGACCGGGCGGGCGTCCTCGGTCAGGACGAGGGACCGCGCGGCGCGGGCGAGGCCGGTCAGGGTGAGGCCGAACAGCGGCGCGCCGCACCCGTCGATCGCGACGGGGGAGGGGTCCTCCCCGGCGCAGTCGGCCATCACCTGCCGCACCAGCTGCTGCAGGGGGTGCGACGGGTCGAGGTAGGTGTCGAGCGGCCAGCCGTTGGCGGCGCACGCGGCGAGCATGGCGGCGTGCTTGCCGGAGCAGTTCATCCGCACCCGCGACTCGCCCTCGCCCGCCCTGACGAGCGCGTTCCTGGTCGCCTCGTCCTCGGGCCAGGACGGCGGGCACCGCAGTGCCTCCACGCCGAGGCCCGCGTCCGCGAGGATCCCCTCGACGGCCTTGACGTGGAAGTCCTCGCCGGTGTGGCTGCCCGCCGCGATCGCGAGGCGCTCCCCGCGCAGCGCCGCGCCCGCCTTCAGGCAGGCGAGCGCCTGGAACGGCTTGGTCGTGGAGCGCGGCAGGACCGTCTCCTCGACGGCGCCCCGCGCGTGGGCGAGGGAGCCGTCCGGGGCGAGCCCGGCGACGCTGCCGTAGTGGCGGCTCTCGGCGAAGCCGTTGCGCACGACCTCGGCCAGTGCTTCGTACATGTCGATCCTCACGGTCGCGCCGCCGGGGCGGCCTCGCGGACGGCGCGGGACGGACGGGTCCGCTGCCGCGCCTCCAGCGTCCGCGCGAGCTTGGCCAGCGACGCGTTGATCACCAGGTAGACCAGCGCGATCACCAGGTAGGTCTGGATGAGCAGGTGGTTGTAGTTCGCCAGCACCTTCCCGCTGTAGAGCAGTTCGGCGTAGCTGACGACGTAGCCGAGCGAGGTGTCCTTCAGCAGCCCGGCGGACTGGCTGACCAGCGACGGCAGGACGCGCCGGGCCGCCTGCGGCAGCACGACCAGCCGCATCGCGCGCCCCCGGGTCAGGCCGAGCGCGAGCCCCGCCTCCAGCTGCCCGCGCTCCACCGACCGGATCCCGGCCCGGAAGATCTCGGCGAACGCGGCGGCGTTGGACACCGACAGCGGGACGACGAGCTTCCAGAACAGCGGGAGGTCGAGGCCGTACTTCGGCAGCGCGAACAGCACGACGTAGACCAGCAGCAGCGCCGGGACCGTCCGGACGATCTCGACGTAGGCCGCGGACGGGACGCGCAGCCACCGCGCCGGCGACAGCCGCCCGAGCGCGAGCGCGACCCCGGCCGCCATGGCGAGGGCGATCGAGACGACCGCGGCGTAGAGCGTGGAGCGCAGTCCCTCCAGCAGGTACCGCCACATCGGCCACGTCCCGTACGGGCGCCACCGGTCGGCGGCGAGCTGGCCGTTCTCGCCGAACTGGCGCAGCGCGAGCGCGACCAGGACGGCACCGCCGAGCAGGGTCAGCGCGGTGGCGATCCGGATGCGGCGCCGGGCGCGCGGGCCCGGCTCGTCGAACAGCAGGCGCGGGGAGCTCATCGCAGGATCGCCAGCTTCCGTTCCAGGCCGCCGGTCACCAGCCCGAAGACCGCCGACAGCGCCATGTAGGCCAGGCCCGCCGTCACGAAGATCCAGATCGGCTGAGCCTCGGCGAGGTTGACCCGGTTCGCGGCGGCGGTCAGCTCGACCACGCCGACCGCGGCGGCCAGCGCCGTGTTCATCAGCGTCATGATCGCGATGTTGCCGAGCGGCTGGACGACCGTCCGCAGCGCCTGCGGCAGGACGACCAGCCGCAGCGACTGGACGAACGTCAGCCCGAGCGCGCGGGCGGCCTCGCCCTGCCCGGCCGGCACCGCGTTGATCCCGGAGCGGATCGCCTCGGCCGTGTACGCCCCCTGGTAGAGGGCGATCACGACGACCGAGGTGGTGAACAGCCCGGCGATCACCCCGATCTCGGGCAGCCCGAACACGGCGATGACGAGCCACACCAGCAGCGGGATGTTCTGCAGCACCTCGACGTAGGCCATCCCGGCGGCGCGCAGCACGCGCACCGGGCTGACCCGCATCGCGGCGACCGCGGTCCCGGTCACGAGGGCTCCGGCGAGGGCCAGCAGCGTCAGCTCGACGGTGAGCAGCAGGCCGTCGCCGAACTCCCCGAGGTGGTCGGTGATGACGTTCATGACAGGGCGGGGCCTCCGCTCACTCCGAGCCCGGGGCCGAGCCGATCGCGGGCGGCTGCGGCGCCTCGCCCTGCACGACCGTCCCGATCGAGTTCTTCCAGACCTTCGCCCACAGGCCCGACTGCTGGATCTGCTTGAGCCAGTCGTTGACGAACTGCTTCATCTGCGCGTCGCCGTGCTTGAGGCCGATGCCGTACGGGTCGCTGGTGAACGGCTTGCCCTGGATCTGGATCGACGGGTCCTGCTTGGCGGTCGCGAGCAGCACGGCCTCGTCCTGGACGTAGGCGTCGCCGCGGCCCTGCTTGAGGGCCTGCACGCACTCGGGGTCGCTGCCGAACGTGACGATCTTCGCGCCGGGGGCGGCCTTCTTGATGGCCGGGATCGCCGGGGTGTTGGCGCCCGCGATGACGGTCTTGCCCTTGAGGTCGGCCGGGGTCTTGATGCCCGTCTCGTCCTTCTTGGTGGCGATGACCAGGCCGGAGCTGTAGTACGGCCCGGCGAACGCGACCTGCTTGGCGCGCTCCGGAGTGATGCTGTAGGTCTGGAACACCACGTCCACGGTGCCGTTGGACAGCAGCGCCTCGCGGGTCTCCGACGCCGAGTTGACGATCTTCACGTTGGGCTTGCCGATGATGTACTTGGCGAGCAGCCGGCCGAAGTCGGCGTCCAGCCCCTCGACCTTCTTGGTCGCCGGGTTCTGCTGGGAGAGCAGGGGCGCGTCCAGCGAGCCGCCCACCACCAGCTCGCCGCGCTGCTTGATCTTCTCCATGGTCGAGCCGGCGGGCAGGCTCGCGGCGACCGGGGCCGAGGCCGCCAGGTCGTCGCCCTTGCCGCCGCCGGAGCCGGGCACCGCGGAGTCGGAGTCGCCGCCGGAGCAGGCCGCCAGGCCCGTCAGCGACAGCGCGGCCACCGCGGCCACCGCCGCCCGCCGCATCCCCGCAGGGGTACGCACCATGATCATCAACCTTTCTCGGGTGGCGCGCCATGGGCGGCGCGCCGGGGTCGCACTAGTGGCTGAGGACCTTGGCCAGGAAGTCCCGGGCCCGGTCGCTGGCGGGGGAGTCGAAGAAGGCGGCCGGCGTCGCGGTCTCCACGACCTCGCCGTCCGCCATGAACACGACGCGGTCGGCGACCCGGCGGGCGAAGCCCATCTCGTGGGTGACGACCACCATCGTCATGCCGTCGCGGGCGAGGCCCGTCATCACGTCGAGGACCTCGCCGACCATCTCCGGGTCGAGCGCCGAGGTCGGCTCGTCGAACAGCATCGCCTTCGGCCGCATGGCGAGCGCGCGGGCGATCGCGGCGCGCTGCTGCTGGCCGCCGGACAGCTGCGCGGGCAGCTTGCCCGCCTGCTCGCCGATGCCGACCCGGTCGAGCAGCTCGCGCGCGGTCCGCTCGGCCTCGGCGCGCGAGACGCCGCGTACCCGGGTGGGCGCGAGCGTCAGGTTCTCCAGGACGGTCTTGTGCTGGAACAGGTTGAACGACTGGAAGACCATGCCGACGTCCGCGCGGAGGCGGGCGAGGGCGCGGCCCTCCGCGGGCAGCTCCTCGCCGTCGATGCGGATGACGCCCGCGTCCGGTGTCTCCAGCCGGTTCAGGCACCGGCACAGCGTCGACTTGCCCGACCCGGACGGGCCGATCACCACGACGACCTCGCCGCGGGCCACGTCCAGGTCGACCTCGCGCAGGGCGGTGTGGTCGCCGAAGCGCTTGTACAGGCCGCGAACCTCGATCATTCGGTCACCTACGTCCCAACTTCCTTCGATATCGAAGTCAAAGAGGACGATAGAGCGTCAAATCGACGTAAGTCAACGCGTTGCCGTATCAAGTTCGCGCATGCTATCTATCTGGGGTGCGTAACAGCAGAGACGACGGACCGGCGGCACTCGTGCGGCTGGTGGCGACCGGCCAGGCGGAGTCGCGGGCCGAGCTCGCCCGGCTCTCCGGCCTCGCCGCCTCCAGCGTCTCGCTGCGGGTCGAGCAGCTCATCGAGGCCGGCCTGTTCGCAGAGGAAGGCGCCGGGGCCTCGCGCGGGGGCCGGCGGCCCCGCCGCCTTCGGCTCGCCCGCGCGGCGGGCGTGTACCTGGTCGCCGACCTCGGTGCGCACCACGCCCGCCTCGCGGTCGCCGACCTCGCGGGTACGCCCCTCGCATTGTCCGACCTCGCGTGCGACATCGCCCTCGGGCCCGAGGAGACGCTGGCGGCGGTCCTGCGCAGCCTGCACGCCCTCGCCCGCGAGCACGGCCTCGGGGACGTCCCCGTCCGCGGCGTCGGGATCGGGCTGCCCGGTCCGGTCGACCCGGCGACGGGCCAGGTCGTCTCGCCCTCGCGCATGCCCGGCTGGAACGACTTCCCCGTCCGCGACTACGTGGCCGGCGGCGCCGGCGTCCCGGCCCTGGTCGAGAACGACGCCAACCTCATGGCCGTCGGCGAGCACCGCGGGTCATGGCCGTCCCTCGACAACGTGATGGTCATCAAACTCGGCAGCGGCATCGGCTGCGGCGTCATCGTCGACGGGCGGCTGCACCGGGGGCGCGGCGCGGCGGGCGACATCAGCCACGTCCGGATCCTGTCCGAGGCCACCGTCGACTGCTCCTGCGGCCACCCCGACTGCCTGGAGGCCCACGCCAGCGGCGCCGCCCTCGCCGCGTCCCTCGCCGCCCAGGGCATCGAGGCCGACAACCCGTCCCGGATCGTCGACCTCGTCGCCGACGGCGTCCCCCAGGCGACCAGCGCGGTGCGCACGGCCGGGCGCCTCATCGGCGACGTGCTGACCGCGCTCGTGAACTTCTTCAACCCCGACGCGCTCGTCATCGGCGGCAGCCTGTCCAACGCCGAGCCGCTCGTCGCGACGATCCGGGGCGTCATCTACGAGCGCTGCCTGCCGCTCGCCACCCGCAACCTGGAGATCGCGACCTCCCGCGCGGGCCGCGACGCCAGCATCCTCGGCGCGGGCCACCTGCTCCTCGGCGTCGCGGACGAGTGGATCGACCGCGCCCTGGAGCGCTGAGGCGCTACCCGCTCGCGGACGCCGAGAGCGCCTCGCGGGCCGTCGCCACGTCCGGGGCGATGGCGACGCGGCGCTGCAGCCCCGCCACCTCCGACACCCGGCGGACGATCCCGCGCGGCGGCAGCACCACCCACATGGGCACGCCCAGCTCGGTCGCCCGCATCTGCGACCGCGTGATCACGTTCAGCCCGTTGGAGTCGCAGAACGTGCAGCCGGTCAGGTCGAGGATCAGGGCGGGCGTCCCGGAGTCCAGAAGCCGGACGGCCTGCGCCAGGACCGCCTCGCCGTTGCTGAGGTCGACCTCGTCCGGGAACGTCAGCGTCCCGCAGGTCTCCGTGCGCTCCACTCGTCCCACTCCGAGATCCATGACTCGCCCCAAAGCCGATTTCCTCACCTGGATGACAACGGGGGGTACTTCACTGCGACTGTAAGCTCCAAAGCTGGACGAAACCTGAAAGAAAGAGTCAAGTCTAGGACCTCCCTCATCCATATCGCCGACGAACCCGTTCGCTAGCGATTGATCCTGTTTTGTCGCCTTGGAGGACGCGCGCCCCGACGCCGTCCCGCCGCACCGGACACGAACTTGACGCTCAGATCCCGGTCCCGGATGACCCGCGCGGAAATCTTTGATCAAAGCGTGCCCGTCGGCGCCAGGGAGGGCCCGAACCCGGCGGTGCGTACGGGCTCGCCCGGTCTGACCACCACCCTTGTCACACCAAAGCCCTATATTTCCCCCTACGCCGGAAAGCCTCGTGGACCCCGGAGGTGGGAATGAGCTCGGACCCGGTCGTCATCGACGGCGGCGACCGTTCCTGCGTGCGCCTCCTGCTCGAACTGCGCGGCCGCATCGCGGACCTGGCGCCCGGAACCGTCGTCCACCTCATCGCCGCCGACCCGGCGGCCCCCATCGACCTGCCGGCCTGGTGCCATCTGACCGGCCACGACTACCTGGGCCCCGTGGACGGCGCCCCGACCCCCACCTACGCGCTCCGGGTGGCGGCCGACGCCCGCCCCACCTCCGCCGAGTCTCCCTGGCGCCCCCGCTGACCCGCCGCGCTACCCCTCGCCTCGCGCCTTCGCCGCTTCCACCGCGTCCGCCATGGTCGTGTCGCCCTGGGCGCGGTAACCCGCGACGACGCCCGCGATGTCGGCCTCGGGGCGGTTCTGGCTCATCTTCGCCTTGGCCTCGACGCGCGTGACGCGCAGTTCCAGCCCCACGATCGCGCGCAGCTGACCGGCGACGAACGCGGGCGGGGCGTCGTCGACCGTCCAGGACGGGGCGCGGCCCCGCTCGTGGCGCTCGGTCAGGCGGCGGACCATCGACTCCACCCACGCCGGGTCGTCGTGCACGACGAGGCGGCCGTAGACGTGGGCGGTGAGATAGTTCCACGTCGGCACGACCCGTCCGTGCTCGGCCTTGGACGCGTACCAGGACGGCGACACGTACGCGTCCGGCCCGTGGACGATGAGCAGCGACTCCCCGGCGGCGGGCTCGCGCCACTGGTCGTTGTTGCGCGCCACATGCGCCAGCATCGCGCCGTGCTCGCCCACCGACGGGTCGTACAGGACGGGCAGGTACGTCGCGACCAGCCCCCGCGGGGAGGCGGTGACGAGGTCGGCGGCCCCGCACCCGGCCAGCAGCTCCCTGACCTCGGCGTCGCCCGCCGAGAAATGCGCCGGTACGTACATGGGGGCGACGCTACCCCACGGCGTTGTCGGCCCCGCGTGCGAAGCTGGAGGGGTGAGCGCCGATGAAGAGCGTGACGGGGTTCGGCTGACGAACCTCGACCAGCCCCTGTTCGAGGGGGCGGACGCGACGAAACGCGACCTGGTCGACTACCTGGACGCCGTCGCCGGATGCCTGGTCCCGCAGCTCGAAGGCCGGCCGCTGTCGGTCAAGCGCGTGCTGCGCGGCCAGAAGCCGTTCATGCAGAAGAACACGCCGAAGTACACGCCGTCCTGGGTGCGGACGGTGGCGGTGTGGGCGGCGACCTCGCAGCGGGAGGTGTCCTACGCGCTGTGCGACGACCGCCGCACCCTGCTGTGGTTCGCGAACCAGCGCGCCGTCGAGTACCACCCGCCCCTCGTGCGCGCCGAGACATGGGACAGGCCCACCCACCTGGTGCTCGACATCGACCCGCCCGGCCCGGACGCGTTCGGCGACGCGGTCGCCGCCGCCCACCTCGTGCGCCGCGCGATGGCCGACTCGGGCCTGCGGGGCGCCGTCAAGACGAGCGGCGCCAAGGGCGTCCACGTGTTCGCCCCCCTCGACGGCGCCACGCGCGTCGAGGACGTCGCCGCCGCGACGCGCGCCCTGGCCGTCCGCGCCGAGCGGCTCGACCCCGGCCTGGTCACGACGGCGTTCATCCGCGAGGACCGCGGCGGCAAGGTGTTCCTCGACTCGACCCGCGCGGGCGGCGCGACCGTCGTCGCCGCCTACAGCCCGCGGATCCGGCCGGGAACGCCGGTCTCGTTCCCGGTCGCCTGGGACGACCTCGACCGGGTGGCGCCCTCGGACTTCACGATCCGCACGGCCGCCGCCCTGCTCGCGGGCCGCGACGTCTGGACCGGCCTCATGCCGGAGCCGCAGCCGGTCCCCGCCGACCTCGTCGAGCAGGGCCACACGATCCCGATCGCCCGGGTCCAGGCGATGCACGAGGGCAAGCGCCGGGCCCGGGCGCGCCGCGAGGGGTAGCGGGGGCTCAGGAGCCGAGCACGACCGGAAGGGTCCGGTGGCCGTTGGAGATGAACGACTCGACCGGCCGCAGCTCGGCGGGGTCGACGGCCAGCGCCAGGTCCGGGAAGCGTCCGAAGAGCGCCGGCAGCGCGATCTCGGCCTCCAGCCGCGCGAGGTGGGAGCCGACGCAGTAGTGCACGCCGTGCCCGAACGAGATGTGCTCCTTGTTCGCCCGCCTGACGTCGAACAGGTCGGCGTCGTCGCCGTGCAGGGCGAGGTCGCGTCCCGCGGCGGCGTAGGCGACGAGGATCGCCTCGCCCTTCCCGATCGTCACGCCGTCGACGTCGATGTCCTCCACGGCGTAGCGCAGCGGCAGGTTCGCGACCGGCGCCTGCCAGCGCAGCGCCTCCTCGATGACCTCCGCCCACGGCACCTCGCCGGACCGGACGAGCGCGCGCTGCTCCGGGTGCGTCAGCAGCGCCGTGATCGCCTGGTCGAGCAGGTTCACCGTCGTCTCGTGCCCGGCGGAGATCATCAGGATCAGCGTGTCGACCAGCTCCTGCTCGCTCAGCCGCGAGCCGTCCTCGTCGCGGGAGGAGATGAGCTCCCCGGCCAGGTCGTCGGCGGGCTCGCGGCGCCGGAACGCCACGAAGTCCTGCAGGATGCCGTACATCTCGGTCTGGTTGGCGAAGGCCTCCTCGGAGGTCAGCGCCGTGTTGAAGACGCCGTCCACGCAGCGGCGCAGCGCGGGGCGGGTCTCGTCGGGGACGCCGAACAGCCGGCAGATCACCTCGATGGGCAGCGGGTAGGCGAACGCCTCGCGCAGGTCGGCGCGGCCGCCGGGGGCGGCGGCCAGGCCGTCCAGCAGCGACCGGGTGATCTCCTCCACGTCCGGCCGCAGCGCCTCGGTGCGGCGCGGGGTGAACGCCCGGGAGATGATCGTGCGGAGCCGCCGGTGGTCGTCGCCGTAGGCGGTGAACATGTTCCGCACCGAGACCCACAGGCTCAGCGGCCAGTCCTCCGCGATCTCGCCGTCGATCCATTTCGTCCAGTGCAGGTTCGGGTCCTTGGACACCCGCGGGTCGGCCAGCAACCGCTTGAGCTGCTCCTGGCCGGTCACCGCCCAGGCGACGACGCCGCCGGGCAGCTCCACGGGGGTCACCGGCCCCCGCGCCCGCAGTTTCGCGGCCTCTCCCTGGACGTCGCTGCCGGCCGGGTCGATGACGAGCGGGATCTCCATTGAGGTCCTCTCCAAGCGGGATATGGAACATGTCCGTAACGACATGCATGCGATGAGCGACGGAGCCAACGTAAGGGTTCGTGGCGCCATGCCGCCAATTCACCTGGAAACGGACACGTCTCGCCTGTTTCGGCCTTTCCTTAAAATGTCGCTTGGTGAATCCCTATCTCAGCCGGCGGCCGAGGCGAGGCCGGGAGGGGCGGCGGCGAGGGCCGCCTGGATGGCCTCGATCAGCGCCAGCGCCGACTCCTCCGTCAGCTCGACCGCGACGCGCGCGGACGGCCCCTCCCCGGCGTTGGTGAAGTCGATGTTCACGGTGTGCTCGTGGCAGGCGTGGTACGGGTGGTCGACGTAGACCGCGCCGCCGGTCACCGTGAACCAGCCGTTCGCTCCTTTCGCCGCGCCGTCCAGTTCCATCTTCACCGTCTGGTAGGTGCACATGAGGGTCTCCTTTCAGGCGCCCAGGTGGCGGTCGAAGAAGGCGAAGATCTTCCCCCAGCCGTCCTTGGCGGCGGCGGGACGGAAGGCGGGCCGCTCGACGGCGAAGAACGCGTGCCCCGCGCCGGGATAGGTGTGGAACTCGTGCTCCTTGCCGAGCCTGGTCAGCTCGGCGTCCAGCGCGGCGACCTCCTCGGGCGCGGGGAACCGGTCCTCCTCGCCGAACAGGCCGAGCAGCGGGCACGACAGGCCGGGCGCCTTGGAGACGATCGACCGGGCGGAGGTCGGGTAGTCCTCGGGCGGGTCGTCGACGACGAAGGCGCCGTAGCAGTCGACGGCCGCGTCGAGGTCCAGCTCGCAGGCGGCCAGGAACGCGTGCCGCCCGCCCGAGCAGTGCCCGATCACGCCGACGCGGCCGTTGGCGTGGTCGAGCGAGTTCAGATGCGCGGCGGCCCCGGCGACGTCCCCGACGAGCTGCTCGTCCGGGACGCCGCCCTTGGCGCGGGCGGCGGCGGCCTGGTCGTCCGGGCTCGCGCCCGCGCCCTCGCGCGAGTACAGGTTCGGGGCGATGGCGGCGTATCCGTGCGCGGCGAACGTGCGGACGAACTCCTTGGTGCCGGGGTCGTAGCCGGGCATGTGGTGGATCACCACGACGCCGCCGCGCGGGGCGTCGCCCAGCGGCCGCGCCAGGTACGCCTCCAGCTCGTCCTTCCCGTGCCCGGTGATGGAGACCGTTCCGGCCCACATCGCGTCGTTCATGCTCGGCGCTCCGTTTCTCAGCGGGGTGTGCGCGCACGCGGTGCTCCCACCGGCGTGCGGACCGTGACAGTCTTCCGCATACCCCGCGAGGCTCAGGCGTTCAACGTTCCCGCGCCGAGGAGGCCGAACAGCAGGAGGCCGACGACGATGCGGTAGACCACGAACGAGGTGAAGCTGTGCCGGGCCACGAACCGCAGCAGCCAGGCGATGGAGGCGTAGGCCACGACGAACGACACCGCCGTGCCCACCGCGAGCGGCAGGACGCCGGCGCCCGAGCCGAGCGCGGACGGCAGCTCGTAGATGCCGGCGCCGGTCAGCGCGGGGATGCCCAGGAAGAACGACAGGCGGGTCGCGGCGACCCGGTCGAGGCCGAGCATGAGCCCGGTCGACATCGTCGCGCCCGAGCGGGAGAAGCCGGGGAACAGCAGGGCGAGGATCTGCGAGGAGCCGATCAGCATCGCGTCGGTGAGGGACGTGTCGTCCTCGCCGCGCTTGTGCGTGCCGAGCCGGTCCGCGGCGAACATCACGGCGCTGCCGCCGATCAGGGACCCGGCGACCACCCACAGCGAGGCGAGCGGGCCTTCGATGAGGGGCTTGGCGGCGACCCCGACGATCACGACCGGGATGGTGGCGTAGATGACCCACCAGGCGAACTTGTAGTCGTGGTGGTAGCGCTCGGACGGCCGGGCGATCCCGACGCCCCACGCCTTGACGATCCGGACGATGTCGGAGAAGAAGTACACCAGCACCGCCGCGATCGCGCCGACCTGGATCACCGCGGTGAACCCGACCACGGACTTGTCGTCCACCGGGATGTTCATCAGACCCTCGGTGATCTTCAAGTGCCCGGTCGAGGAGACCGGGAGGAACTCGGTCAGGCCCTCCACGATCCCGAGGACGATCGCCTGCCCGACATTGATCACGCTCAAGGGCCCGGTTCCTCTCCGACCTGCGCTGGTTTCGCGCCGAGCCTACTGCCGTGCCGTGACCGGGTCCCGCGATGAGAGCGATAACTTCACTGATCGTTAACCGGGTGGACGGGCCCCGGCCATGCCCGGTCCCCGATCTCCTGGACTACCCGGCGGCCTCCGGGGCGGCGACCGCCGCCCCGTGCACGGCGGCGACCGCCGCGAGATCGCGCCAGGCGTCGCCCGGGCGCAGGGTCTCGTCCGGATCGCCGTTGAAGGGGTCGAGGAGGACCGTGCCCGAGCCGAGCAGCCGCAACTGCTCGAGGTCGCCGGCGACCTGCTCCACGGTCCCCTCGCCGGCGAGCCGGTCGGGGCCGGTGACGGGGGAGGACGTCACCCGCAGGGCGATGCGGGGCTCCAGGGCGGGCACCGGACGTCCCTGCTCGTCCGCGACGGCCTTCAGCCGCTCCAGCGCGCCGCGGAGCCAGGGGAGGGTGAAACGCAGAGGGTGCCAGGCGTCGCCGATTCGCACGGCCCGCCGGAGCGCGGCGTCGCTGTTGCCGCCGATCCAGAGGGGGATGCGCCCCGCGCGGTAGTCGCCCTCGTCCTCCCACGCGGCGCGGATCGCCCGCAGATGCTCGTCGGTGAGGGCGCCGCGCCGGGTGAAGGGCACGCCGAGCGCCGCGAACTCCTCGCGGGCCCAGCCGACTCCCACGCCGAGGACGAGCCGCCCGCCGCTCAGGTCGTTGAGGTTGGCGGCCATGCGGGCGACGAGCAGCGGATGCCGGTACGGGACAACCAGCACGGTGGTGCCGAGCCGCACCCGCTCGGTCACGCCGGCCAGCCAGGAGAGCGTGGTGAACGGCTCGTAGAACGGGGCCGGGTACTGCGCGGCGACGTCGCCCGTGACCGCGACGTGGTCGGAGACCATCAGCAGGTCGAAGCCGAGGCCCTCGACCGTCCGCGCCCACTGCCGCAGGACGCCCGGGTCGGTGCCGGGGCCGAAATTGGGGACGTTCACACCGAGGCGCATCGCCCCAGGGTAACGGCGCGGCCGGGGCTTGCCGACACTCCGGCTAGGGGCGGGGCCAGGGACTTCCGGCGAGGCGCTCGATGTCGGTGTTGAAGCGCTGGAGGAAGGAGGCGAAGGCCTCGACCTCCTCCGCCGTCCAGTCCGCCATGATCTTGTCGATCCCGGCGACGATCTGGCCGCGCTCGCTGTCGAGGCGGCGCTCGCCCTCGGCGGTGATGCGGAACTTGCGGGCGATGCCGCCGGCCGGGTCGGGGATGCGCTCGACGAGGCCGTCGCGCAGCATGGCCGAGGTCTGCCGGTTCAGCGTCGAGGGGTCCAGGTCGAACGCCTCGCTGAGCTGCCGGATCGACATCGGGCCGTCGATGCGGATGCGGCTGAGCAGGATGTAGGCGCTGCGCTCCAGCAGGCCGCCCTCGCGCCGGGAGCGGCGGGTGGCCAGGCTGTGCCGCCCGAGCAGCATGGTCTCGTACTCGATCAGATCCGTGGGCTTGTGCATGCCGGTCCTTCTCCCGGACGCGCTCCGCCCGGGTCGCTCCTGCCTCGATGCTCGCCCCCCATGCCTACCACAGGGATATGCACCGTACATAAGTTGTGCATCGACCATAACGTATGTATGGTGCACAAGTTCCTCGACCCGACAGAAGGGATGTCACGTGGACGAGTCCGCGCCCGCCGTCCGACCCGGCGGGATCGTCGGCGTTCTCGCCGTGGGCGGCATCGTCGCCGCGTTCATGCAGACCCTCGTGGTGCCGCTGATCGCCCAGCTGCCGCGGCTGCTGGACACCACGCCCTCCAACGCGACCTGGGTGGTCACCTCGACGCTGCTGGCCTCCGCGGTCGCCATGCCGATGATCGGACGGCTCGGCGACCTGTACGGCAAGCGCCGGATGCTGCTGGTCTGCATGGTGCCCCTGATCAGCGGGTCGGTGATCTGCGCGCTGTCCGGCTCGCTGATCCCGATGGTCGTCGGGCGAGGCATGCAGGGGGTCGGCATGGGCATGATCCCGCTCGGCATCAGCGCGCTGCGCGACCTGCTGCCGCCCGAGCGGCTGGGGTCCTCGATCGCGCTGCTGAGCTCGTCGATGGGGATCGGCGGGGCGTTCGGGCTGCCGCTCGCGGCCCTGATCGCCGAGAACACGAGCTGGCGGGTGCTGTTCTGGGGCTCGGCCGCGCTGAGCGCGCTCGTCGCCACGCTGATCTACCTGCTGGTGCCGGCCACGCCCGTCCAGGCCCGGGGCCGCTTCGACACCGTGGGCGCGGTCGGTCTCGGCGCCGGCCTCGTGTGCCTGCTGCTCGGCGTCTCCAAGGGCGCCGACTGGGGGTGGGCGAGCGGCACGACCATCGGCCTTTTCGCCGCCACGGTCGTCGTCCTGCTGGCGTGGGGCTGGTGGGAGCTGCGGAGCCGCGACCCGCTGGTCGACCTGCGCGTCACCGCGCGCCCCCAGGTGCTGCTCACCAACGCCGCCTCGGTCGTGATCGGGTTCTCGATGTACGCGCAGGCGCTGATCGTGCCGCAGCTGCTGCAGCTGCCGAAGGAGACCGGGTACGGGCTCGGCCAGTCGATGGTCGCCGCGGGCCTGTGGATGGTGCCGTCCGGCCTGCTGATGATGGCGGTCTCCCCGCTCGGCGCGCGGCTGTCGGCCGCCCGCGGGCCCAAGGTCACCCTGGTCGCCGGAAGCCTGGTGATCGCGCTCGGGTACGGGTCGTCCACGCTGCTCATCGGCGCCGCGTGGGGACTGATGATCGTCACGGCGATCTGCGGCATGGGCGTCGGCCTCGCCTACGGCGCGATGCCCGCCCTCATCATGGGCGCGGTGCCGCGGTCGGAGACCGCCTCGGCCAACAGCTTCAACACGCTGATGCGCTCGGTCGGCACCTCGGTGTCGGCGGCCGTGGTCGGGGTCGTGCTGTCCCAGCTGACCATCGACCTCGGCGGGCACGTGCTGCCGTCCGAGGACGGCTTCCGGGCCGGTCTGCTGATCGGCTGCGGCGTGGCGCTGCTCGCCGGGATCGTCGCGCTGGCCATCCCCGGGCGCGGGCGTCCGGTCACCGCCGCGGGCGGGCAGGCCGCCCCGGCCGAGGAGCGCGCCGCGTTCAGGGCCTGACGCCCGCCGGCGCCGCGCCCGCCGGCGCCGGTCAGGGGCGCGCCGGGGACTCGCGCCGCAGGAGGTAGGTGTCCATGATCCACCCCTTGCGGGCGCGGGCCTCGGCGCGCACGGCGCGGATCTCCTCGGCCACCTCCGCGACCGGGCCGGAGACGAGGATCTCGTCGGGCGTGCCGAGGTAGGCGCCCCAGTAGATGTGGTAGCCGTCGCCCGCCTCGGCGAACGCGCAGTGCGCGTCCAGCATGACGAGCACGTCGTCGGCGGTGGGTCCCTCGGCGGCGAGGCGGCGCCCGGTGGTGACGTGGACGGGACGGCCCACCCGCGTGAGCCCGACGCGGTGCCGCGCGGTGAGCGCCGAGACGCTGCTGATGCCGGGGATCACCTCGACCTCGAACTCGGCGCCCACCTCCTCCAGCGCCGCGAGGGTGCTGTCGTAGACGCCGGGGTCGCCCCAGACGAGGATCGCGCCGGTCTGCCCGTCGGCCAGCTCGCCGGTGACGAACGACTCGTAGATCCGCGCGCGCCGCGACCGCCAGTCCTCCACGGCGGCGGCGTAGGCGGCGGCGTCCCGGTCGCGCTCGGGGTCGCGGGCCTCCACGATCCGGTACGGGTGCCGGCCGTGCGCCGCGATGAGGTCGTGCCGCAGCCCGGCCAGGTCGTGCTTGGCCTCGCCCTTGTCCACGACGAGGAAGACGTCGGCGGCGGCGATCGCCTTGGCCGCCTGGAACGTCAGGTGGTCGGGGTCGCCCGCGCCGATGCCGATGATCAAAAGCCGCTTCACCTGGCCAAGTGTGCCAGTTGTAGACTTGGCGCCGCATTTCGCTCAAGGAGGCCAGTGGACGCGCGTGTCATCACCGTCGTGGGCGTCGGAGCCGACGGGTGGGACGGCCTCGCGGAGGACTCCCGCGCGGCGCTGCGGGCGGCGGACGTGCTGCTCGGGGGCGCCCGGCACCTCGCCCTCGTCCCGGACGGCCCCGCCGAGCGCGTGCCCTGGCCGTCCCCGCTGCTCCCCGCTCTGCCCGGCCTGATCGAGCGGTACGCGGGGCGGTCGGTCGCCGTCCTGGCGAGCGGCGACCCCATGTTCTACGGGATCGGCTCCACGCTCGCCGAGCTGGTCGGCCCGCGGCGCCTGCGGGTGCTGCCGCACCCGTCGTCGGCGTCGCTGGCGTGCGCGCGCCTCGGCTGGCCGCTGGAGCGGGTGGAGGTCGTCAGCCTCGTCGGGCGCCCGGCGGAGACGCTGAACGCCGTCGTCGCCCCCGGCCGCCGAGTGCTGGTCCTCGGCGCGGGGCGGCAGGCCCCGGCGGTCGTGGCGGCGCTGCTCACCGGGCGCGGTTTCGGCCCCAGCCGGATGACCGTCCTGTGCGACCTCGGCGCGGAGAGCGAGACGGTCGCGCACGGCGTCGCGTCCCACTGGACGGATCCGGCCGCCTCGGCGCTCGCGGTGGTGGCCGTCGAGTGCGCGCCGGGCCCGGACGCCGCCCCGCTGCCGCGTGTCGCCGGGCTGCCCGACGACGCCTTCGAGCACGACGGGCAGATCACCAAGCGGGAGGTCCGGGCGGTGACGCTGTCGCGCCTCGGGCCGCTGCCCGGCGAGCTGCTGTGGGACGTGGGCGCCGGGTCCGGCAGCGTCGCGATCGAGTGGGCGCGGGCGCACCCGTCGTGCGCGGCGGTCGCGGTCGAGAGCCGCCCGGAGCGCGCGGAGCGGATCGGCCGCAACGCCGGGGCCCTCGGGGTGCCCGGCGTCCGCGTCGTGGCGGGCCGCGCGCCGGACGCGCTGGAGGGCCTCCCGCCGCCCGACGCCGTCTTCGTCGGCGGCGGGCTCACCGTCCCCGGCCTGCTGGAACGCTGCTGGGACGCGCTCCGGCCCGGCGGGCGCCTCGTCGCCAACGCCGTCACCCTCGAATCGGAGGCCAAAGTGGTCGAGCTCCGCCGGACCCACGGCGGCGAGCTGGTTCGCCTCGGCGTCGAGCGCGCCGCCCCGCTCGGCGGGTTCACCGGCTGGCGCCCCGCCATGCCCGTCACCGTCTGGACGACGCGGAAGGACACCCTGTGACGGTTCACTTCGTCGGCGCGGGCCCCGGCGCCGCCGACCTCATCACCGTGCGCGGCCTGAGGATCCTGGAGTCCTCACCCGTCTGCCTGTACGCGGGGTCGCTGGTGCCGGCCGAACTGCTGGAGGCGTGCCCGCCCGGCGCCCGGCTCGTCGACACCGCGAACATGACGCTGGACGAGATCGTCGCCGAGCTGACCGCCGCCCACCAAGGCGGCCTGGACGTCGCGCGGCTGCACTCGGGCGACCCGTCGGTGTTCAGCGCGGTCGCCGAGCAGATGCGCCGCCTCGACGCGGCGGGCGTGCCGTACGAGGTCGTCCCCGGCGTTCCCGCGTTCGCGGCCGCGGCGGCCTCGCTCGGCCGGGAGCTGACCGTCCCCGGCGTCGGCCAGACCGTGATCCTGACCCGCACGGCCGTGCGGGCCACCCCGATGCCGGACGGCGAGGACCTCGCCACCCTCGGCGCGAGCGGCGCCACGATGGTGCTGCACCTGGCCGTCCAGCGCATCGAGGAGGTCGCCGCCGAGCTGCTGCCCCGCTACGGCGCGGACTGCCCGGTCGCCGTCGTCGCCCGCGCCAGCCGCCCGGACGAGCTGGTCCTGCGCGGCACCCTCGCCGACATCGCCGCCCGGGTGCGCGAGGCCGGGGTGCGGCGCACCGCGGTGATCGTCGTCGGCCGCGTCCTCACCGCGTCGGCGTTCCCCGACAGCCACCTCTACAGCGCCGGCCGGGACCGGGCGTGCGGCGCGTCCTGATCCTCGGCGGGACGGCGGAGGCCCGCGCGCTCGCGGCCCGGCTGACCGGCGTGCACGTCGTCTCCTCGCTCGCCGGGAGGGTGTCGGACCCGCGCCTGCCCGCCGGCGAGGTCCACATCGGCGGGTTCGGCGGCGCCGAAGGGCTCGCCGCGTGGCTGCGGGAGCACCGGATCGACCGCCTCGTCGACGCGACCCACCCGTTCGCGGAGCGGATGAGCGCCTCCGCCGCGCACGCGTCGCGGCTGACGGGCGTGCCCCTGCTCGCGCTGCGCCGCCCCGGCTGGGACGAGGAGGACGGTGACGACTGGCGGCGCGTCCCGTCCCTGCCGGACGCCGCCGCCGCGCTGCCGGACGGCGCCCGCGCGTTCCTCACCACCGGCCGCCGCAGCCTTCCGGTGTTCGCCGCGCGGACCGATGTGTGGTTCCTCGCCCGGTCGGTGGACCCTCCGGAGCCGCCCGTCCCGCCCCACGTGCACGTCCTGCTGGCGCGCGGCCCCTACACCGTGGACGGCGAGCGCGCCCTGATCCGCGAGCACCGCCTGGACGTGCTGGTCACCAAGGACAGCGGCGGCGCGATGACCCGCGCGAAGCTCACCGCCGCCCGCGAGGCCGGGCTGCCGGTCGTGATGGTCGACCGCCCGGCCCTTCCCGAGGGCGTCGCGGCGGCCGCCGACGTGGCGGCCGCCGCGGCCTGGGCTCAGGGGTAGCGGCGCGGGGTGAAGACCACGCCCCGCTCGGTCACCCGGGTGGCGGACGACCCGACGATGAGCAGGCAGCGCATGTCGACCCGGGCGGGGTCCAGCTCGCCGAGCGTCGTCACCGTCACGCTCTCCTCCGGCCCGCCGACGTCCCGCCCGACGACCACCGGGGTCTCGGGGGAGCGGTGCTTGAGCAGCAGCTCGCGCGCCGCCGGGAGCTGGTGCCTGCGCCGGCTCGACGAGGGGTTGTAGAGGGCCAGGACCAGGTCGGCCTCGGCGGCGGCGGCGAGCCGCCGCTCCACCACGTCCCACGGCTTGAGGATGTCCGACAGCGACAGGACGCAGAAGTCGTGCCCGAGGGGCGCGCCGGCCCGGGCGGCCACGGCCTGCGCCGCCGTCAGCCCCGGCACGACCCGCACCGGCACGTCCGCGAACTCGTCCTCCGCCGCCGCCTCCAGGACGGCCGTGGCCATCGCGAACACGCCGGGATCGCCGGACGAGACGACGGCCACCCGGGCCCCGTCCCGCGCGAGCGCCAGCGCGTGCCGGGCCCGGTCGGCCTCCACCCGGTTGCCGGACCCGTGCCGCCGCTGCCTCGGGTTCGGCGGCACCCGGTCCAGGTAGGGGCCGTAGCCGACGAGGTCGGTCGCGGACGCCAGGACGTCCTGCGCCTCCGGCGTCAGCCACGGCCGGCCCGCCGGTCCGAGCCCGACGACCCACACCCCGCCGGCCCCCTCAGGCCGCGCCGGGGGAGGCGCGGCGAACGAGCGCTCCGCCGGGCTCGTCAGCAGCGCGAGCGCCATGTAGGGAACGTCCGCCGGATCGACGTCGGCGAGCGGGAGGACCCGCTGCCGGTCGGTGGCGGCCCGCTCGACGTACCAGCCGTCGCCGAGCCGCCCCGCGTCCTCGAACGCCTGCCTGACCTTGGGGAACGTCCGGCCGAGCTTGAGGACGGCCGCCGCGTCCGCGCTGCGCAGCCGCTCGGCGAGCTCCTCGCCGGCCAGCGTCCCGGGCAGGACGGTCAGCGTCTCCTCCCGCTCCACCAGCGGTCGCCCCGCCGCCGCGGACGCGGCGCTCAGCGACGTCACGCCCGGCACCACCTCGGCCGGGTAGTGCGGCGCGAGCCGCTTGTGCAGGTGCATGTACGACCCGTAGAACAGGGGGTCGCCCTCGCTGAGCACCACGACCGTCCGCCCCGCGTCGAGGTGCGCGGCGAGGCGGGCGGCGCAGTCGGCGTAGAAGTCCTCCAGCGCCCCCTGGTAGCCACCGGGATGGTCGGTGGTCTCCGTCGTCACCGGGTAGACGAGCTGCTCCTCGATCCGCCCGTCCCGCAGGTACGGCTCGGCGACGGTCCGGGCGATGCTGCGGCCGTGCCGCGCGCAGTGGAAGGCCACCACGTCGGCCTCGCCGATCAGCCGCGCCGCCTTCACCGTGACCAGCTCGGGGTCGCCGGGCCCGACGCCCACGCCGAACAGCCGTCCCGCCATCACTCCGCCTCACTGGCGATGGCGTTGACCGCCGCCGCCGTCATCGCGCTGCCGCCGCGCCGCCCGCGGACCACCAGATGGTCCAGGCCGCTCGCGGCGAGCGCCTCCTTGGACTCGGCCGCCCCGATGAACCCGACCGGGATCCCGAGGACCGCCGCCGGGCGCGGCGCGCCCTCCTCCACCAGCTCCAGCAGCCGGAACAGCGCGGTCGGCGCGTTGCCGATCGCGACGACCGCGCCGCCGAGCCGGTCGCGCCACAGCTCCAGCGCCGCCGCGCTGCGCGTGGTGCCGAGCCGCCCGGCCAGCTCCGGCACGCCCGGCTCGCCGAGCGTGCACACGACCTCGTTGCCGGCGGGCAGCCGCGCGCGGGTCACGCCGGAGGCGACCATCCGCGCGTCGCACAGCACCGGCGCGCCCGCCAGCAGCGCCGCCCGCGCCCGCGCCACGACCCCCGGCGACCAGGCCAGGTCCTTGACCAGATCGGTCATGCCGCAGGCGTGGATCATGCGGACCGCGACCCGCGCCACGTCGTCCGGCAGTCCCGACAGGTCGGCCTCCGCGCGGATCGTCGCGAACGACCGCCGGTAGATCTCGGCGCCGTCCCGGACGTAATCGATCACTGCTGTCCCTCCGCCGTCCTCAGCTCGACCGGGCCGCGGGGCATCCCGCAGCGCCGCTCGCATCCCGTCCAGTGGACGGGGGTCTCGGGCGCGCGGCCCAGGCCGTCCACGAAGCGCCGCGCCTCGGCCTGCACGTCGCCGCGCGACTTCGCGCATCCCGGGCTCCCGGTGCAGGCCGTCACGCCCACCCAGGGCGACGCGGGATCGGTCGCGAACCCCGCCGCCGCGAGCTCCGCCGCCGCGCGGCGCGCCTCGTCCCGCTCCAGGTCGCGCACCACCACGCTGCGCCACGGCGTCACCCGCACCTCGTCCGCGACTCCGGCGAGCGCCTCGGCCTGCGCGCCCGACAGCCGGCCCAGCGGAGGCACGGCCTCCAGCGCGGCGAGCCCGTCCCGCTGCGCGAGGATCCCGGCGTGCGGCGGCGCGGGATCCGGGCGCGGCGGCGTCTCCGCCACGGCCGCGCCCAGCCGCTCGGCGACGAGCCGCGCGCCGTCCGGCACCTCCGCGAGCCGCCAGGCGTCGCCCCTGACCTCCAGGAACGCCTCCGCCGCCGCGAGCAGCGCCGCGACGGGATCGCCGGGGACGGGCCCGAGCCGCGTCCCGGCCAGCCGCAGGCCGCCGGGGGTGTGGGCCGCGTCGGCGTCCAGCGCGGCCGTGTCGCCGGTGCCGTCGTCGAGCGCGAACAGGAACCGCCCCGGCAGCCGGGCCAGCTCCGCACGCGCGCAGAGCGCCTCGTCCAGCGCCGTGACCAGCGGATCCGTGGCGAGGGCGCCGCGCGGGCCGCGCCCGCCGAGCGGGGACGCGACGATGTTGCGCACCCGCTCGTGGGTCGCCGACGGAAGCAGCCCGGCGGCCTCCAGCCGGGCCGCGAGCGCTCCGGTGTCGCGGACGCCGCGCACCTGGAGGTTGCCGCGGGACGTGAGTTCGATCACGTCCCGCCCCAGCTCGCGGGCGGCGGCGCCGAGCACCGCGAGCTGCGCGGCGGACACCGCGCCGCCCGGGACGCGGACGCGCGCCAGCGGCCCGTCGGCGGCGTCGTGGGTGCGCAGCGCCCCGGGGCACGCGTCGGGACGGGCTCTGACATTCGGCACGGGGAGGATGTTAACCACAGTTTGCAGGGCGACCGCGCTGCCGTACTCTTCTGCTCAGACGATGGCAATGGGAGGAAGCCGGTGCGAATCCGGCGCGGTCCCGCCACTGTGACCGGGGAGCGAACCCCGCTGTAGGCCACTGTCCGCGAGGACGGGAAGGCCGGGGCGAGCGTCGATCCGGGAGCCAGGAGACTCCTGCCGTCGCGACACCCGCGACCGGGGCGAGGACCCCAGGGGGAGGATGCGCCGTGCCCGAGCACAGCCGCACGGTCCTGTTGCTGTCGACGTCCGACACCGATCTGCTGAGCGCCCGAGCGTCCGGCGCCGCCTACCGGCTCGGCAACCCCGCGCGGCTCACCGCCGCCGACCTGCCCGGGCTGACCGAGGGCGCCGACCTCGTCGTGGTGCGGCTGCTCGGCGGCCGCCGCGCCTGGGAGGACGGTCTCGACGCGCTCCTCGCGGGCCCCCGGCCGGTCGTCGTCCTCGGCGGCGAGCAGGCCCCCGACGCCGAGCTGATGGAGCTGTCCACGGTCAGCGGCGTGTGCGCCGAGGCGCACGCCTACCTCGCGCACGGCGGCCCCGCCAACCTCGCCGAGCTGCACGCGTTCCTGTCCGACACCGTGCTGCTGACGGGGCGCGGCTTCGCGCCGCCGGCCGCGACGCCGACCTGGGGACGGCTCGACCGCGCCGCCCGCGACGGCGGCGGGCCCGTGGTCGGCGTGCTCTACTACCGCGCTCACCACATGGCGGGCAACACCGCGTTCGTGGAGGCGCTCTGCGCCGCCGTGGAGGACGCCGGCGGGCGCGCCATGCCGGTGTTCTGCTCGTCGCTGCGCACCGCCGAGCCCGAGCTGCTGGACACGCTCCGCCAGGCGGACGCGCTGGTGGTGACGGTGCTCGCGGCGGGCGGGTCGCGGCCCGCGACGGCCGGGGCGGGCGGCGACGACGAGGCGTGGGACGTGGGCGCGCTCGCCGCGCTGGACGTCCCGATCCTGCAGGGCCTCTGCCTCACCACGAGCCGGTCCGACTGGGAGGGGAGCGACGACGGGCTGTCCCCGCTGGACGCGGCGTCGCAGGTCGCGATCCCCGAGTTCGACGGGCGGATCATCACCGTCCCGTTCTCGTTCAAGGAGGTCGACGAGGACGGGCTCACCGTCTACGCCGCCGACTCCGAACGGGCGGCCCGGGTCGCCGGGATCGCGGTCCGGCACGGCCGCCTGCGGCACACCCCGGCCGCCGGGCGCCGCCTCGTGGTGATGCTGTCGGCGTACCCGACCAAGCACGCCCGCGTCGGGAACGCCGTCGGTCTCGACACCCCGGCGAGCACCGTCCGGCTGCTCGCCCGGCTCCGCGACGCGGGGTACGACCTGGGCGAGGGCTTCCCCGGCGTCGACGAGCAGGACGGCGACGCGCTCGTCCACGCGCTCATCGCGGCGGGCGGCCAGGACGAGGACTGGCTCACCGAGGAGCAGCTCGCGGGCAACCCCGTCCGCATCTCCGCCGCGTCCTACGAGCGCTGGTACCGCACCCTGCCCGCCGACCTGCGCGAGGGGATGGAGCGGCACTGGGGCCCGCCGCCCGGCGAGCTGTTCGTCCAGGGCGGCGACATCGTCCTCGCCGCCCTGCGCGCCGGCAACCTCGTCGTGATGGTGCAGCCGCCGCGCGGCTTCGGGCAGAACCCCATCGCGATCTACCACGACCCCGACCTGCCGCCCAGCCACCACTACCTGGCCGCGTACCGGTGGCTGTCGGACGAGTTCGGCGCGCACGCGATCGTCCACGTCGGCAAGCACGGCAACCTGGAGTGGCTGCCCGGCAAGGCGGCGGGGATGTCGGCGTCGTGCGGCACCGACGCGGCGCTCGGCGACGTCCCGCTGGTCTACCCGTTCCTCGTCAACGACCCCGGCGAGGGCACGCAGGCCAAGCGCCGCGCGCACGCCGTCCTCGTCGACCACATGGTCCCGCCGATGGCCCGCGCCGAGACCTACGGCGACATCGCCCGCCTCGAACAGCTCCTGGACGAGCACGCGACGATCGCCGCGATGGACCCGGCGAAGCTGCCCGCGATCCGCGCCCAGATCTGGACCCTCATCCAGGCCGCCAAGCTCGACCACGACCTCGGCCTGGACGACCGCCCGCACGACACCGAGTTCGACGACTTCCTCCTGCACGTCGACGGCTGGCTGTGCGAGGTGAAGGACGCGCAGATCCGCGACGGCCTGCACGTCCTCGGCCAGGCGCCCGCCGGCCCGGTCCGCGTCGACCTGGTGCTGGCCATGCTCCGCGCCCGCCAGATGTGGTCGGGGCGCGAGACGCTGCCCGGCTTGCGGGAGGCGCTCGGGCTCAGCGAGGCCGGCGGCGAGGCGCTCGCCGACGTGGACGCCGCCGAGGCCGCCGCCCGCGCCCTCGTGCAGGCCATGGAGGACGCCGGCTGGGCCGTGGACGCGGCGCGCGAGGCCGCCCGGGACGTTCCGGCGGAGCGCCGCGAGGCGGTGACGCGGGTCCTGGAGTTCGCCGCCGCCGAGATCGTCCCGCGCCTGGCCCGGACGACCGACGAGCTCGACCACGTCCTGCACGCCCTGGACGGCGGCTACGTCCCGGCGGGCCCGAGCGGGTCGCCGCTGCGCGGCCTCGTCAACGTCCTGCCGACCGGCCGCAACTTCTACTCGGTCGACCCGCGCGCCGTCCCGAGCCGCCTCGCCTGGGAGACCGGGCAGGCGATGGCGGACTCGCTCCTGGAGCGCTACCGCGCCGACCACGGGGAGTGGCCGCGCTCGGTCGGGCTGTCGGTGTGGGGGACGAGCGCGATGCGCACGGCGGGCGACGACGTCGCCGAGGTCCTCGCGCTGCTCGGCGTCCGCCCGGCCTGGGACGAGGCGTCCCGCCGCGTCACGGCGCTGGAGCCGGTCCCGCTCGCCGAGCTCGGCCGGCCGCGCATCGACGTGACCGTCCGCATCAGCGGCTTCTTCCGGGACGCGTTCCCGCACGTCGTCGCCATGCTGGACGACGCCGTCCGGCTCGTCGCCGGGCTGGACGAGCCCGACGCCGACAACCACGTCCGCGCCCACGTTCGGGCCGACCGGGAGCGGCACGGCGACGAGCGGCGCGCCACGATGCGCGTGTTCGGGTCCGCGCCCGGCGCGTACGGGGCCGGGCTGCTGCCGCTCATCGACAGCCGCAACTGGCGCGACGACGCCGACCTCGCCGAGGTGTACGCGGTGTGGGGCGGCCACGCCTACGGCCGCGACCTCGACGGGGTGCCCGCCCGCGCCGACATGGAGAGCGCCTACCGGCGCATCGCCGTCGCCGCCAAGAACGTCGACACCCGCGAGCACGACATCGCCGACTCCGACGACTACTTCCAGTACCACGGCGGCATGATCGCCACCGTCCGCGCGCTGACCGGCAGGGCGCCGGAGGCCTACGTCGGCGACAGCACCCGCCCGGACGCCGTGCGCACCCGCACCCTCTCGGAGGAGACCGCGCGGATCTTCCGGGCCCGCGTCGTGAACCCGCAGTGGCTCGCCGCCATGCGCCGGCACGGCTACAAGGGCGCGTTCGAGCTGGCCGCGACCGTGGACTACCTGTTCGGCTACGACGCCACCACGGGCGTCATGGCCGACTGGATGTACGACAGGCTCACCGCCGCCTACGTCCTGGACGAGGAGAACCGCGCGTTCATGGCGCAGTCGAACCCGTGGGCGCTGCACGGCATCGCCGAGCGGCTGCTGGAGGCGGCCGAGCGCGGCATGTGGGAGCACCCCGACCCGGCGGTCCTCCAGGGCCTCCAGGAGGTCTACCTCAAGACGGAGGGCGACCTGGAGGACGACACCAGCCGCTGAGCCGCCTCCGGCGACCCCGCCCAGTGCAGGTGCAGGTAGGAGGCGGTGATCCGGTCGTCGCCGTACCCGTCGCGGCCGTCGCGCCACCGGAACAGCGGCTCGGCGCCGGTGTCCAGCGCGGTCCGGTGGAACTCGTGGCCGCGGAACCGCTCGCCCGGACGGGTCAGCGGCGACTCGGCCACCGCGACCGCCTCCCGGTAGCCGAGCGCCAGCCGGGACGTCATCCGCGCGCGGCCCGGCACCCGCCCGCACATCGCCCGGCCGTCGAGTTCCTCGCACAGGTAGAGGAGCCCGGCGCACTCGGCGGCGATCGGGCCGCGGAACGCCGCGACCTCGGCGAGCATCGGCGCGTTGGCGGCCAGCTCGGCGGCGTGGACCTCGGGGAAGCCGCCGCCGATGACGAGCGCGCCCGCCCCGTCCGGCAGGGCCTCGTCCCGCAGCGGGTCGAAGACGGCCACGTCGGCGCCCGCCGCGCGCAGCAGCTCCACGTGCTCGGCGTAGGAGAAGGTGAACGCCGCCCCGCCCGCGACCGCGACGACCGGCCCGCCCTCGACCGGGACGACCTGCTCGGACGGGTCCCACGCGGGCCCCGGCAGCGGGGGAGCGGCGGCCGCCAGGCGGAGCAGGGCGTCCAGGTCGCAGGAGCGCTCCACGAGCGCGCCGAGCCGCTCCACCGCGCCGACGGCCTCCGCGCCCCGCTCGGCCGCCGGGACCAGCCCGAGGTGCCGGGACGGGGTCACGACCGCGTCGTCCCGCCGGATCGCGCCGAGCACCGGCACGCCCGTCGCCTCCAGCGCGCCGCGGCACAGCTCCTCGTGCCGCTCCGAGCCGATCCGGTTGAGCACGACGCCGCCGATCCGCACGCCCGGCTCGAACGTCGCGAAACCGTGCACGAGCGCCGCCACCGACCGGCTCTGCCGCGCGGCGTCCACGACCAGCACCACCGGCGCCGCGAGCAGTCGCGCGACGTGCGCCGTGGAGGCGAACCCGGTGTCGCCCTTCCCGTCGAACAGGCCCATCACGCCCTCGACCACCGCCACGTCGCAGCCGGCGGCGCCGTGCAGGAACAGCGGCGCGATCCGCTCCTCGCCCGCGAGCCACGGGTCCAGGTTGCGGCCGGGCCGTCCCGCCGCCAGCGCGTGGTAGCCGGGGTCGATGTAGTCGGGGCCGACCTTGTGCGGCGACACGGCGAGGCCGCGCGCCCGCAGCGCCGCGATCAGGCCGGTCGCCACGGTCGTCTTGCCGCTGCCGGACGCCGGCGCGGCGACGACCAGCCGGGGGATCACCACTCGATGCCCCGCTGCCCCTTCTGCCCGGCGTCCATCGGATGCCGGACCTTGCCCATCTCCGTCACCAGGTCGGCGGCCTCGACCAGCCGGCCGGGCGCGTCCCGCCCGGTGACGACGACGTGCTGGGTGCCGGGACGCGCGGCGAGGGTCTCGACCACGTCGTCCAGGTCGAGCCAGCCCCACTTGAGCGGATAGGTGAACTCGTCGAGCACATAGAAACGGTACGTCTCGGCGGCCAGGTCCCGCTTGATCTGCGCCCAGCCCTCGCGGGCGTCGGCCGCGTGGTCCTCCTCGCTGCCGGGGCGCTGGATCCACGACCAGCCCTCGCCCATCTTGTGCCAGGCGACCGGGCCGCCCTCGCCGCTCTCGCCGAGCACGCGCAGCGCCCGCTCCTCGCCGATCCGCCACTTGGCCGACTTCACGAACTGGAACACCCCGACCGGCCAGCCCTGGTTCCAGGCCCGCAGCGCCATCCCGAACGCCGCCGTCGACTTCCCCTTCCCGGGGCCGGTGTGGACGATCAGCAGGGGCCGGTTGCGGCGCTGCCGGGTGGTGAGGCCGTCGTCGGGGACGGACTCGGGCTTTCCCTGGGGCATCTCAAGCCGCCTTTCCCTTTTCGCGCCCGCGGTGGGCGCGGACGATGCCGTCGAGGTCGCCGAGCGGGACGAGCCGCGCCCCGAGCCGGGCCGCGAGCCGTCCCGCGAGGCCGAGCCGGACCGGGCCGTCCTCGCAGTCCACGACGATCCCGGCGGTGCCCGCCAGCAGGCCGGCGGCCCGGTCCACGTCGCCCCCCGCGGTCGCCCGCCCGTCGGTGACGACCACGAGCAGCGGGCGGCGCGCCGGGTCGCGCAGCCGCTCGGCGAGCAGCACCTCGGCGGCGCGCGCGTGCTT
>NZ_BAABEV010000067.1:0-35568 GCF_039540335.1 Actinomadura verrucosospora | reverse complement strand
GGGGGCGCGCGTTCGCCGGACGGCTCGCCGCCGCGCACCCCGTCGGCGCGGCGTGGCCCGGCTGGCTGCGCCCCGACACGATCGTCTGCCGCTGCGAGGAGACCGCCTGCGGGACCCTCCTGCGCGCCGCGGACGGCGCGGCCGCCGGCTCGGCCCCCGCCGTCAGGCTCGGCACCCGCGCCGGGCTCGGCCCCTGCCAGGCCCGCGTCTGCGGCCCCGCGGTCGCCGAACTGCTCCGCGGCCGGGCGGGCGGGAGCGACCCCCACCGCCGGCCCGTCGCCCAGCCCATCCGGCTCGGCGAGCTCGCGGACCCTCCAGTTGACACACCCGACAAGAAAGAGAGCGCCCGATGAGCGACAGCAAGCCCCTGAGCCTCGGCGGCGTCATCGTGGCGACGGCCCTGCCCTACCGCGAGGACGCCGCCGCCCCCGCCGGGCTCGCTGTCGACCACGACCGCTACGCCGAGCACTGCCGCTGGCTCGTCGACAACGGCTGCCGCGGCGTCGGCCCGAACGGGTCCCTCGGCGAGTACTCCTCGCTGACCGACGACGAGCGCCGCCGCGTCGCCCGCACCGCCGTCGAGGCGGTCGGCCGGGACGGCGTCGTCGTGGTCGGCGTGCACGGCCCCGGCTCCCACCAGGCCCGGCACTGGACGCAGATCGCGGCCGAGGACGGCGCCGACGGCGTGCTGTGCCTGCCGCCCACCATGTACCGGGCCAACCGCGGCGAGATCATCGCGCACTTCGAGGCCGTGGCGTCCGTCGGCCTGCCGGTCATGGTCTACAACAACCCCATCGACACCAAGGTCGACCTCACCCCGGAGCTGCTCGCCGAGATCGCGCAGATCGACGGCGTCGTGGCGGTCAAGGAGTTCTCCGGCGACGTCCGCCGCGTGCTGGAGATCCGGGAGAGGGCCCCGGGCCTGGAGGTCGTCGCCGGCGCCGACGACGTCACCCTCGAAGCGCTGCTGATGGGCGCGACGGGCTGGTTCGCCGGCTTCCCCAACGTCTTCCCGGCCGAGTCGGCGCTGCTGTACGAGCTGGCCACCGCCGGGAAGCTGGAGGAGGCCCGCGCCCTGTACGAGCCGCTCGTCGCCGCGTTCCGCTGGGACTCGCGCACCGAGTTCGTCCAGGCGATCAAGCTCGGCATGGAGCAGGTCGGCCGGTACGGCGGCCCCTGCCGCCCGCCGCGCGGCCCGCTCGTCCCCGAGCACCGCGCCGCCGTCACCGCCGACATGGACCGCGCGATCGAGGCCCTCGCGCGGCGGCGGGCCGCCTGATGCGCTCGGCCCGGTCGATCAGCGCGGTCGACTCCCACACCGAGGGGATGCCGACGCGCGTCGTCACCGGCGGCGTCGCGCCCATCCCGGGCGCCACGATGGCCGAGCGGCGCCGCCACGCCGTGCGGCACCTGGACGGGCTCCGCCGCTTCCTGGTGGACGAGCCGCGCGGCCACCCCGCGATGAGCGGGGCCCTGCTCCAGCCGCCGACCCGCCCGGACGCCGACTGGGGCGTCGTCTACGTCGAGGTCAGCGGGTTCCTGCCGATGTGCGGGCACGGCACCATCGGCGTCGCGACCGTCCTGGTCGAGACCGGGATGGTGGAGGTGACCGAGCCGGAGACGATCGTGCGGCTGGACACCCCGGCCGGCCTCGTCGAGGCCCGGGTCGCGGTCCGCGACGGCGTCGCCGAGCACGTCACGCTCCGCAACGTCGCCTCGTTCGCGCTCCGGCGGGACGCGGTGGTGGCGGTGCCCGGGCTCGGGGACGTCCGCTACGACATGGCCTACGGCGGCAACTTCTACGCCATCACCGACCTCGAGCCGCTCGGCCTGCCGTTCGACCGGGCCCGCAAGGAGGACATCCTGCGGGCCGGGCTGGCGATCATGGAGGCGATCAACGCGACCGACCGCCCCGTCCACCCGGCCGACCCGCTGATCGGAGGCTGCAAGCACGTCCAGTTCCTCGCGCCCGGGTCGGACGCCAGGCGCTCGCGCAACGCGATGGCCATCCATCCGGGCTGGTTCGACCGGTCGCCGTGCGGCACCGGCACCTCCGCCCGCATGGCGCAGCTGCACGCCCGGGGCGAGCTGCCGCTGCACACCGAGTTCGTCAACGAGTCGTTCATCGGCACCCGGTTCACCGGGCGCCTGGTCGGCACCGCCGACGCCGGCGGCCTGCCCGCGGTGATCCCCGAGTTCACCGGGCGGGCCTGGATCACCGGCACCGCCACCTACCTGCTCGACCCCGCCGACCCCTTCCCCGAGGGCTTCGTCCTCTGAGAGGGACCGGCCGGCTCTTCCCGAGCCCTTCACGGCGGCCCTGACCGCCGCGTCACACCCACCCTGCACCAGTCGGGAGGGACCTCCATGTCCCAAGCCATGCCCAAAACACGACCACCGCGGGGCCCTGCCGGGTCCGCGCTGTTCACCCGGGCCGGGGTCTTCCGCCTGAAACCCGTCGACTCCTCGGAGGAGGAGACCCCGGGCGGCCTGCGCCGCACCATGGGGCTGTGGCAGCTCGTCGCGCTCAGCCTCGGCGGGCTCGTCGGCGCGGGCGTCTTCTCGCTCGCCGGCGTCGTCGCCCACGACGACGCCGGGCCCGGCGTGATGATCTCCTTCCTGATCGCCATCATCGCCAGCGCCGCCGCCGCGCTCTGCTACGCCGAGTTCGCCGGCACCATCCCGAAGGCCGGCTCCGCCTACACCTACTCCTACGCCGCGCTCGGCGAGGCGATCGGCTGGGCGATCGGCTGGGACCTGCTGCTGGAGTACACCGCGATCGTCGCCGTCGTCGCGATCGCCATCTCCGGCTACCTGTCCTACATCCTCGACCAGATCGGCCTCGACATCCCGGACTGGGCGATCGGCGCGCCCGGCACCGGCGCCGGCCACAAGGTCGACCTGTTCGCGGCGCTGCTGTGCCTGCTGCTGGCGTTCGTGCTGTCGCGCGGGACGAAGGAGTCCGCGCGGTTCGAGACGATCCTCGTCGTGGTCAAGCTCGCGATCGTCGCGCTGGTCATCGTCGCGGGAGCGTTCCACGTCTCGGCCGGCAACTTCAGCCCGTTCCTGCCGTTCGGCATCGGCGGCGCCGTCGCCGGGGCCGCCACCACCTTCTTCGCCGTCTACGGCTACGACGCCATGAGCGCGGCGGCGGAGGAGAGCGCCGAGGCCAAGAAGGTGCTCCCCAAGGCGATCGTCATCTCGCTGGCCATCGCCGCGGTCATCTACCTCCTGGTCTGCATCGTCCTGCTGGGCATGCAGGACTACCGGCAGATCGACGTCAAGAGCCCGTTCTCCAGCGCGCTCGCCTCGGTCGGCCTGACCGGTCTCGGCACGGTCGTCGCGGTCGGCGCCGTCGTCGGCATCACCACCTCCGCGCTCGCGAACATGCTGGCGGTCACCCGCGTCTGGTTCTCGATGAGCCGCGACGGCCTGCTGCCCGCCTACTTCGCCCGCAACCACCCGCGGCGGCAGGTCCCGACCCGCGTCATCTGGCTCGTCGGGATCGGCTCGGCGGTCATCGCGGGCCTGCTGCCCATCAAGGAGGCGGCCGACCTCACCAACATCGGCATCCTGATGGCGTTCATCGTCGTCGCGATCGCCGTCATGGTGATGCGCCGCACCCGCCCCGACCTGCCGCGCTCGTTCCGCACCCCCTGGGTGCCGGTGGTGCCGCTCGTCGGCATCGCCTTCTCGATCTGGCTGATCGCCAACCTCGACTGGATCACCTGGGTCCGGTTCGCGGTGTGGATGGTGCTCGGCCTGGTCGTCTACGCGCTGTACGGGTACCGCAACTCGGTGGAGAACCGGGCGCCGCGGTCCGCCCGCACGGCCCCGAACACCGAGGACGAGGGGAGCACCTCATGACACCCGACCAGGCCGTTTCCGCGGCGGTCGCCGCCGCTCCGGGCTGGGCCGCGTCGCCGCCGGCCGAACGCGCCGCCCACCTGGCGGCGGTCGCGGACGCGCTGGAGGCCGCCCGCGGCGAGCTGGTCGCCCTCGCCGACGAGGAGAGCCGCCTCGGCGAGGTGCGCCTCAACGGCGAGCTGACCCGCACCACGTTCCAGCTGAAGCTGTTCGCCGAGCAGGTCCTTGAGGGCGCCCTCCACGACGCCCGCATCGACCGGCCCGACCCGGACTGGCCCACCGGGCCGCGCCCGGACCTGCGCCGCTGCCGGACGGCCGTCGGCCCGGTGCTGGTGTTCGCGGCGAGCAACTTCCCGTTCGCCTTCAGTGTCGCCGGCGGCGACACCGCGTCGGCGTGGGCGGCGGGCTGCCCCGTCGTGGTCAAGGCGCACCCCGGCCATCCCCGCCTGTCGCGCCGGACGGCCGAGGCGATCGCCGGCGCCGGGCTCCCAGACGGCGTGTTCGCCCTCATCGAGGGCGAGGACGCCGGAGTCGAGGCCCTGCGGCATCCCGGCGTCGCCGCCGCCGCGTTCACCGGCTCCCAGCGGGGCGGCCTCGCCCTCGCGAGGATCGCGGCGGAGCGGCCGGTCCCGATCCCGTTCTACGGCGAGATGGGCAGCGTGAACCCGTCCGTGGTGACGCCCCGCGCCGCCGAGGCCCGCGCCGAGGAGATCACCCGGGGGTACGCGGCGTCCCTGACGCTGGGGGCCGGCCAGTTCTGCACGAACCCCGGCCTGCTGTTCGCGCCGCCCGGACTGGCGGAGGGCATCGCGGCGCGCCTGCGCGAGGCCGCCGGGGCGCCGATGCTCAACGAGCGGATCAGCTCCGGATACCTGGCCGCGGCGGGCAGCCTGGGCGCCCGGCCGGGCGTGCGGCGCCTGGTCTGGCCGCAGGAGGAGGACGCGCTGACCCCGCGCCTGCTCACCATGGACCTGGCGGCGTTCCAGGCCGACATCGACGCCGCGGCGGAGGAGTGCTTCGGGCCCCTCGGCCTCGTCGTCACCTACGAGCGCCTCGCCGACCTCGCGGGCGTCGTGGCGGCGCTGCCCGGCCAGCTCACCTCCTCGCTGCACGCCGAGCCGGAGGAGGCCGGCGAGCTGGAGGCGCTCGCCGCCGTGCTCGCGGGCCGGAGCGGCCGCGTCCTGTGGAACCAGTGGCCGACCGGCGTGTCCGTCACGCACGCGATGCAGCACGGCGGGCCGTACCCGGCCACGACGGCGCCCTCCACCACCTCGGTCGGCACGGCCGCCACGGAGCGGTTCCTGCGGCCCGTCGCGTACCAGAACTGGCCGCAGGACCTGCTGCCGCCGCCGCTGCGCGACGACAACCCGTGGAAGGTCCCGCAGGCCGTCCGGTGAGACCGTCCTCGGTCCGCCGCGCGCGGCGGACCGAGGACGCTCGGGCGGTCAGCCCACCCAGACGGTCTTGGCGTTGCAGAACGCGCGCATGCCGTCGGCCGACAGCTCGCGCCCGTACCCGGAGCGCTTCACGCCGCCGAACGGCAGCTCCGGGTAGGACGTCGTCATCCCGTTGATGAAGACCTGCCCGGCGTCCAGCTCGTTCGCGAACCGCTCCCGCTCGCCGTCGTCGCGCGTCCAGGCGTTCGAGCCGAGCCCGAAGCCCGTCGCGTTCGCGACCTCGACGGCCTCCGACACCCCGCTCACGCGCAGCAGCGACGCGACCGGGGCGAAGACCTCCTCGTGGTACATCCGCATCTCGGGCGTCACGCCGGAGACCACCGTCGGCGGGTAGTACCACCCGGGGCCGTCCGGGCGCTCGCCGCCGCACAGCACGCTCGCGCCCTTGCCGACCGCGTCGGCGACGAGCTCCTCGACCTCGGCGCGGCCCTCCTCGCTGACGAGGGGGCCGACGTCGGTCGCCTCGTCCATCGGGTCGCCCACCCTCTTCGCGCGCATCCGCTCGACGAACAGCCGCTCGAACTCGTCGGCGCAGCCGGTGTCGACGATGAACCGCTTCGCCGAGATGCAGCTCTGCCCGTTGTTGAGGCAGCGGGACTCCGCCGCCGTGCGCGCCGCGGCCTCCAGGTCGGCGGACGGCATCACCACGAACGGGTCGCTGCCGCCGAGCTCCAGCACGGTCGGCTTGATCTCGTCCCCGGCGATGGCGGCGACCGACCGCCCCGCGGGCTCGCTGCCGGTGAGCGTCGCGGCCTTCACCCGCGGGTCGCGCAGCACCCGCTCGACCTTCGCCGAGCCGATCAGCAGCGTCTGGAACGCGCCTTCGGGGAACCCGGCGCGGCGGAACAGGTCCTCCAGGAACAGCGCCGTCTGCGGGACGTTCGAGGAGTGCTTCAGCAGCCCGACGTTGCCCGCCATCAGCCCGGGGGCCGCGAAGCGGATCACCTGCCAGAGCGGGAAGTTCCACGGCATGACCGCCAGCACGGGCCCGAGGGGCTGGTAGCGGACGTAGGCGTCCCACGCGTTCACGTCCGCCGGGTCGGCGGGGCGCCGGTCGGCCAGGAACTCCGCCGCGTGCTCGGCGTAGTAGCGGCACGCCTTCGCGCACTTGTGCGCCTCCGCCACCGCCGCCTTGTGCGTCTTGCCCATCTCGGTGGTCAGCATGGCGCCGATCTGGTCGGCCTCCCGGTCGAGGACGTCCGCCGCGGCCTTCATCCACTCCGCCCGCCGCTCCAGGGGGACCGTGCGGTAGGAGGCGAACGTGTCCGCCGCCCGTGCGACGCGCCGGTCGACCTCCTCGTCGGTCAGCGCGTCGAAGGTCTTCTCGACCTCGCCCGTCGCGGGGTTGGTCGTGGCGATCGTCGTCATGTCGGAATGCTCCCTGGGTGTCCGGCTCGTTACCCGGGACGTGCCCGAGGCGGCCCGCAGGAAACGCCCGCGCGGACCGGTGCTCAGCCGGGGATCACGCACACCGGCGAGGGGACGCGCAGGGGCGGCCCCACCGGCGCCGGGACGCCGTCCGGCCCGATCCGGAAGGTCGCGACCGCGTCGCTGCGCTCGTTCGCCACGTGCATCCACTCGCCGTCCACGTGCAGGTCGCGCGGCCAGTGCCCGCCGGAGGGGACGTCCGCGACCGGCGCCAGCGCCGCGCCGCCGTCCAGCACCCGGTGGGCCGTCACCACGTCCGTGCCGCGCATGGAGGTGTAGACGTACCGGCCGCCGTCGCCGAGTTTGATCGCCGCGCCCTGGGCGGCGCCGCCCGCCGGCCCGGCCGTCGCGGGCGACTCCGCCACGACCTCCAGGCCCGCGTACCCGCCGGCGGGGCTCAGGACGAGGACGGACGCGGCGAGCTCCGCCAGGACGTGCACGTGCCCGCTCGGGTGGACGGCCAGATGCCGCGGCCCGCACCCGGCCGGAAGGGCCGTCTCCCCGGCGAGCCGCAGGGCGCCGCCCTCGACGCGGAAGGACCGCACGAGGTCCGCGCCCAGGTCGGTCGCCAGGATCGTCCCGTCGGGGGCGTGGACGGTCATGTGGGCGTGCGGGCCCTCCTGTCGGTCGGCCCTCGGCCCGCCGCCGTGCCCCTCCACCACGTCCGGATCCCCGGCGAGACCGCCGTCGGGACCCAGCGGGTAGGCCCGGACCGTCCCGGACCCGTAGTCGGCGACGAGGAGGCGCCCGCCGTCCGGCGACACGGACAGGTGGCAGGGCAGCGCCCCCGCCTCCCGTGCCCCGATCTCCCTCAGCCGCGGGCCGGCCGCGTCGTAGGCCGCGACCCCGCCGCGGTCCTCCTCCCGGACCGCGTACAGGACCTTCTTCACGGGGTGGACGGCCAGGTAGGAGGGGCAGACGGCCTCCACCGCGAGTTCGGCCGCCCGCAGCGTCCCGTCGGCCTCCCGCGCGACCCGGTAGATCCCGGCGCCGCCGCCGGCCGCGCCGGTGTACGTGCCCACCCAGAACGCCCGCTCGCCCACCAGCGACTCCCCTCCGAACGCGATCCGCCCGCCCCGGGGCGGCCGAGGGCGAGCCTAGCCGCCCCGGGGCGGGTGATGATCGCCGGCAGCGGCGCCCCCCGCGAGCCCGCCGTGGCCCGCGGCGAGGCGGGCGCGCAGCCGCCCGGCGGCGCTCAGGACCGCCTCCCATTCGGCGTCGGTGGCGTCAACCTGCCGGTGCGCGGTGAAGGAGGGGTTCAGCTCCACCCTCCGGTCGCCGGCGTGCCGGCGGACGGCGGCGAGCATCCCTGGCACCGGGTCGTGCCCTCGCGCGCGGGCCATCCCGGCGAGCACCTCGTCGAGCGCGGCGGCAGGGTCCGCGTCCGGCACGGTGACCGCGCCCTCGCAGCGGGCGACCTGCTCCTCGTACCGGTCCCCCCAGAACTCGACGCGCCAGCCGGGCCACAGCCCTTCCAGTTCCGGCACCAGCCCGGTGCCGTGGTGGCTCAGCCAGGCGCCTGCGGTGCGGGCGGCGGCGTCCACGTGCAGCCCGCCGGAGGGGATCGTCCCGAGATCCAGCCGCGGCCGTCCGCCCGCGGGCAGCCGCTCCAGCAGCCCGGGGCCCTGCCAGGCGGTGTGGACCTCCGAGAACAGCGGGTAGGCGGTGACCCGGCCGGCGGCGCGGACGGTGAGGAGGTGCACCTCCCACTCCAGGTCGGCCTCCGCCTCGCCTGGAAGGTCGCGCTCCTCCTCGTCGGGGCGGCGGACGACCGCGCGGTCCACACCGGCGGCCGCGGCGAGGTCGCCGATGCCGTCGTAGGCCCACCGCACCGTCCAGCCCGGCCAGGTCAGCGCGAGCAGCGAGAGATAGGCCCGCTTGCAGGGCACCTCCGCCGTCAGCTGGTCGCCGTAGAACATCAATCGCCGGGTCGTGTGGTCGACGACCGCGCCGCCCTCCGCCCACCCGTCGTCCAGCCAGTCGCGGGCCGGGTCGTCGAGGCGTTGCTGGGCGGAGATGAAACGCCCGGCCGCGGCCGGGCCCGCGGCCAGCACCGAGCACACGCTGTCGGCGGCCCAGTGGGAATAGTGCAGCCGCAGGCCGTTTCCGTCGATGAGGGCGAAGTTCGCGCGGGCTCCCATGGGCGGGACCCTAGCGCCGGAGCCCGCCGGGTGGCGGCCCTAGGGCGGATCGCTGCGCGCGCGGGGACGGCCCTGATACGGTCACGCGCGGTCGAATCTATGATCGCCGTGGGAGCGGCGCGGTGCCCGGGGGACGTTCGGCGCCCGCCCGCGGGGGTACGCCCCCGCCCCCACGAGGAGATGAGAGAGGCAATGGCTGATATCACCGAGTCGCCCGAATGGACCGCGCTGGCCGAGCACCAGGCGGCGATCGCCGGGCGGCACCTGCGCGAGCTCTTCGCGGAGGACCCGGGGCGCGCCGACCGGATGACCGTGACCGCGGGGGACCTGTACCTGGACTACTCCAAGCACCGCGTCACCGGCGAGACCCTGACGCTGCTCACGGCGCTCGCCGAGCGGGCGGGCCTGCGCGCCCGGATCGAGGCGATGTTCGGCGGGGAGCACATCAACGTCAGCGAGGACCGCGCCGTCCTGCACACCGCGCTGCGGCTGCCTCCCGGCGAGGCCCTGACGGTGGACGGGCAGGACGTCGCGGCCGACGTGCACGCCGTCCTGGACAGGATGGCCGACTTCGCCGGCCGCGTCCGGTCGGGGGAGTGGACGGGCTCCACCGGCAAGCGCATCACGACCGTCGTCAACATCGGCATCGGCGGCTCCGACCTCGGCCCCGCCATGGCCTACGAGGCGCTGCACGACTTCGCCGACGCGGGCGTCTCCTGCCGGTTCGTCTCCAACATCGACCCGGCCGACATCCTCGGCAAGCTCGCCGGCCTCGACCCCGAGCAGACGCTGTTCGTCGTCAGCTCCAAGACGTTCGGGACGCTGGAGACCCTCACCAACGCCAAGGTCGCGCGGCGGTGGCTCACCGAGCGGCTCGGCGACGACGCCGTCTCCCGCCACTTCGTCGCCGTGTCGACCAACGCCGAGCGGGTCGCCGAGTTCGGCATCGACACCGCCAACATGTTCGGGTTCTGGGACTGGGTGGGCGGGCGCTACTCCTTCGACGGCGCCATCGGCCTGTCGCTGATGATCGCGATCGGCGGCGAGGCGTTCCGCGAGATGCTCGCCGGGTTCCGGGAGGTCGACGAGCACTTCCGCAGCGCGCCGTTCGAGGCGAACATGCCGGTGCTGATGGGCCTGCTCGGCGTCTGGTACACCGACTTCTTCGGCGCGCAGACCCGGGCCGTCCTGCCCTACAGCCAGCGGCTGTCGCGGTTCCCCGCCTACCTCCAGCAGCTCACGATGGAGTCCAACGGCAAGTCGGTGCGGGCCGACGGCGCGCCGGTCATCGCGCAGACCGGAGAGATCTTCTGGGGCGAGCCCGGCACCAACGGCCAGCACGCCTTCTACCAGCTGCTGCACCAGGGCACCCGGCTCGTGCCCGCGGACTTCATCGGCTTCGCCGAGCCGTTCGAGGACCGCGAGGGGATGCACGACCTGCTCATCGCGAACATGCTCGCGCAGAGCTCGGCGCTCGCGTTCGGCAAGACCGCCGAGGAGATCGCCGCCGACGGCACGCCCGCGGCGGTCGTCCCGCACAAGGTCATGCCGGGCAACCGGCCGAGCAGCACGATCCTCGCCCCGAAGCTCACCCCGAAGACCCTCGGCTCCCTCGTCGCGCTCTACGAGCACATCGTCTTCGTCGAGGGGACGATCTGGGGCATCGACTCCTTCGACCAGTGGGGCGTCGAGCTCGGCAAGGTCATGGCGATGGACCTCGCCCCGGCGCTCACCTCGCAGGAGCCGCCGTCGGACGCGCCCGACCCGTCCACCGGCGCGCTCGTGCGCAGGTACCGCGAGCTGCGCGGCCGCAGCGTCTGACCCGGCGGGTCCGGGACGCGCGGAAGGGCCCGCCGGTCGACCGGCGGGCCCTTCCCTTCGCCGTCAGGCGCGCGCCGGGCCGTCAGGCGCGCGCGCCGGGCACGGGCCCCTGGACCCAGCCCTGGGACTCCAGGACGGCGCGGAACTCGCCGTAGGAGATGAAGCCGTCGAGGTTGCTGTCCGCCCTCTCGAACCTGTCCTGCGTCTCGGCTCGCGTCCAGGACAGTCCGAGCTCTTCCAGCACGAGCGTGAACTCCATCAGGTCGAGCTTCTCGTCGCCGCCGAGGTCCCCGCGCGTGAACACGGCAAGCAGTTCGTCCCCGGTCGGTCTCGTCGTCATCTCGCTCCTCGTTCAGGTCCGAAGTTGACCCCGCATCATGTCAAACAGGTGTGGGCCGGCCCTAGGAGAAACGCCGCGGGAGGATGCCCGGTTCCCCGGTCAGCCCTCGCCCGTCAGCTCGGGGACGCGGTGGCGGTAGCGCTCCAGCAGCGCGGCGTTCACCTCGTCGCCGCCGGGGACGTTCGCGCTCGTCCAGCGCGGCGGCTCCACGCCGCGCGCCGCCGCCAGGTCGTCGAGGTCGGCGAGCACCCGCGCCCACGCGTACGCGGCGAGGACGGTGGAGACCGCCGCGGTGCGCGGCGCGCCCGCCGGATGCAGCACGTCCCCGGGCGGGACGCAGGTGTCGAGCACGATGGCCGCGTGGTCGGCGAGGGTCGTGTCGGTCCGCGCCGCCGCGCCCCGCGACGCCCGCGCCGACGTCACCGCGACGACCGGCACGCCCCGCGCCTCGCACTCCCGCGCGACCTCCACCGGGTAGGGGTTGCGGCCGCTGGTGGAGAACACCACCGCCACGTCGGGCGGGGCGGGCGCGGCCTTCTCGACCACGGCGCGCCCCACTCCGTCCCGCCGCTCGGCGCGGGTGCTGCGCAGCGCGTGGTCGAGCGGGAAGACGGCCGGGTCCCAGATCGGGCGGACGGCGGCGAGGCCCCCGGCCCGGTAGAACGTCTCGAACACCATCGCCAGGGAGTGCCCGGCGCCGGCGACGTGCACGATCCCGCCGGCCTCGATCGCGTCGAGGAGCAGGGCGGCCGCGTCGCCGGCCGCTCCGCCCGAGGTCGAGTCGAGGTCGTCGAGCAGGGAGCGCACCCTGGCGGGGAACCCCGAGGGCGCCGCGTCAGGCATTCGGCAGAGCCTCCTTCAGGATGCGGGCGAGGTCGTCCTCGCCGGAAGCGGCGCGCAGGCGGTCGGCGAGTCCGCCCGACAGCGCGCGCGCCAGCCCGGACAGGGTGCCGACGTGCGCGTCGGGGTCGGGCGTGCAGAACGCCAGCAGCAGGTCGACCGGGTCGTTGTCGGGATGGCCGAACTCGACGGGCCCGGCCAGCCGGGTCACGCCGACGCCTACGGCCAGGCCGCCCTCCTCGGGGCGGGCGTGGACGAGCGCGAGCCCCTTGGTCAGCACGATGTACGGGCCGTTCTCCTCCACCACCCGGACGCACGCCTCCGGGTAGCCCGCGCCCGCCGCGCCCGCGGCGACCAGGGCGGAGGCCGCCGTGCGGACGGCCTCCCGCCAGTCGCCCGCCGTCGCCCCGTCCGCCGCGGCCACGATCGTGCCCGGCGCGGCGGCCCCGGCGGCCGCCCCCTCGGAACGGGCCGTCACGAGAGCCAGCCCTGCTCGGTGAGGCGCTCCCTGAGCTGGGCCTCCAGGCCCTCCTTGTCCAGGAAGTCGCTGATGGTGATCACCACGGGCGCCAGGTCGGCGATCTCGCCGGTGTGCATGCCCTGGCCGATCACCACGTCGGGCGACATCCCGCGCGCCGTGGACACGTCGGTGTTCTCCACCCGGGCGTCCACGCCGAGCGAGCGCAGCGCGTCCTCGGCGGTCATCTTGAGCATCAGGCTGGAGCCCATGCCGACGCCGCAGACCGCGAGGATCTCCAGTTGCCGGTCCAGTGCCATGTCGTCCTTCTCTCCTCGTAGTGACGGTCGGGCCCGCGCGGACGTCCGGCGGGCCCTGCGCGGTCCGTCAGGCCTCCGCGGGGGCCGCGCTCTCGGGCGCCGCCGCCTCCTCCTCCGCCGCCCGGCGCTTCTCGGCCCGGCCGAGGAGCAGCAGGGTAGTGATCATCGCGCCGACCGCGACCGCGGGGACGAGCCAGATCGAGTTGCCGCCGACGACCGGGTCCGCGGCCTTCAGCAGCCAGCCGATCGCGTACCAGTCGGGGTCGGCGAGCGTCGCCAGCTCGGGCGCGGTCCGCTCGTACAGGCCCCAGGTGACGGCCTGCCCGACGGCGAGGATCAGCCCGGTGACGACGCCGCCGAGGACGGCGCCGCGCCAGCCCGCCACCACGTTGCCGAACAGCGCCGCCGCGCCGCCCACGAAGAACAGCATGATCATGGGCGGGGCGAGGGTGAACCAGCCGGCGCCGGCGAACACGCCGAGGCAGACCAGGAACACCACGGTCGACGAGACGAACCCGACCATGACGGCGGTCGGCGCGACGGGGAAGACGGTGGGCGCGTCGAGCGCGGGGCGGGTGCCCGGGATGACGCGGTCGCTGAACCCCTTGAACGCCGGGACGATCTCACCGAGGAACATCCGCACGCCGAACAGCAGGATCGCGATGCCGCCCGCGAAGCGCAGGCCCACCAGGACCGCCCACACCCACGGCGACAGCTTGTCGTCCATCTCGGCCGCGGCCTTGGCGACCACGCCGTGGTCGGCGAACGCGACCCCGACCAGCATGATCACGGTGATGATCAGCGCGGTGCTGACGTTGACGTCCTTGAAGAACGACAGCTGCCGGGGCAGCTTCAGCTTCTCGGTGTCGTGCTTGTCGCGGCTGCCGAGCGGGCGGGCCGCGTAGCCGGTGATCAGGCAGGCGAGCGAGCTGGTGTGCGCGAACCCGAACCGGTCGTCCGGCATGACGCGGCGCATCAGCGGGCGCATCCACAGCGGCTGCAGCGTCCAGTACGCGGCGACGAACCCGGCCCCGCAGAGCACGAGCGTGAGCTGGTCGGCGCCGGGCGCGATCGTCACCAGGGAGGCGACGGTGACCGTGCTGATCCAGAACATCAGGTGGCCGGTCAGGTACAGGTACCGGGCCGCGGGGAAGAGCCGCACGACCAGCACGTGCGCCAGGAACGCGACCGTGATCACCAGCGCGATCGTCCCGCCCTGGTCGGCGAGGAAGTCGGCGAGGGTGTTGTCGGCCTTCGGCGGCGTGGTCCCCATCGCGCTGGCGAGCACGGTCTGGAAGCTCGTCAGCCCGCCGGTGAAGACCTCGATGCCGATGAACAGGATGACCACGCCGATCGTGGCGCGCAGCGCCCCGGCGAAGACGTCCTCGAACCGCTTGCGCTGCAGGAGCAGGCCCGCCAGCGTGATGAGCCCGATGAGGATGGGCACCTGGCCGAACACGTTGTCGGCCAGGAAGGTGAGGATGTCCTTGATGACGTCCATGGTGAACTCGCCTCACATCTCGGGGGATGGGTGGTGCGCTGTCGCCCCCGTCAGCGCGGACGGACGATCGTGCGCCCGGGACGCGGCGCCCGGGCGTGCGGTCAGTGGTTCGGTGGTCGCAGGTCCAGTTCCAGCCGGTACCGGTCGCCGCGGTAGAGGGACCGGACGTACTCCAGCGGCCGGCCGTCCGCGTCCCTGGTGATCCGCTCGAACAGGAACGCCGGCATGTGCACCGGGACGCCGAGCTCGGCGGCCTCCTCGGCGGTGGTGACGGTCGGCTCGATGGTCTCGGTGCCCGAGGCGATCACGACGCCGTTGCCCCGGAGCAGGTCGTAGAACGACCGCCCTTCCAGGTCGCTCCGCCGCAGGTCCGGCATGAGCGCCCGCGGCAGGTAGAGGGTCTCGATGGCCATGGGGGCCTCGTCGGCCAGCCGGAGCCGCCGAATGGTAAATACCTCTTCGACGGGCGACAGGGCCAGCCGGCGGCCGATCCGCGCCCCCGCGGTCTCGGTGCGGAACGACAGCACCCTGCCGCCCGGCTTCATCCCGCGCCTGATCATGTCCTCGGTGAACGAGGTCATGGTCAGGGACACGGCGATCCGGGGTTCGGCCACGTAGGTCCCGCTGCCGTGCCGCCGGTCGAGCAGGCCCTCGGCCACGAGCCCGTCGATGGCCTGGCGCAGCGTCGGCCGCGAGACGCCGAGGTCCTCGGCCAGCCGGCGCTCGGACGGCAGCGCGTCCCCGACGTCCAGATCGTCCAGCATCGCCAGCAGCTCGCGGCGCACCGCCTGCCGTTTCGTGCTCGCGGCCCGGGCCTCACCGGCGGATGGCACGCCTGTCACCTCCTTTGATGCGGTTCCTGTCGTCGCACACGGTATGTCCCATTATGGCGACTGGTCAATACCACTTTGGCGATGTTTGCCGTGGTCATGGCCGGAAGGCCCGAACTACCGTCTCGGCAGGTCGGCAGACGGTGCCGATCACGACCGTGTCGACGCCGCGCTCGCCGCGGCGAGGAAGGCGGCCAGATGAGGAAGCTCGTGCGCGGCGCAGTGGCGCTGGCCCTGCCGATGCTCATGCCGGCGGCGCTCAGCGCGGCGCCGGCCCAGGCGGAGGCGGGCCGGCCGGGGGCGAGGGACGCCTGGAGGCTGGTGGCCTCCGAGCCGTTCGACCGGCGCATCGACGACGCGAAGGTTCCCTGGAGGCCGGACGGCGACGGCCCGTCCAGTCCGTACGACGTCGATGTCTACGACAACGACGGCGCCTACTTCGACACGATGGGCGGCCCGGCCTTCCGGACGCAGCTCGCGAAGATGAAGACCTACCGCAAGTCGTTCACGTTCGGGAAGCGCGGCTGGCTCACCGCCGAGCTGGCCGCCCGCGACGCCGACGGGGACGGCCGGCCGGACGCGCCGCCCACGCTCACCTCCGGCAAGGGCGTGGCCCGGCTGGACGAGCCCGCCCACCAGGCGGGCGTCGTCATCCGCTCGACCCGCGACCTGCCCGCCGAGTACCGGGTGGAGATGACGCTGCGCGGGCTGGACTTCGGGGGCCGGCGGAACGGGTCATGGGACTACCCGGACGGCCGGGTCAACGGCTACTCGCCGGAGGGCTGCAAGACCAACTTCCCCTGGGCGTCCGGCGGCGACTACGCGCGGCCCGAGTGCGAGTGGGCCGACGTCCGGACCGACTCCAACGGCTTCTACTACATGTCGATCATGGACTACCGGCAGGTGGCGCCGCACAACAACGTGTTCGTCCACGGCCATCGCAAGGTCGCCATGGACGGCTACAACCGCTACAAGTACACCGGCAAGGGCCTGCTGTACTGCAACCCGGCCACCGGGCAGTACGAGCCGTACTCCGCCGGGACGGGCAACGGCGTCAACGCGATCTTCATGACCGACGACCGCCGCTACCCGACCATGCCGGGCACCGAGTACCTCATGGAGAGCGAGTGCGGGCTGCGCAAGGGCGGCGCCATCGTCTCGACCGTCGACCTGAAGCCCGAGCTGCTGCCCGCCGAGCCGTACACGTTCGCCGTGGAGCGGCGCGACGGCGCCTACACGATGGAGATGTCCGGGGTCTTCGCGCACGTGGGGAGGGCGACCCTGCGCTACACGCGCTCGTTCGTCCAGGACGGCGAGCCGATCTGGCACTACAACCAGAAGCCCGGCGAGTACGACGGCCGGTTCAACGCCGACTGGACCTGGACGGGGCCGGGCGGCACCCTCGTCGACCGCGACACCTGGCCGGCCGGGTCCGCCTACCCCGACCGGTTCATGATCGGTGACCCGCACATGAACTTCTACGAGGGCTCGGCGCAGGTGGACGACATCCGCCTGTACGTCCCGCGCTAGCGGACCGGCGGCCGCCCGGCCCGGCGACGGCGGCGCCGCCGGTCAGGCGGTCGCCGCCCCGGCGCGGTACTCCTGCGGGCTGACGCCGTGCTCGCGCTTGAAGGCCGTGCTGAGCGCGAAGGCGTTGCCGTAGCCGACCCTGCGGGCCACGGCCTCCAGCGTCGCGTCCGTCTCGCGCAGCAGGTCGGCGGCCTGCGCGAGGCGGACGCCGGTGAGGTAGGCCATGGGCGGCTCGCCGACCAGCTTCGCGAACCGCTGCGCCAGCGCCGCGCGCGACACCCCGACCCCGGCCGCGAGGTCCGCGACCGTCCAGGGATAGGCCAGGTCGTCGTGCAGGAGCCGGAGCGCGGGGCCGACGACCGGGTCGCCGTGGGCGCGGTACCAGCCCGGGGCGGCGGCGTCCGGGCGGGAGAACCAGGCGCGCAGGGTCGCGATGAGCAGCAGGTCCAGGAGCCGGTCGAGGACGACGTCCTGGCCGGGCTCGTCCTTGCCGATCTCCTCCTGGAGCACGGCGACGAGCGGCGACCTCCACGTGTCGCCCCGGACGACCGCCATCGCGGGCAGCGCGGCCAGCAGTCGCTGCGTGACGGCCCCGCGCATCTGGTAGGTGCCGACCAGCATGACCGCCGGCCCGTCCGGGTCGTTTCCCCAGGCGCGGACGCCGAGGTCCATGGCCTCCGACAGGCTCGTGCCGTCCGGGGTGGTGCAGCGCTGGCCGGGATGGATGACGATCTGCGGCGCGGTCGCCGGGTCGTCGCTGACGGTGTAGGCGTCCGGCCCCCGGAAGATGACCATGTCGCCGGGGCCGACGCGCTGGGGATCGCCGTCGTCGGGGACCAGCCAGGCCTCGTCCCTGACCATGGAGAGCAGGGTCAGCGGCGCCTCGTCCTGGATCCGGAGCGACCAGGGCGGCGCGAGGGTCGAGCGCAGCATGAACGCTCCACGCGCGCGCGGACCGTCGAGGAGTTCGGCCAGGGCGTCCATGGAGGCCAGCGTAGACGCTGGCGTATGCGGGCGAGCGTCTCAACCATGGTGGCCGGAACCGCCCGGCTGTTGACTTCAGGGCATGACGAACAGCGAATCCGGAATCATCGAAAGCGGCCTCACCCTCGTCCTCGGCGGGACCGGCAAGACCGGCCGCCGCGTCGTCGAGCGGCTGGAGGCCCTGGACCTCCCCGTGCGGATGGGCTCGCGGTCGGCCTCCCCGCCCTTCGACTGGGAGGACGAGTCCACCTGGGCGCCCGTCCTGCGGAACGTCGAGAACGTCTACCTCTGCTACTACCCCGACCTGGCCGTTCCCGGCGCCCCCGACGCCATCCGCGCGTTCACGGGTGCGGCGGTGGACGCGGGCGTGCGGCGCGTGGTCCTGCTGTCGGGGCGGGGCGAGCCCGAGGCGCGGGACTGCGAGCGGATCGTCCAGGCGTCCGGCCTGGCCTGGACGGTCGTGCGGGCGAGCTGGTTCGCGCAGAACTTCAGCGAGGACTACCTGCTCGACCCCGTGCGGGCCGGGGAGGTCGTCCTCCCGGCGGGCGAGGTCCCGGAGCCTTTCGTGGACGCCGACGACATCGCGGACGTCGCGGTCGAGGCGCTCACCCGGGACGGCCACGCCGGGCAGGTGTACGAGGTCACCGGGCCCCGGGCGCTCACGTTCGCCGAGGCGGTCGCCGAGATCGGCCGCGCCGCGGGACGCGAGGTCGCCTTCGTTCCCGTCGGCGCGGAGGAGAACGCGGCGGCCCTCCGGGAGCACGGCGTGCCCGAGGAGGTCGTCGGCCTGCTGACCTACCTGTTCACGACCGTGCTGGACGGGCGCAACGCCCGGCCCGCCGACGGCGTCCAGCGGGCCCTCGGCCGCCCGCCGCGCGACTTCTCCGAGTACGCGCGCGAAACCGCCGCCAGCGGCATCTGGAACCACTGACCTGAGGACCGGACGACATGAAATTCTCTCTCGCGGGCGTCTCGGCGACCCTCTCCATCATCATGGCGGCCGGGATGGCCGGAACCTTCTTCGGCTTCTCCACCGGCGTCATGCCCGGGCTGAACGCGGCGCGGCCCGCTTCGGCGATCGACGCCATGCAGGGCATCAACCAGAGGATCCAGAACCCGGTCTTCGTGGCGATGTTCCTCCTGGTGCCGGTTCTGGCGGCGGCGGCGGGGGTGCTGCTGCTCACCCTGGACCAGAAGTCGGCGGCCCTGCTCTTCTTCGCCGCCGCCGGCCTGTACTTCGCGGGCGCGCTCATCCCGAGCTTCGCGGTCAACATCCCGATGAACGACGTCCTGGACGGCGTCGCGATCCCGAAGGACGCGGCCGAGGCGGCGAAGATCTGGTCGGACTACTCCGGCCGCTGGACGGCGTGGAACACCGTCCGCGCGGTGTTCAGCTGGGCGAGCCTCCTCGCCATGAGCCTGGCCGTCTACGTCTGGGGCAGGAACAACTGACCGATCTGACGCACCGGCGGGGTCCGTGCTCCGGCAAGGAGCATGGACCCCGTTTCCATGCCTCCCTCAGCCGTTCCTTCTGAGCCATCCGGCCCTTTTTAAAAGCGCCACCCCAGAGGGGTGCGGCACAGCTCTCGGCCTTCCGGAGACGCACGGAGGCGGCTGTGGGCGAAATGCGCCGCGACCACCAAGAATGCTGTACTCTGCCGAAGCGGAGACGCTCTGACGAACACTTCGAAGTCCTCTTGTCGTCTCGGACGGCGAAAGGCGGTTCCTCAGGGGCGGCTCGTGACAACCAAAAGAAGGAGGGATGATGGGCGACAGGTTTTCGCAGCTTGTCGCTGCAGAAGATTTGGCTGCTACAAGGGAGCTCCTCGAACGCGACCCTGATCTGGCTCACCGACTTCGCTCGGTCGCCCTGGAGAAGGCCGGCGCACTCAGCGGTTTCTACCACCATAACGTCCGGGTGGGAAACCTGATGTGTCGCTTCCCTGCCGCCGGGGCGGACAATCTGGATCGGCGTACTTATGAGGAGAACGACGTGTTGCGGGCCATTCAGCCCTATCTGGGCCGAAAGGCGTCCCACCTGGTCTACGAGGGGCAGGGGTGGTCCGTACACGCGTACGAAGAAGGCCGAGTCCTCCACGAACTCTCGCCACCGGGTCGGCCGGTGCCGAGGCTCGTTCTCGACGACACGGTGGACCTGTTCCGCAGGTTGACCGATGTGCCGTTGGGGGACATGCGGTTGCCGCCCTGGTGGCCGGAAGACGGCGATTCGGTGGGATTCGGATTGCGCAGGGCCATCCAGGCGTCGGTCGCCCAATGGAAGTCGACCCGCTGGTTCGGCAGGGAGTTCGACTTGCTCGGGCTTCCTCTCCAACCGCATCGGGCGATGGTGGGCCGCTTGACGAAGCTCACTCCCCGGCCGTTTCAGCTCCTGCACAACGACATGCACCGTGGGAACATCATCGTGCGTCCCGACGGTCACGCGGTCTTCGTGGACTGGGAATTGGCGACGATCGGGGACTGGGTGTACGAGGTGGCGACCCACCTGCACCTCATGCGCTACACCGAAGGAGACCGGCAGTATCTTTTGGAGCGCTGCCTCGAAAGGATGCCGCCCGCCTCCACCGAGGGGTGGCAGGCGGATCTGGAGACCTATCTGGACCTCAACCGGATCCAGTCGGCCGTCAACGACACCGTCCGTGTCATCCATAAGATCAGGAAGGAGCGCCTGTCGCCCGCCGAGAAAGGGGAAATGGTCCTGGCCCTGACCGGAACGCTCAACACGGCCGGTCGGATCTGGGGCATGGAGAAGGTACTCTCCCCCGACGAGGTGGCCGCCGCGGTTCAGGCCGGCGTCGTCGGAGAGTAGCAGGGGGCGCCGGGAGAAACCGCCCGGTCCCTGTTCGACCCACGCTGCGCCCTCACTCGCATGGAAATGAGAGTGGGGGCGTAGATGCCCGCGGAGGCGCGGCCCGCGCGGGCCCGGGGCTTACCATCGGCGGATGGGCGGCGTCTACGCGATCAGCGACCTGCACGTGGGGTTCCCGGAGAACCGCGCGTTCGTCGAGGGCCTGCGGCCCGCGTCCGAGGACGACTGGCTGATCGTGGCGGGCGACGTCGGCGAGCGCTTCGCCGACGTCGAGTGGACGCTGCGCACCCTCGCCGAGCGCTTCGCCGCCGTGCTGTGGGTGCCCGGCAACCACGAGCTGTGGACCATCAAGGACGACCCCGTGCAGCTGCGCGGTGAGGCCCGCTACCGCCGGCTCGTCGAGATGTGCCGCGGCCTGGGCGTGCTGACCCCTGAGGACCCCTATCCCGTCTGGGACGGCCCGGACGGCGCCGTCACCGTGGCGCCGCTGTTCATCCTGTACGACTACACGTTCCGCCCCGACGGGACGTCCAGCAAGGAAGAGGCCCTCAAAGCCGCGCACGAGGCCGGTGTCGTGTGCACCGACGAGGTCTACCTGCACCCCGACCCGTATCCCGGACGGGACGCCTGGTGCGACGCCAGGATCTCCTACACCGAGCAGCGCCTGTCCGCCCTGGAGCCGGGGACGCGGACCGTGCTCGTCAATCACTGGCCGCTCGTCCGCGAACCCACCCGCGTCCTCTGGTACCCGGAGTTCGCCCAGTGGTGCGGCACCGAGCGCACCGCCGACTGGCACAGCCGGTTCGGCGCGGTGTCCGTCGTCTACGGGCACCTGCACATCCCCCGGACGATCTGGACCGGCGAGGTCCCGCACATCGAGGTGTCGGTCGGCTACCCGCGCGAATGGCGCGAGCGGGCCGACGCGCCTCGCGGCCCCCGCCGCGTCCTGCCCGTCCCCGAGACGGACTGACCGGCTACCGGCGGGCCGCGCTTCTAGCGGGCCGCGCCCGGCGCCACGCCGGCGGCGGCGAGCGACAGCAGCCGGGCCGCGGCGTCCGGGTCCCGCTCGGCGACCGTCGCGATCGCGCCCGCGAGCCTCAGCACGTCGCCGAACGCCGCGCCGGCGGGCGCGTCCCCGGCGCGCTGCGCGCGGACGAGCAGCGCCTCGCCCGCCTCCGACATCGCCGCGCGGGAGCCGGAGGGGTCGAGCCGGGGGTCGCGCAGCGACACCATCGCCGAGGCCGCCATGCCCGGGAAGGCGGTGATCTCAGAGACGAACGTCCGCAGCCAGGCCAGCAGGGCCTCGCCGGAGGACGGGGAGTCCAGCAGGTCGCGGGCGGACACGGCCAGCCCGGCGTAGACGTCGGCGAGCAGCGCCTCCAGGAGGTCCTGGCGGGTGGGGAAGTGGCGGTAGAGCGTGCCGATGCCGACGCCCGCGAGCCGCGCGACGCCTTCGAGCGAGGCGCCCGCCCCCTGGCGCTGGAAGGTCTCCCGCGCCGCGGCGAGCAGCCGCGCGCGGTTGCGGCGAACGTCGGCCCGAACGGGGCGCGCCTTCGGCGTGTCGTCGCTGGTCACCTGGGTCGTCGATCCTTCCCGGGGATGGAACGGGCCTGCGGCGATCGGGAGGATCCGCGGCTTTGGAACGGTCCCTCAATCCTATCCGCGCCGGTGCCCGGACCTGCGCCGAGAGGGCCCCGAACGCGGCCGGGCCCGCCGCGCACGGGTGCACGGCGGGCCCGGCCGCGTCTCCGCGTCCGGCCCGGGTCAGGCGTCGGCGGGGGAGACGGGGAGGTTCAGCCGGCCGCCGCCGGCCCTGAACTCCTCGGCCTTCTCCCGCATCCCGGCGGCGAGGGCCTCCGCGTCGGCGAGGCCGCGCTCGGCCGCGAACCGCCGCACGTCCCGCGTGATCTTCATGGAGCAGAAGTGCGGCCCGCACATCGAGCAGAAGTGCGCGGTCTTGGCCGGCGCGGCCGGGAGCGTCGCGTCATGGAAGGCGCGCGCGGTGCCGGGGTCCAGGGACAGGTTGAACTGGTCCTCCCAGCGGAAGTCGAACCGCGCCTCCGACAGCGCGTCGTCCCACGCCTGCGCGCCCGGATGGCCCTTGGCGAGGTCGGCGGCGTGCGCGGCGATCTTGTATGCGATCACGCCGGCCTTGACGTCCTCGCGGTCCGGCAGCCCGAGATGCTCCTTCGGCGTGACGTAGCAGAGCATCGCGGTGCCGTGCCAGCCGATCATCGCGGCGCCGATCGCCGAGGTGATGTGGTCGTAGCCGGGAGCGATGTCGGTGGTCAGCGGCCCGAGGGTGTAGAACGGCGCGCCGTCGCACCACTCCTGCTGCAGGTCGACGTTCTCCTTGATCTTGTGCATCGGGACGTGGCCGGGGCCCTCGTTCATCACCTGGTTGCCGAACCGCGCCGCGATCCGCGTCAGCTCGCCCTGGGTGCGCAGCTCGGCGAACTGGGCCTCGTCGTTGGCGTCCGCGACGGAGCCCGGGCGCAGCCCGTCCCCCAGCGACCAGGTCACGTCGTAGGCGGCGAAGATCTCGCACAGCTCCTCGAAGCGGGTGTAGAGGAAGTTCTCCTCGTGGTGCGCCAGGCACCAGGCCGCCATGATCGACCCGCCCCGCGACACGATCCCCGTCTTGCGCCGCGCCGTCAGCGGCACGTAGGACAGCAGCACCCCGGCGTGGACGGTCATGTAGTCCACGCCCTGCTCCGCCTGCTCGATCACGGTGTCGCGGAAGACCTCGTAGGTGAGCTCCGCCGGGTCGCCGCCGACCTTCTCCACCGCCTGGTACAGCGGGACGGTCCCCACCGGCACGGGCGAGTTGCGCAGGATCCACTCGCGCGTGGTGTGGATGTCGCGGCCCGTCGACAGGTCCATGATCGTGTCGGCGCCCCAGCGGGTCGCCCACGTCATCTTCTCGACCTCGTCCTCGATCGAGGACGCGACGGCCGAGTTGCCGATGTTGGCGTTGACCTTGACGAGGAAGTTCCGCCCGATCACCATCGGCTCGATCTCGGGATGGTTGACGTTGGCGGGCAGCACCGCGCGCCCGGCGGCCAGCTCGTCCCGGACGAACTCCGGCGCCACGCCCTCGCGCAGCGCGGCGAACTCCATCTCCGGCGTGATCTCCCCGCGCCGGGCGTAGGCGCGCTGCGTCACCGCGCCGCCGGTGGCGCGCCGCGGCCGCCGCGGCAGGGCGCCCTCGCCGTCGGCCTGGGGGAGGCGCCCGCCCGCGCCCGGGGGGAGCGCGGAGGGCGACGAGCGGCGCCCGTCGTCCTCGGGGCGCGCCGCCCGCCCCTCGTACGGGGCGGTGTCGCCGCGCTCGGCGATCCAGGCCTCCCGCAGAGGCGGCAGCCCCCTGCGCACGTCGGTCTCCTGCTCTGGATCGGTGTACGGCCCGGACGTGTCGTACAGGACGACGACGTCGCCGTTGGTCAGCGGCACCTCCCGCATCGGGACCCGGATCTCCGGGCGGGAGCCCTGGAGGTAGGTCTTGCGGGCAGCGGGAACCACAGGTTCGGTCATGACGACTCGATCTCTCCCTACGCCGGCATTACCCGGTCAGGTTCATGCGGTCAGCGGCCGTCCCAGCCGCTATCTCAGCCCGGTTCGCCGGGCCCCCGCGATCTGTCGCCACGACGTTAACCCGGGCGGCCCCGGTTGCCGCAACCGCCGCCCATGGGCTAGAGCGCGCCCGCGCGGAGGTCGCGCGCGGGGATCGCGACGGGCAGGGCCAGGACCAGAGTGCGGAGGGGGTCGGGGGCGGACGGCGACCGCTCCAGCTCCACCCGGGCCTCGGCGTCGCCGATGATGCGCAGCGTGGCCGAGCGGCGGCCGTCGACGCCGGTGACGACGCGGCCGTCGCCGGTGGCGCGGGTGGTGCCGAGGAGCATCCCACCGGCGGTGTGGAAGGACGGCTCCCGCAGGCCGCGCACGAATCCGAGAGGGCGGCCGTCCGCGTCGAGGACGCGCACGCGGTCGCGTCCCGGCAGCCGGGACGGACCCCGGACCACCAGCAGCGCGGCGGCGTGGGGGTCGCGAAGCACGATGGTCCGCCTGCCGCGCCGGCCGCAGGCCACGGCGAGCACCGCGCCGCCGTCCCGGTCGCGGTACCGGCCCGCGCCGTCCACGACGATGCGGCGGGCCCCGGCCAGGGCGCCCGCCGCGGGCGGCGGGACCTCCCGGCCCTCGTCGTCGACGACCCGCCAGGCGGCGCTGAGGCGGTCCGCGGTCGCCGTCCGGACGGCCGGAAGCCATCCGGACGGCAGCGACGCGCCCCTGAGCAGGGTCACCGCGTTCCCGTCGACCTCGGCGACGGCCTCGACGCCGGGCGCCCGCTCCGGGTCGACCCAGAGCGTCCACACCGGGTCGTCGACGGGCCACCTGATCCCGACCGCCTCCACGGCTCCGGCCGGGACGGCCGCCTCCCGCCCACTGCGGCGGAGGGTCACCCCCTGCTCGCCGATGGTCACGATGAGGCGGGCCCGGTGGAGCCGGGCCGCCCAGATGAGGGCGGCCAGGGCGGCGAGCAGGCAGCCGCCGCCGCAGAGCAGCAGGGGCCGGCGGGCACTCTCCGGGTCGAGCGGTCCCGTACCGGGGCGGGCCGCGAGCAGGAGGGCCGCGCCGGCCGCCGGCGCGGCGGTCAGGACGCGGAGCGGCCATCGGTAGGCCCGCGCGCCGAGCGTCATCCGGAGCCCGGGCGGGGGGACGGGAGGCGGGGGGACAGCAGGCGGGGGGACGGACAACTGTCGGCCCTTCGTGACGGGGTTTGCAGAACTATAGGGCGGGCCTCCGGCCGCGCAGGGGGCGCCGAAAGGACCAGTCGCGCGGGGGCGCGGGCCGCGGCGCGAAGATCGCGTGCGTGGGGGAGAATGGGCGCGTGCTGACGGTGCCCCGGGTCGAGGTGACGGTGAAGGACGCCCTGGCGGCGTCGGCGCTGGCGGGAGCCGCGGCCGTCGCCGCGGTGCTGTGGCCCGGCGTCCGGGGCCTGGACGCGCCCGGCGCGGCGCTCCTGGTGGCCGCGCACGTCCCGCTCGCGGTGATCCGGCGGTGGCCGACCCCCGGCCTGCTGGCACTGGTGGTCCTGGTGCTGCCCTACCACCTGGCGCAGTACCAGCACCACGCGCTGGTGCCCGCCGAGGTGATCGCGCTGTTCGCCTACGCGGTGCTCGGGCGCCGGGTGCGGATCGTCCTCGGCGTCGTCGGCTGCCTGCTCGCCGTCTGCGTGGTCGGCGCGGCGATGCGGGCGGGCGGCGGATCCCTGCGCGAGCAGATCGCCGTCATCGAGGCCGTGGTGTCGGTCGTCATCGCCGTCCAGGTGTGGCGGGTGCACCGGGCGCGGCTCGCGACGATCACCGAGCGGGCCGAGCGGGCCGAGCGCACCCGGGAGGAGGAGGCGCGCCGGCGGGTCGCCGAGGAGCGCCTGCGGATCGCCCGCGACCTGCACGACCTGCTCGCGCACAGCATCACGCTGATCGGCGTGCGGGCCGGCGCCGCGGCCCACCTGGTGCGCGGGGACCGGCCGCTCGACCGGGAGGAGCTGGCCGACGCGCTCGCCTCCATCGCCTCGACGTGCCGGGACGCGCGGATCGAGCTGCGCGGCACGCTCCAGGTCCTGCGCGGCACCGACGTCGGCGCCCCCGAGACGCTGCCGGGCCTCCACGCCCTCGCCGGCCTCGTCGACGCGGCGCGCGGCGGCGGGATCGACGTCGACCTGCGGGACGGGGACGTCGGGACGCCGCCCCCGGAGACGGGGGTCGCGGCGTACCGGATCGTCCAGGAGGCCCTGACCAACGTTGTCAAGCACGCCGCCGCGAGGCGCGCGACGGTGAGCCTGGAGCGCGACCGCGGGAGCCTCGTCGTCCGGGTCGCCGACGACGGCCGGGGGCCGTCCGGCGGCCCGCCCGAGGGGTTCGGGATCCTCGGGATGATCGAGCGGGCGCGCAGCGTGGGCGGGACGTTGGACGCGGGGCCGGGGGAGTCCGGCGGGTTCGTCGTCACCGCCGTCCTCCCGCTGGAGAACGCAGCCGCGCCCCACCGGGCGTGACGCGCGCCCCCGGGAGGCGCCGGCGGCGCCCGCCCGCCCGAACCCTCCCGACTTCCGACGCCGACACCGCCGGGGGGCTTTCCACCCCTTACGGATAGGGTCAGGATCAAGGGGACCAGGGGAGGCGACACGTCGGTGAGCACTTTGCAGGAGGCCCCACAGGACCGGATCTTCACGGTGCCCAACATCCTGAGCCTCGCCCGGCTCCTGGGCGTCCCGCTGTTCCTGTGGCTCGTCCTGGTCGAGGCGGACTGGTGGGCGCTCGGCCTGCTGGTGTTCGCGGGCCTGTCGGACTGGCTGGACGGGAAGCTGGCTCGGGCGTTCAACCAGACGAGCAAGCTCGGCATGGTCCTCGACCCGGCCGCCGACCGCCTCTACATCCTGGCCACGCTCGTCGGGCTCACCATCCGCGACATCATCCCGCTGTGGCTGGTGCTCGCGCTCGTCGCCCGCGAGGTGTCGATCCTGCCGATCGCGCCGATCGTGCGGCGGCTCGGGTACGGCGGCACGCTGCCCGTGCACTTCATCGGCAAGGCGGCGACGATGTGCCTGCTGTACTCCTTCCCGCTGCTGCTGCTCGGCGACCACGGCGGCGCCGCGGGCACCGCGGCGCGGGTCGTCGGATGGGCCTTCGCCGTCTGGGGGACGGCCCTGTACTGGTGGGCGGCGGTCCTCTACTGGGAGCAGACGCGGCGGCTGGTGCTGGCCGGCCGCGGCGCCCCGCCCCCGTCCTCCGGACCGGGCGGCGAGCCCGGGGCGGGCGATCCGGGGGCCGCGGAGGGGCCGGGCGCGGAACCGCCGGCCGGCGGCCAGAAGGGAGCTGAGACCCCCCGATGAAGGCCGTCGTGATGGCGGGAGGCGAGGGGACGCGGCTGCGTCCGATGACCGCCAACCAGCCGAAGCCCCTGCTGCCGCTCGTCAACCGGCCGATCATGGAGCACGTGCTGCGGCTGCTGAAGAGGCACGGGTTCGGTGAGACCGTCGTCACCGTCCAGTTCCTGGCCGCGCTGATCCGCAACTACTTCGGCGACGGCGAGGAGCTCGGCATGTCGCTGAGCTACGCGACCGAGGAGGTCCCCCTCGGCACCGCCGGCAGCGTGAAGAACGCGGAGGAGGCGCTGCGCGACGACCGCTTCCTGGTGATCTCCGGGGACGCCCTCACCGACATCGACCTGACCGACATGGTGCGGTTCCACGAGCGCAACGACGCGCTCGTCACCATCGGCCTCAAGCGCGTCCCGAACCCGCTGGAGTTCGGGATCATCATCGTGGACGACGCGGGGCGCGTGCAGCGGTTCCTGGAGAAGCCCACCTGGGGCCAGGTGTTCTCCGACACCGTCAACACCGGCATCTACGTGATGGAGCCGGAGGTCCTGGAGCACGTCGCGGAGGGCGAGCCGGTCGACTGGTCCGGGGACGTCTTCCCGAAGCTGCTCGCCGAGGGCGCCCGCCTGTTCGGGTACGTGGCCGACTGCTACTGGGAGGATGTCGGCACCCACGAGAGCTACCTGAAGGCGCAGGCGGACATGCTCTCCGGGCAGGTCGGCATCGAGCTGGACGGCTTCGAGATGTCGCCGGGCGTGTGGGTCGCCGAAGGCGCGGAGGTGGACGCCGAGGCCGTCCTCAAGGGGCCGCTCTACATCGGCGACTACGCGAAGGTCGAGGCGGGGGTCGAGCTGCGCGAGTTCACCGTGCTCGGCAGCAACGTCGTCGTCAAGGAGGGCGCCTTCCTGCACCGCGCGATCGTCCACGACAACGTGTTCGTCGCGCCGTCCACGAACCTGCGGGGCTGCGTGGTCGGCAAGAACACCGACATCATGGCGGGCGCCCGCGTGGAGGAGGGCGCCGTCATCGGGGACGAGTGCGTCATCGAGGCCGAGGCGTACGTGTCCAGCGGCGTGAAGGTGTACCCGTTCAAGACCATCGAGGCCGGCGCCGTCGTCAACACCAGCGTGATCTGGGAGTCGCGGGGGCAGCGCAACCTGTTCGGGCCGCGGGGCGTCTCCGGCCTCGTCAACGTGGAGATCACCCCCGAGCTGGCGGTGCGGCTCGCCTCCGCCTACGCGACGACGCTGAAGAAGGGCACGACCGTCGTCACCGGACGGGACGTCTCCCGCGCCGCCCGCACCCTCAAGCGCGCGGTGAACAGCGCGCTCACCGCCAGCGCCATCAACGTCCAGGACCTGGAGGCGACGCCGCTGACCGTCGCCCGGTTCGAGACCGGCCGCGAGGACAGCGTCGGCGGGATCTACATCCGCACCACGCTCGGCGACCCGCAGGGCGTCGACATCCTGTTCCTGGACGCGGACGGCGCCGACCTGTCCCAGGGCGCGCAGCGCAAGCTGGAGCGCGTCTTCGGGCGGCAGGAGTACCGCCGCGCGTTCCCCGGCGAGATCGCCGAGCTGACCTACCCCCCGCGCGTCGTGGAGACCTACACCCGCGACCTGCTGCGCCGCGTCGACATCCGCGGCGTCCGCGAGGCCGGACTGAAGATCGTCCTGGACTGCGCGGGCGGGGTGGCCTCGCTGGTGCTGCCGAACCTGCTCGGCAAGGTCGGCGTGGAGGTCCTCACCCGCAACGCCGGGCTGGACGAGGCCAACCCGACCGAGACGCTCGCCGAGCGGATGCGCGACCTGGAGCGGCTCGGCGAGCTGGTGTCCTCGTCGCGGGCCGCGTTCGGCGTCCGGTTCGACCCGGTGGGGGAGCGGATCTCCCTGGTGGACGAGAACGGCGAGCTGGTCGGCGACGACCGGGCCCTGCTGGTGATGCTGGACCTCGTCGCGGCCGAGCGGCGGGGCGGCAAGGTGGCGCTGCCGGTGACGACGACGCGGGTCGCCGAGCAGGTGTGCCGGTTCCACGGCGTGCAGGTCGAGTGGACCTCCACGTCCCAGGACGTGCTGACCAAGGCGGCCGCGCAGCCGAGCGTGGTCTTCGCGGGGGACGGGCGCGGCGGGTTCCTGATGCCCGAGTTCAGCGGCACCGTGGACGGCATCGCGGCGTTCGTCCGGCTGGTGGGCCTGGTCGCGCGGACGCGGCTGACGCTGTCGCAGATCGACCGCCGCATCCCCGACGCGCACCTGCTGCGCCGCTCCGTCCCGACGCCGTGGGCGGCCAAGGGGAGCGTCATGCGGCACGTCGTGGAGGCGGCGGGGAACCGGACGCTCGACACCACCGACGGCGTGCGCGTGGTGGAGGGCGACGGCCGCTGGGTCCTCGTGCTGCCCGATCCCGCGGAGGCGGTGACGCACCTGTGGGCCGAGGGGCCGGACGCCGACACCGCCCAGGCGCTGCTGGCGGAGTGGGCCGCCGTCGTCGAGCGCGCGGGCTCCTGAGCGTCCTCAGCAGCGTTCGCGGGGCCTGAGGCCGGTCCGGTCGGGTTCCCGGTCGGCGTAGCGCGCGCCGAGGAACGCGATGAGGTGCTCCACGTCGGCGACGTTCGACACGAGGCCGAGGGACGCCCTGACCGCGCCGCCGCTCGGCAGCCCGAGCACGCCCAGGTAGTCGTCGAGCGTCCGCATCCGCAGGCGGGCGGTCCGGCGCAGGGCGTGCTCGGGGATCTCGAAGGCGCCCTCGCCCGCGCCGGGGTTGCAGAAGCAGCCGGTCCGGATCGAGATGCCCGCGGCGGCGGTGTCACGGGCCACGATCCGCTCGTCCACGACCGCGCCGCGGCGGTCGAGCACGTTGAACGCGACGGTGCCGCCGCGCCCGCCGGCGCCCTCCGGCCCGTACACCCGGACCAGGGGGGAGCCGTCGGCGTGGCGCAGGTCCCCGAGGCGGCGAAGGAGCAGCGAGGTCAGGCACCCCACGCGGCGCTGGACGAGGTCCATGCCGATGCCGCCGACCCAGCGGATGCCGAACTCCACGTCGGGGATGGACAGGAAGTTCAGGGTGCCGTCCTCGAACGCGGTCTCGTCGGGCGCGAGCACGTGCCAGCCGCCGAGCGCGCTGACCGCCTGGATCGTCCCGCCGGCGAACCAGGGGCGGCGCAGCCGGGCCAGGGCGTCCCGGCGGGCGACCAGGCTGCCCACGCCGGTCGGGTACCCGAACACCTTGTACCAGCTCACGGGGACGAAGTCGGGCCGGACCCGGCTGAGGTCGAGGCGCCCGGCGGGCGCGAAGGCGGCCGCGTCCAGCAGCACGTCGTAGCCGTGCGCGTGGGCGAGGTCGACCCAGCTCAGCGGGTGCCGGACGCCGCTGAAGTTGCTCTGCGCGGGAAAGGCCAGCAGGCCGCCGGCGCCGCCCAGCGCCGCGGCGAGGTCGGCCTTGCGGACCCGCAGGTCGGGCCCGCGGACGGGCACGTGGGCGACCTCGGCTCCGCGCGCCCTCGCGAACTCCCTGATCCCGTTCACCGAGTTGTGGTTGTCGCCGGTGAGGACGAGGCGCCCGCCCCGCTCGAACGGATAGGCCTCCCCGACGAGGCGGCATGCGCCGGTGGCGTTGTGCGTGAACACCACCGCGTACTCCTCGGGGGAGGCGTTGAAGAACGCCAGGACCGCCCGCCGGGCCCGCTCGACGAGGGCCGTGGAGGCGCTGGAGGTGGGGTTCTCCGAGTGCGGGTTCCCGAAGCAGCGCCCCGCGAGGCGCTCGGCGTGCGCGCGGATCTGCGCGGCGGCGGCGACGCCCGAGCCGGTGTAGTCCAGGTACGTCTGCTCGTCCAGGTAGGCGTACTCGGCGGCCCGCAGCTCGTCCAGCGGTCGCGTCTCCGCGTAGCCGGGCATGAGGTCGACGTCATAACTGGACGAAGCGCTCAAAATGTACCCCCGTATGCAAAAGCCGCATTCCTCATTAAACGGTCAGGGACGCGCCGGAGGTGACGCAAGAGCGCCGTGGTGTCCTTAAATGGCCTATGGGGAAGGGGTTTTATGTCCTCCGGGTGAGGACCAGGCAGGCCCCTGCCAGGAACAGCGCCGTGAACCCGCCGAGCAGCGCCCAGTCCACGGCCGGCGACCGCGAGAACGTGTCACCGTAGGAGGCGAGCAGAGGCGGCCCCAGCGGCGAGCGCCCGCTCGCCCAGAGCCGCTCCACCCCGAGGCTGTGCCCGAGGCCCTCGAAGGCCCACCGGTTGGACATGGCGCAGCTCAGCCATCGTCCGGGCGCCGCCATCACCGGGACCGGCAGGATCGCGCCCACGAACAGCACCTGCGGGAAGCAGAGCATCGGCAGCGCCATCGTGGCCTGGGCCGGGTCGGTGACGGCCGCCGACACGAGCAGGCCCAGCGCGAGCGCCGCCAGCGAGCACAGCAGCAGCGTGACGAACAGCTCCCCGTACGTCCCCCACCCCGCCGCGGGCAGCCGGTCCAGGACCCGCAGGACGCCGAGCACCAGCGCGTCCACCACGGCCAGCAGCGGCAGCAGGACGGTCGCCTTCGCCAGCACGTAGGGCGCGATCCGCAGCCCGGTGAGCCGCTCCCGCCGCAGGACCGGCAGCTCGCCGCAGATCTGCGGCAGCCCGTAGGTCAGGCCGAAGAAGAACCCCCCGAAGGCGATCCAGAAAAGGATCATCACCGTCGCGGCGGGGCTGGGGGACTCCGGCGAGAAGGCCCCCGGCCGGAACAGGACCGCGAACATCGCCAGCACCATGAGCGGCGACCCGAGCAGCACCGCGAGCGTGAGCCGGTTGCGGGTGATCAGGTCCAGGTTGCGCCGGGTGAGCAGAGCCCACTGCCGGAACGCGGTGACCGCCGGGCCGGTCTCCGGCCCTGACGCCGACGCCGACGCCGACGCCGACGCCGACGCCGACGCCGACGCCGACGCCGGGGCCGACGCCGGGGCCGACGCCGGGGCCGGGGGTGCGCCGCGCCCGCGCGCGCCGAACCGGCCCGTCCACTCGTGCGACTCCCCTTCGGCCAGCCGCAGATAGATGTCCTCGATCCGGTCCGCCTGGAACCGCTCTCGCGCCTCATCCGGTGCTCCGTAGAAGACCAGCCGCCCGTCCTGGGCGAGGATGGCCACCCGGTCGCACACCAGGACGTCCGGCGGATGGTGCGTGGTGATCACCACCGTGGTCCCCGAGTCGGCGAGCCCGCGCAGCAGCCGCATCAGGTCGGCCGAGGTCGCCGGGTCGAGGCCGGAGGTGGGCTCGTCCAGGAAGAACACGCGGGGCCGCGTCAGCATCTCGACCGCGATGCTGGCCCGCTTGCGCTCGCCGCCGCTCAGCGACCCGACGCGCTGCCCGGCCCGCGCGGTCAGCGCGAGCGCCTCCAGGACGCCGTCCACGGCGCGCTCGGCGCGCTCGGGGGGCGTCCCCGCGGGCAGCCGCAGCCCCGCCGCGTACCGCAGCGTGCGCCGCAGCGGCATCTCCAGGTGCACGATGTCGTCCTGCGGCACGTAGCCCAGCGAGCCCGCGGCCGGGCCCGCCGCGCCGCCGTCGTACCTGACCTCGCCCTCGGCGGGCGGCCGGACGCCCGCGATGGCGTCCAGCAGGGTGGTCTTGCCCGCCCCGCTGCCGCCGATGATCGCCACCAGCTCCCCGGCGCCGATCGACAGCGACACCTCCCGCAGCGTCCGCCGCCCCCCGGCCGCTCGCTGCCCCACCTCGCGGACCTCGATCATCTGTCCTCCCGCCGGGCGACCCCACCCCGACGATGGACGATCTTCCGATGCGCGTCCAGCCGCCGGATCCGGTCAGTCGGGGGCGTCGTCGTCGGGGTCCCCCGCGGCGATCCCGGCGAGCGTCCGCAGGGCGCGGGCGAGGACGTCCGGCGGCGGGGACGCCAGGCCGATGCGGACGGCCCGCGGGGCGGCGGCGCCCCCCACGACGAAGGCGGCGGCCGGGGTGACGGCGATGCCGCGCCGGGCGGCCGCCGCCACGAACGTCTCGGCCCGCCACCGCTGGGGCAGCTCCCACCAGCAGAAGTACGAGCAGGGATCGGACCGGACGGCCGCGCCCTCCAGGCACCGGGCCGCGATCCGCTGCCGCGACGCGGCGTCGGCGCGCTTGGCCCGCACGACCTTCTCGACCGTCCCGTCGGCGATCCAGCCCGCCGCGGCCTCCAGCGCGAACCCCTGCGGGCCCCAGGCTCCGGAGCGCAGCGCGGTGGCGACGCGCCCGGCGAGCGCCGCGGGCGGAACGGCGAAGCCGAGGCTCAGACCGGGCGCGAGGCGCTTGGAGAGGCTGTCGACCAGGACGGTGCGGTGCGGGGCGTGCGCCGCGAGCGGCTCCGGCCCGCCGTCCGGAAGGAACGCCCAGACGCGGTCCTCCACGGCGTGCAGGCCGAGCCGCTCCAGCGCGCCGGCCAGCTCGGCGCGGCGCCGCTCCGGCATCGTGGTCCCGCGGGGGTTGTGCAGCGTCGGCTGGACGTAGACGCCGCCGAGCGGCGCGGCGCGATGGGCCTCGGCGAGCGCGTCCGGGCGCAGGCCGTGCTCGTCCATCGCGATCGGGACCGGCGTCACCCCGAGCCGGGCCGCGATCCCCTTGATCACTGGATAGGTCAGCGCCTCCACGCCGAGCCGGCCGCCCGCGGGCACGAGCGCCGCCACCGCGCCCGCGACGGCCTGCCGGCCGTTCCCCGCGAACAGGACGTCGGAGGGGGCGGGCCGCAGGCCGGGCGAGGTCAGCAGCGCCGCCGCGACCGCGGGGGCGGCGGCGGTCCCCGCGACCCCGGCGAGGCCGAGCGCGGCGGCCAGGACGTCCGGGCGGCGCAGGCGCTCCAGCCCCTCGGCCAGCAGGGCGCTCAGGCCCGGCGCCACGGGGTGGTTGAGCTCCAGGTCGACGCGCGCGGCGGCGGGCTCGGCGAGCGCGGGCCCCGGCGGGCGCTCGGCGGCGCGGACGAAGGTCCCGCGCCCGACCTCGCCCACCACCAGGCCGCGCCTGGCCAGCTCGCGGTACACGCGGTTCGCCGTGGAGCCCGCGATGCCCCGGCGCCGGGCGAAGGCGCGCTGCGGCGGCAGCCGCTCGCCCGGGCGCAGCCGCCCCGCCGCGATGTCGGCGGCCAGCTCGTCCGCGACCCGCCGGAAATCGTCCACCTGAACCCCACATTGCACCGAGAACAATTCTCTTATTGCACCGAGGATACCCCGACTTCTACTCTTGGAGAACTTCGAGTCGTCTGGAGCGCAATGATCTCGTTCGGGGCCGTCGCGGCCATCGCCCTGTTCGCCCTCGGCCTCGTCCTCACCCCGGGGCCCAACATGATCTATCTGGTGTCGCGGTCGGTGACGCAGGGCCGCCGCGCCGGGCTGATCTCGCTCGGTGGCGTCGCCGCGGGGTTCCTCGTCTACGTCGCGGCCGCCACCGCGGGCCTCACCACGGTCTTCACGCTCGTGCCGCCCCTCTACACCGCGATCAAGCTGGCCGGCGCCTGCTACCTGCTGTGGCTGGCGTGGCAGACGCTGCGGCCCGGCGGCACGACCGCCTTCACGCCCGCGGACCTGCCCGCCGACCCGCCGCGCCGGCTGTTCGCCATGGGCCTGGTCACCAACCTGCTCAACCCCAAGATCGCCGTCCTGTACGTGTCGCTGCTCCCGCAGTTCGCCGACCCCGGGCGCGGCAGCGTCGCCGTCCAGATCCTGCTGCTCGGCGCCGTCCAGGTCGTGATCGCCGTCACCGTCAACGCCCTCATCGTGCTCGGCGCCGGCTCCATCGCCGCCTTCCTCGCGCGCCGGCCCGGCTGGCGGCGCGCCCAGCGCTACCTGATGGGCTCGGTGCTGGCCGCCCTCGCCGTCCACATCGGCCTGCGCCCCGCGACCGCCTGACCCGCCGCTCCGCGCCGGACCTTGCCATGATGGGCCGGTGATCTCACCTGAGGACGAGCCCGGCGGCCGGGAGCCCGACGGGCGGCCCGAGGGCCGGGGGCGGCCGCCCGACCGGCGCCCCGACGCCTCCATGTCGCTGCTCGCCGACCTGTTCGCCGGGCGGCGCCTCGACCCCGGCTACGCCGAGGCCGCGGCGCGCAAAGCCGCCTCCGGGGCCGGGAGGCGGCCGCGGGGCCTCCGGGGCGCCGGCGTCCTGCTCGTCCTCGCCCTCACCGGGGCCCTGGCCGCCGTCGCCGGCGTCGAGGTGCACCGCAGCGAGCCGGTGGCCGCCGAGCGGCACTCCGAGCTCGTCGACCAGATCCACGCCCGCACCGCCGAGACCGACGCCCTGCAGCGCCGGCTCGACCTGCTGCGGGCCGACACCGAGCGCCGCCGGGCCGCCGCGCTGGCCCGCAGCGCCGAGGGCCGCCGCGTCCACC
>NZ_BAABEV010000066.1:0-35690 GCF_039540335.1 Actinomadura verrucosospora | reverse complement strand
GGCCGGGCGGCCCGGGCGGGCGGAAGCCGCCGGGCGCGCCGGGCTGGTGCGGGGACCGCGGCGGGGGCGGCTGCTGGGAGGGGGGCAGGAATGCCACAACAGTCAAGATTAACGGCGCTTCGCGACATTCCGCCGGTCATCCCGCGAAGGCCGGGCGTCGCGGCCCGGCGGAGAAGGGGAAGAGGCCCCTCCGCAGAGGGGCCCGCTTCACCAGGTTCCGCGGCCGGAGGCCGACGTCCGCGGACTCACTCCACGGCCCGCTTCGCCTCCCTGGCGGCGTCCTTGGCCTTCTCGCCGACCTGCTTGGCGCCGCCGGTCGCGCGGTCGCTCTTACCCTCGGCCTCCAGGTACGGGTCACCGGACTGGCGTCCGGCCTCTTCCTTGCCCCGGCCCTTGGCCTGCTGAGCCTTGTTCTTCAGCTTGTCGAGGAAACCCATGGTTCCTCCTCGTGTACGGAGAGTCGTCCAACCCGGCTATGCCCCTGAAAGCCCGGATTATGCGGAAGTCCGGGTGCCGCGGCGCAGCCGCTCGGCCTCCTCGTGGATGAGGGCCTCGGTCTCCAGGAGCTTCTGCTCGGCCTGCTCGGTGCGCATCCGCGCCCGCAGCTCGCGCTGGCTGGGCTTGCGCCGCCTCCCCGCCGTCCGGCGGCCGGCCCGTTCCCCCGTGAGCCTCTTCATGAACCCCATGCCCGTCACCTCTCCTCACCCGCGGCCGGTCCGGTCGCCGGCCTCGCGCCCGTACGGTGCCCCTTTTATGGCGATCCATTCCGGTAGCGGGGAAGACACCGGCGACCGTCCGGCGGGCGGCTGCCGGGAATGCCGCAGCACATGGCAAGGTTGTGCCGTGGGAGGACGATGACGTCCCGCCGTCCCTGAACGTCGAACGCCAGCACAGGAGCACTCACGTGTCGTTGCCACCTCTGGTCGAGCCCGCCCCGGAGCTCACCCGCGACGAGGTCAACCGCTACTCGCGGCACCTGATCATTCCCGACGTGGGCATGGCCGGGCAGAAGCGCCTCAAGAACGCCAAGGTCCTGGTCGTCGGCGCGGGCGGCCTCGGCTCCCCCGCCCTGCTCTACCTGGCCGCCGCCGGGGTCGGCACCCTCGGCGTCATCGACTTCGACGTCGTCGACGAGTCCAACCTGCAGCGGCAGATCATCCACCGGCAGTCGTCGCTCGGCAAGCCGAAGGTCGAGTCGGCCGCCGAGACCGTCCGCGACATCAACCCGCTGATCGACGTCGTGGTGCACGACGTCGCGCTCGACCGCGACAACGTCATGGAGATCTTCTCCGGGTACGACCTGATCGTGGACGGCACCGACAACTTCGCCACCCGCTACATGGTGAACGACGCCGCCGTCCTGCTCGGCAAGCCGTACGTCTGGGGCTCGATCTACCGGTTCGACGGCCAGGCGTCGGTGTTCTGGGCCGAGCACGGCCCCTGCTACCGCTGCCTCTACCCCGAGCCGCCGCCGCCCGGCATGGTGCCCTCCTGCGCCGAGGGCGGGGTGCTCGGCGTGCTGTGCGCGTCGATCGGCTCCATCCAGGTGAACGAGGCCATCAAGCTGCTGACCGGCATCGGCGAGCCGCTCGTCGGCCGGCTGATGGTCTACGACGCCCTGGAGATGACCTACCGCTCGGTCAAGGTCCGCAAGGACCCCGAGTGCCCGCTGTGCGGCAAGAACCCGACGCAGACCGAGCTGCTGGAGGACTACGAGGCCTTCTGCGGCGCGGTGTCCGACGAGGCCGCCGAGGCCGTCAGGGACTCCACGATCTCCGTGCACGACCTCAAGGCCATGCAGGAGCGGGACGACGACATCTTCCTCGTGGACGTCCGCGAGCCCAACGAGTACGAGATCGTCGCGATCCCGGGCGCCACGCTCATCCCCAAGGGCGAGTTCCTGAACGGCTCCGCCCTGGAGCGCCTGCCGCAGGACAAGAAGATCGTCCTGCACTGCAAGTCGGGCGTCCGCTCCGCCGAGGCCCTCGCCGTCGTGAAGAACGCCGGCTTCGGCGACGCCGTCCACGTCGGCGGCGGCGTCCTGGCCTGGGTCAACCAGATCGACCCCAGCCTCCCGTCCTACTGACGCCCGCCCGAAGGCCCCCGCACCCGTCCCGGGTCCGGGGGCCTTCCGCTGTCCGGACCCCGCCCGGCCGCCGCCGAGCCCCGGCTCACCCCCTGGGGGGCGCGTAGGTCAGGCCGAGTTCGACGGTCACCTCTTGGAGCATCAGCTCGAACATGGGGGCGGCGTCGCTCAGGGCGAACTCCAGGTGGCCGAAGACCTCCAGGCTGACGCCGCCCTGGAGCCTGATCCAGCACTTGAGGAACTGCTGGATCACCCCGAGCGGCAGGGCGATGCCGAGCACGTCGTCGCGGTAGCGGCGCAGCTCCTCGCGCAGGCCGGGGTCGATCTCCTCCTCGGGCATCACCGGGAACGGCTGCTTCCTCCACAGCTCCAGGAACAGGGCCATGAACGTCCAGCCGAACTGGCGGGCGCACTCCTCGGCGAAGTCGACCTCCTGCTGGTGCGCGGCGCCGCGCACGGGCGTCCCGAAGAGCAGCGAGTACTCGCGGGGATGCGCCAGCGCCCAGAGGCGGAACTGGCGGGCCACCGTCATGAACTTGCCGCTCATGTCGCCCTTCGGCACGTCCTCCATGGCCGCGTGCAGGTCTGCGGTCAGCTCGGTGAACAGGTCGCCGACCAGGTGCCGCAGCAGCTCGCCGTGGCTGCCGAAGTAGCGGTAGAGCGCGGGGGCGGTCATGCCCATCTCGCGGGCGATGGCGCGCAGCGTCACCGCTTCGGGGCCCTCCTCCACGAGGATCCGCCGGGCGGTGTCGGTGATCTCCCTGACGGTCGCGGCCCGCAGACGATCACGACGCGATGCCACCTCGCCCCCTCTCTGCCGGGTGCCCGGCCGTCACCGGCCGCCCTCGCATGATTCCTCAAAAACACCCTTGACGACAGCTAACGCTGTATGCAAAGTTAACGCTGTTCTCAGTTTACGGCGTTCACTGAACTTACTCAAGGTAACGGGGCTGGAGGAGGAGCGTCATGTTCGAGCGATGGGGCAGGTGGGTCCACCGGCGCAGGCGGTGGGTCCTCGCCGCCGCGGGGGCGTTCCTGGTGTTCGCCGCGGTGTGGGGCACGGGCGTCTTCGGCGCGCTGACCTCCTCCGGCGGCTTCGACACGCCGGGCAGCCAGAGCGCGACGGCGGAGCGGATCGCCGAGCGCGACCTCGGGCGGGACGGCGCCGACGTCGTGGTCCTCTACCAGGGCAGGACGACCGTCGACGACCCGTCCTTCCGGGCGTCGGTGGAGCGCGCGCTGGCCGCGCTGCCACCCGGCAAGGTCGCCAAGGCCAGCACGTACTGGACGACCAGCGCGCCGCAGTTCGTCAGCGACGACCGCAAGGCGACCTATGCCGTCCTCCAGCTCGCCGGCTCCGACGAGGCCGCCAGGGAGGACAACTACAAGGCGGTCGAGGACGACCTCACCGAGGTCGGCGGCGGGCTCACCGCGAAGGTCGGCGGCGCGGTCGGCACCGGCGTCGCGATCAACGAGCGCGTCTCGTCCGACATCGGCCGGGCCGAGGGCATGGCCATGCCGGTCCTGCTGGTGCTGCTGGTGCTGATCTTCGGCGGGCTGGTCTCGGCGAGCCTGCCGCTGCTGGTCGGCGGCCTGGCCATCCTCGGCTCGTTCACCGCGCTGCACGCGCTGGCCTACGTCACCGACGTGTCGATCTTCGCGGTCAACATCACCACGTTCCTCGGGCTCGGCCTCGCCATCGACTACGGGCTGTTCATGGTCAGCCGGTTCCGCGAGGAGATCGGCCGGGACGGCGCCTCCGCCGAGGACGCGCTGGCCGCCACCATGGCCACGGCCGGGCGCACCGTCGCGGTCTCCGGCGTCACGGTCGCCGTGTCGCTGTCCGGGCTGCTGCTGTTCGACCAGAACTTCCTGGTCTCCATGGGCTACGGCGGCATCGCCACCGTGCTGGTGTGCATGGCCGGGGCACTGACCGTGCTGCCCGCGCTGATGGCCGTCCTCGGCCCGCGGGTGAACGCGCTGCCGATCCGGCGGCGCCGGGCGGCGGCCGGCGGCCGGTCCGACGGCTGGTGGGGACGGGTCGCGCGCAGCGTGATGCGCCGCCCGGTCGTCTACATGGTCGCGACGGTGGCGCTGCTCCTCGCGCTCGGCGCGCCGTTCCTGCGCATCAACTGGGGCGGCGTGGACGCGAAGGTGCTGCCGGACGGCACGGACGCGCGGGTCGTCTCCGAGACGCTGGAGACCCGGTTCCCCCGCAACGCCACCAGCCCCATCGAGGCCGTCGTGACCGGGACGTCCGACCGGGCCGCCGTCCAGGCGTACGGGGCCCGCCTGGACGCGCTGCCCGGCGTCACGGACGCGACGGTGACCGGCGCCGGCGGGACGACGACCCGGATCGCGCTGCGCTACGACGCCGACCCGAACTCCGGCGCCGCCCGCGACCTCGTCCAGCGGGTCCGGGACGTCCCGCCGCCGCCCGGCGCGCGCGCCTACGTCGGCGGCGAGACGGCCGACGTCGTCGACCAGCTCGACAGCATCGGCGCGACCCTGCCCTGGCTGGCCCTGCTCGTCGGCGGCGCCACGTTCCTCCTGCTGTTCCTGGCGTTCGGGTCGGTGCTGCTGCCGCTGAAGGCGATCGTCATGAACATGCTGTCGCTGTCGGCCACCTTCGGCGCGGTCGTGCTGGTCTTCCAGGACGGCCACCTGTCCGGCCCGCTCGGCTTCACCGCGACCGGCTCCATCTCCCCCGCGATGCCGATCCTCATGCTGGCGATGCTCTTCGGCATCTCGATGGACTACGAGGTGTTCCTGCTGTCGCGGGTCCGCGAGCAGTACGACCTGACCGGCTCCAACACCGCGGCCGTCGCCTCCGGCGTGCAGCGCACCGGCGCCATCATCACCAGCGCCGCGCTGCTGTTCATCGTGGTGATCGGCGCGTTCGCGACGTCCGGCATCACGTTCATCAAGATGACCGGCGTCGGGATGGCCGTGGCGATCCTGCTGGACGCGACGGTCGTCCGGGCGCTGCTCGTGCCCGCCACGATGCGGCTGCTCGGCCGCGCGAACTGGTGGGCGCCCGGCCCGCTGGCCCGGCTCTACGGCCGGTACGGGATCCGGGAGGGCGACGCCCCCGCCGCTCCCCCGTCGCGGCTGGAGCCCGTGGGCTGACGCCCGCCCCGGTGGCCGGCACTCCGAAGTGCCGGCCACCAATCCTTCCGAACCGCTTGTGGTCTCCTCCGCCCGGCGCAAGACTGAACGCCATTCCACCGGCTGCACCCCTCGTGTGACGCATTCCGCGACGGCCCCCGCCCGGCGGATCCCCGAACCCTTCCCGTGCCGGGACGTTCCTTTGGAGGCACCATGTCCGTGCTGATGATCACCGAGGCCGAGACGGCGCTCGCGCACCTGGAGCGGCTCACGGACGTCCTGCGCTCCGCCGGCTGGGCGGTCGAGGTCGCCGCGCCCGCCGACCGCCGTCCGACCGCGCACATCGCCGACCCGCGCCTGCCGCGGGTGAACGAGAGCGTCATCGCGGTGCGGGAACGTTCCGGCGACGGCTGGTCCTACTGCTACGGCTGGGGCGAGCGGATCGCGCCGTGCGCCGACCCGTCCGCCGCCGCCGCGGCCGTCGGGCGCGTGCTCGCCGCCCGCCGCGACAACTGAACCGCTCGGCGCACGCGGCCGCCCCCTGACCGATTCGGGGGGACGCCGCCGCCCGCTCCGGGGGCATGCTCGTGAACCACCGAGCCCGGACGCCGCCACGCCCGCGGCGTCCGGCGCCCCGCACCACGGAGAGGAAGCGTCATGCGAACGCCCGTCCGCGCTCCCGCCCTGCTCGCCGCGTCCGCGCTCGCCGCGTCCGGCGCCGCGCTCGTCCCCGCCGCCCCTGCCCTCGCCCGGTCCGGGCCGCACGCGATCGTCGTGCGCGGGCCCGACAACGTCCACGACCAAGCCTTCCGGACCGCGAAGACCAAGGTCGTCGTGGTCCGCGACCACCACAGGACCTGGGTGTCCCTGCGGGTGTGGGGCATGCCGCGCGAGGCCGCCGGCCGGACGTTCGGCGCCCACGTCCACGTGAACCGGTGCGGGCCGAAGCCCGAGGACGCCGGGCCGCACTACCACGATCCCGACGCGCCGCCCGGAACGCCGATGCCGAAGAAGGAGATCTGGCTCGACGTCACCGTCCGCGCCGACGGGCGCGGCCACTCCCGCACGTCCGTGCCGTGGCGCGTCGCGGAGAAGGCCGCGGGATCGCTCGTCGTGCACGCCAAGCCCACCGACCCGAAGACGGGCGACGCGGGCGCACGGCTGTTCTGCACCACCGTCCCGTTCTGAGCCGCGGCTCCGGGATCACCCCGACCTCGCCGCCGGCCCGGCCGGCGGCGGGGTCACGCCGACTTGCGGCTGCGGCTCTTGGCCGGCTCCTTCTTCTCGCCGGCCTTGGACGACGCCGTCTTGCGCGCGGCGGGCTTCTTCGCCGCCGTCCCCTTGCCGGACGCCGCCTTCCCCGCCTTCTCGCCGCGGCTCTTCTTCGCCGCCTCAACGCTGGCGCGCAGCGCGCTGAGCAGGTCCGCGGCGGGCTCCTCCGCGCCCTCCTCGGCGGGCCGCGCCACCTCCCGCCCCTCGACCTTGGCGTCGATCACCGCCTGGAGCGCCTCCCGGTAGGCGTCCTTGTACTCGCCGGGGTCGAAGTCCCCCTCCATCGACTCGATCAGCGACGTCGCCATCGACAGCTCCTGCTTGCGGACCTCGATGTCCTCCTCCAGGAAGGGGAACTCCGGCGCGCGGACCTCGTCCGGCCACAGCATCGTCTCCAGGACGAACACGCCCTCGCGGACCCGCAGCGTCGCGAGCGACTCGCGCTGCCGCAGCGCCACCTTGACGATCGCGACCTGGCCGGAGCTCTCCAGCGCGTCCCGCAGCAGCACGTACGGCTTGGCGCCCTGCGCGTCGGGCTCCAGGTAGTAGGACTTCGCGAAGTAGATCGGGTCGACCTCCTCGCGCTCCACGAACTGCAGGACGTCGATGCGGCGGCTGGACGACAGCGGCAGGTCGGCGAAGTCCTCGTCGGTGAGGATGACCATCTCGCCGCTCGGCAGCTCGTAGCCCTTGGCGATGTCGGAGTAGGGGACCTCCTCGCCGTCGAGCGTGCACACCCGCTTGTACTTGATGCGCCCCCCGTCCTCCCGGTGCACCTGGTGGAAGGCGACGTCCCGCTGCTCGGTCGCCGAGTAGAGCTTCACCGGTATGGTCACCAGACCGAAGGAGATCGCGCCCTTCCAGATACTGCGCATGATCCGTCCTTACCCAGCACGTTCCTGCCCCTAGCGTCGCAACGTCGTTCGATTTGCGCCAGAAGGGCGTCGTGATCCTTTCCCCGTGCGGCGGGACGGGGTAAGACGGCGTTATGACCATGCCGTGGCCCGTCGAGCCGATGATGGCCTCCACCGGGGACCTCCCCTCCGACGGCGGGAAGTGGGGTCTGGAGCTGAAATGGGACGGCGTGCGCGTCCTGTCGCACGTCTCCGCCGACGGCGTCCGCGCCGCCGGACGGCGCGGCGGCGAGGTGGCGAGCCGCTACCCCGAGCTGTCCGCCCTCGCCGACCTGCTGCCCGAGAGCGACGTCGTCCTGGACGGCGAGGTCGTCGCCTTCCAGGAGGGACGCCCCAGCTTCGAACGCCTCCAGCGCCGGATGCACGTCCAGCGCCCCGACCCCCGGCTGATCCGCGAGGTTCCCGTCCGCTACGTCGTGTTCGACGTCCTCTTCCTGGACGGGCACGTCCTGTACGACGTCCCCTACGCCGACCGCCGCTCGGTGCTGGCGGAGCTGGACCTCGCCGGCACCGGCCCCGTCGAGGTGCCCCCGTACCTGCACGGCGGTGACCAGACCCAGGTGGAGGAACTGCTCGCCTTCACCCGCGAGCAGCAGATGGAGGGCCTGCTCGCCAAGCGCCTCGACTCGCCGTACCGTCCGGGGCGCCGCGTCGACTTCTGGCGCAAGGTGAAGAACTTCATGACGCGCGAGGTCGTCGTCTGCGGCTGGAAGCCCGGGAAGGGCCGGCGCGAGGGCGGCGTGGGCTCGCTGCTGCTGGGCGAGTACGACATGAAGGGCCTGCTCGGTTTCGTCGGACACGTGGGCACGGGTTTCAGCGACCGCGCCCTGGACGAGCTGTACGAGACGCTGTGGCCGCTGCGCCGTTCGACGAGCCCCTACGACGAGCCCGTTCCGCGCGAGTTCGCCCGCGACGCCCAGTGGGTTGAGCCCCGGCTCGTCGGGGAGGTCGCCTACAGTGCCCGGACCAGGGACGGCCGCCTCCGCTTCCCGTCCTGGCGGGGCCTGCGTGACGACAAGGACCCCCTGGAGGTCACGAGTGAGCAGTAAGAGGACCGCCGTCGACGTGGACGGCCGTCAGCTCTCCCTCTCCAACCTCGACAAGAACCTGTACCCGGAGTTCACCAAGGGCGAGGTCATCGACTACTACGCCCGCATCGCCCCGGTCATGCTCCCCCACCTGCAGGACCGCCCGGCGACCCGCATCCGCTGGCCGGACGGCGTCGACGGCGGCAAGTTCTTCGAGAAGAACGCCCCCTCCCACACCCCGGACTGGGTCCGCACGGCGACGATCCCCACCCCCGGCAGCTCCAAGGGCCGCGACACCCTCGACTTCGTCGTCGTCGACGACCTGCCCACGCTCGTGTGGTGCGCGAACCTCGCCGCGCTGGAACTGCACGTCCCGCAGTGGAAGGTCGGTCCGCGCGGCAAGGTGCACACCCCCGACCTGGTGGTCTTCGACCTGGACCCGGGCCCGCCCGCCACGATCGTGGAGGCGTGCGAGGTCGCCGCCCTGCTCCGCGACGTGCTCGCCGAGGACGGCCTGGAGTCCTACCCGAAGACGAGCGGCAAGAAGGGCCTGCACCTGTACGTCCCGATCGAGGAGCCGAAGGAGGCCGAACGGACGTCGGAGTACGCCAAGGCCGCCGCGCAGCGCCTGGCCGACGAGAACCCGAAGCTGGTCGTCGCCAAGATGGAGCGGCGGCTGCGCAAGGACAAGGTCTTCGTCGACTGGAGCCAGAACAACCCGGCCAAGACGACCGTCGCGCCCTACTCGCTGCGCGCCGGGAACCGCCCCTCGGTGTCGACGCCCATCACCTGGGACGAGCTGGAGTCGTGCGGGGACGCCGCCGACCTCGTCTTCGGCCCCGAGGACGTCCTCGCCCGGGTGGACGAGCACGGCGACCTCCTGGAACCGCTGCTGAAGGACCACCGGCCCCTGCCCTGAGCGACATCGGCGATCTCGGGTGCCCTATGTGTTCGAATCGGCACTCTCCGGGACCGCGTTCCGTCACCATGGTGCCTGGGGACACCACGGGTGGAAGGAAGAGACCGTTGTCGCACAACCATCACTACGACGCCGTGGTGCTGGGCGGGGGGACCGCGGGAGAGCTGGTCGCGACCGGCCTCGCCCGCGCGGGAAGGGACGTCGCGCTCGTCGAGAACCGCCTCGTCGGCGGGGAGTCGCCGTACTTCGCCTGCGTCCCGTCCAAGTCGCTGCTGCTGTCGGCCCGCCGCGGCGAGACCTGGGAGATGGCCCTCGCCCGCCGGGACGCCCTGGCCGGGAACCGGGGCGACGACCCCGCCGTCGCCCGGATGGCCGAGGACGGCGTGACCGTCCTGCGCGGCCGGGGGCAGGTCCTCGACCACGGCCGGATCGAGGTGGACGGCGCCGTCCACGGCTTCGGCGACCTCGTCGTCTGCACCGGCAGCGAGCCGGTCATCCCGCCCGTCGAGGGGCTCGCCGACGTGCCGCTGTGGACGAGCGCCGAGGCCCTGTCGGTCCCCGACCTGCCGCGCCGGCTGGTGATCCTCGGCGGCGGCCCGGTCGGCTGCGAGCTGGCGCAGGTGTACGCGGCGTTCGGCTCCCAGGTCGCGGTCGTCGAGGCGTCCGGGCGGCTGCTGACCGCGGAGGCGCCGTTCGCCGGCGAGGTGCTCGCGGACGCCCTGCGCCGGATGGGCGTCGACCTGCGGCTCGGCACCGCCGTCGCCGACGCCGAGCGCAAGGACGTGGGGCTGCGGCTGTGGCTGACCGACGGCGGCACCCTCGACGCCGACCGCGTCCTCGCCGCCGCCGGGCGCCGCCCCCGCGTGGAGGGCCTCGGGCTGGAGAACCTCGGCATCGACGTCACCCCCGGCCAGGGGATCCCCGTGGACGAGACGTGCCGGGTGCCGTGCGAAGCGGGCGGCGTGTGGGCGGCGGGCGACGTCACCGGCGTCGCCCGCACCGCGCACGCCGCCCGCTACCAGGCGCAGGTCGCGCTGTCGAACCTGCTCGGCCACCGGCGCGAGGCCGACTACCGCGCCATCCCCCGCGTCGTCTACACGACGCCCACCGTCTACTCCGTGGGGATCTCCCCGACGCAGGCGGAGGAACTCGGCATAGACATCCTCACCGCCGGGTACGACCTCGCCGCGACGGCGCGGGCGGCGGTCGAGGCCGACGAGCGCGGACGGGTGGAGCTGTACGCCGACCCGGCCCGCGGGCTGCTGGTCGGCGCCGCCGCCGCCGGACTCCACGCCGAGGAGTGGATGAGCGAGATCGCCCTGGCCATCCGCGCGGAGACGCCGCTGAGCCTGCTCGCCGACGTCGTCCACGCGTTCCCGACCCACGGCGAGTCCGTCGAGGCGCCGCTGCGGGAGCTGGCCGGGATGCTGTGACCCGAGACGGCCGTGGACCCTGAGGCGGCCGTGAACCTGGAGGAGGACCCCTGATGAGCGAGACCGACGACCTGGAGCAGCCCGCCCCCGACGACGCCAACGAGGCCGACGCGGCCGAGCAGCGCGCCGCCCTCGACGACGAGGAGCGCGTCGAGGGCGGCCCCATCCCGGACGACGCGAACGAGGCCGACGCGGCCGAGCAGCGGCGGGAGGTCCGGCTGGACGAGGACGACTACCGCTGATCCGCGTTGGCCGCCGGCACAGGAAGGAGGGTTCACAGAAAGATCGTGGCGGCCCGCTTCCGGTTCCGGCGGGAATACACTGACCTGCGCGAAGGAACGACGGCGGGCGCCGCCCGTGACCAACGGAGTTACTCGCGCGTAGGATAATGAGATTGTTTCCCGGTGACGGACACCCCCCATCCGTCCCCCGATTCGGTGATCGGAGAGTGTGGTGACCGCGACCCCGGACGCCCGCCCCCGTGGCACGAGACTGCCGCGACTGGCGCGCCGCAAGCAGTTGCTCGGCGCGGCCCAGGAGGTGTTCGTCGCCCAGGGGTACCACGCCGCGGCGATGGACGAGATCGCCGAGCGCGCGGGCGTCAGCAAGCCCGTGCTCTACCAGCACTTCCCGGGCAAGCTGGAGCTGTACCTGGCGCTGCTGGACGAGCACGCCGAGGCCCTGGTGAAAATTGTTCGCGAGGCGCTGGAGTCCACCACGGACAACAAGCTTCGCGTGCAGGCGAGCATGCAGGCCTTCTACGACTTCGTGGCGGGCGACGGCGAGGCCTACCGGCTGGTCTTCGAGTCCGACCTGCGCAACGTCGCGCCCGTGCGCGCCCGCGTCGACCGCGCGAACCAGCAGTGCGCCGAGATGATCGCGCAGGTCATCGCCGAGGACACCAACGCCCCCGCCGAGGAGGCGCACCTGCTCGGCATGGGCCTGGTCGGCATGGCCGAGGTCAGCGCCCGCTTCTGGCTCTCCCAGCACCGGGCGATCCCCAAGGACACCGCGGAGAAGATCATCGCCCGGCTGGCCTGGCGCGGCATCTCCGGTTTCCCGCGCACCAACGACCAGAGCTGACGCCGGCTCCGGCCCTGCCCGCGCCGGAGGGCGTTCACCCTCGGCACAACCGGGCGCGCCGCGCTCCGGCGATCTCCGTGCGACCATCGGATGCGGGTCCGCCGGCGGTCGGCGGGACGCGCCCGACGACGGGAGGCATCGCGTGCAGGTTCGCATCGGGGTTCAGAACGTGGCCAAGGAACTGGTGGTCGACACCGACCAGACGGCCGACGAGGTGCAGGACGCGCTCGGCGCGGCGCTCGCCGACCCGCACGGCGTGCTGGTGCTGAAGGACCGCCGCGCCGGCCGCGTCGTCATCCCCGGGGCCCGCGTCGGCTACCTGGAGATCGCCGAGGACGAGCAGCGCAGCGTGGGCTTCGGCACGCAGTACACCTGAGCCGCGCACCTGAGCCGTCCACCCCGGGCGGCACCGGCGCGGCGAGCCGTGCGCACGAGCGGCGCGACACCTCACCAGCCTGATGACCTGCGACTTTACCGTTCCCATACGCGCCTTGACCAGATTTTTGTTTCAACCTGGCAGGCGGGGCATACCGATCACCGACCTCGGGCGACCGGCCCAGGGAAAGGAACGGTTGATCGAAATGCTCACCACGATCCTTTGGTTCATCGTCGTCGGTGCCGTGATCGGTGCACTCGCGCGGCTGGTCGTGCCGGGCCGCAATCCGATCGGCATCCTGCTCACGGTCCTCGTCGGCATCGCCGGCGCGATCCTCGGCGGCGTCGTCGCGGACGCGCTGGGGGCGGGCATGCTCGTCGCCTTCGTCTTCGCGGTGGTGATCGCCGCGCTGGGCGTGGCGGCGCTCACCACGATGCACACGCGCGGCCGCGGGCGCGGCCACGGATGGCGGACCCGCCGCCGGAGCTACTGACCCCCGGCACCACCCCCGACGCGGGCCCCCGTCTCCCCGGGCGGGGGCCCGCGTCGTCGCGATGTGTCCGGATGTGGCCGTCCTCGTCCCGCCTTGGACCGGTCCGCAGGCCCCGCCTCGCCGAGTGCGTAAGGCCTGGCGGGCTGGGGACGGAATAGATGAAACCATGGAAACGTTGGGTCGAGTGACCGGCTATTGGTGTAGGCAATCAACGGTCGGTACACTGCGTTGCGGAGTGTGACCGCACGCAGCCACAGTGAGTGACTGCTTTCAACCCCTGACTGCGGTCGCCGGAAGATTTGAGCAACGGCTGGTCCCTCCCGCGCGAGCGCGTGGCCACAGGAACGGCGGACACGCCGGTTCGGCGGCGTCACGCCACCAGGCCGCGCCGCACCCGGGAGCGGAGACCCCGCATATTGGAGGCTGAAAGCCCTGACTACCTTTCGTGAACTCGGGGTCGTCCCCGAGATAGCAGACGCCCTCGAAGCCGAAGGCATCGTGGAGGCGTTCCCCATCCAGGAGCTCGCCCTGCCGATCGCGCTCGGCGGGCACGACATCATCGGCCAGGCCCGCACGGGCACCGGCAAGACCCTCGCCTTCGGCGCCGCGCTGCTCCAGCGCATCGAGCACGGCGGCCGCGAGCCGCGCGCGCTCGTCGTCGCGCCGACCCGCGAGCTGGCCCTCCAGGTCACCGACGACCTGCTCGTCGCCGGCGGCAAGCTCGGCAGCCGGGTGCTGTCGGTGTACGGCGGCCGCGCCTACGAGCCGCAGATCGAGGCGCTGCGCGAGGGCGTCGACGTCGTCGTCGGCACCCCGGGGCGGCTCCTCGACCTCGTCAAGCAGAAGTACCTCGACCTGTCCAAGGTCGGCGTGCTGGTGCTGGACGAGGCGGACCGGATGCTCGACCTCGGCTTCCTGCCGGACATCGAGCGGATCATCGACCGGATCCCGGCGCAGCGCCAGACCATGCTGTTCTCGGCGACGATGCCGGGCGAGATCGCCGCGCTGTCGCGCCGGTACCTGACCCGCCCGACCAACGTCCGGGCCGAGTCGCACACCGAGTCGGACGCGACGCCGCAGGTCGTCCAGCACGTCTTCCAGGCCCACCAGATGGACAAGCCGGAGATGCTCGCCCGCCTGCTCCAGGCGGAGGGCCGTGGTCTGACCATGGTCTTCTGCCAGACGAAGCGTGCGTGCGACCGGGTGGCCGCCGACCTCGCGCAGCGGGGCTTCGACGCGGCCGCCGTGCACGGCGACCTCGGGCAGAGCCAGCGCGAGCGGGCCCTGCGCGCGTTCCGCAACGGCAAGATCGGCGTGCTGGTGGCCACCGACGTGGCGGCCCGCGGGCTCGACGTCGACGACGTCACCCACGTCGTGAACTACGAGTGCCCCGACAGCGCCGACACCTACGTGCACCGCATCGGCCGGACCGGCCGCGCGGGCAAGGAGGGCGTCGCCGTCACGCTCGTCGACTGGTCCGACCTCACCCGGTGGAAGCTGATCAACGGCACGCTCGACCTGCCGTTCGCCTCCCCGGAGGAGACCTACTCGACGTCCCCGCACTTCTTCGAGACGCTCGGCATCCCCGCCGGCACGAAGGGGACGCTGCCCGCCGACAAGCGGAACGGCCGCGCCGGGCTCGACGCCGAGAAGCTGGAGGACATCGGCGAGACGGGCAAGGTCCGCAGCCACGACCGCGGCCGCGGCCATGACCGAGAGCGGGAGCAGGAGCGTCCGCGGCCGCGCCGCCGCAAGCGCGACCGCACCCGCACGCGGGCGGGCCGGCCGGTCGAGGGCGCCGCGGCGGACGCGGCGGTCGAGACCGCCGCGGACGACAACGTCGTCGACGCGGTCGCCACGGAGCGCAAGCGCAGCCGGCCCCGCCGCCGCACCCGCGCCGGCAAGCCGGCCGCCACCTCGGGCGGTACCGCCGAGGCGTCGCAGACCGCCTGACCGGGCGGCGGAGCGGCCGACCGCGAGACGTCTCAGTCCCGCGGTCGCGTTCCGTCCGGGCCTCTTCCCTCGCGCAGTCGGAGGGCGAGGCCCGGGTGGTCGGTGACGAGGACGGCGACGCGCGGGTCGCGCAGGAAGCGGTGCATCACGGGCTCGGCGTTGACCGTCCAGATCATGGCCGGTATCCCGGCGCGCCCGCACTGGCGCAGCACGCCGACGCGGGCGAGCCGGTGGTTGAGGGCGACCATGTCGGCGCCCGCCCGCCGGATCAGCCGCAGCGGCGCGAAGTCGTGCGCGGCGCCCCGCTCCCACAGGTTGCGGCCGACCGACAGGGCCGTCCGCACCCCGGGGAAGCTCTTCTTGATCTCCACGAGGGACGTGATCTCGCGCGTGGTCACCACGAAGTTCCCGGTGCCGAACGCCTCCACCGCCAGCGCGACACTCTCGTGCTCGCAGCCGCGCTCCTTGAGGTCCAGATGTCCCTGCGCCCGGCCCGCGATGACCTTCATCGCGTCGCCGGCCAGCGGCACCGGCCGCACCGCGAGCTCCTGGATCCGCTCGTAGGGGAGCCGGTTCAGCCGGAGCCCCGCGATCTCGGGATCGTGGTGGACGACGAGCCGCCCGTCCCCCGTCCGCCTGATGTCGATCTCCACGTACTCGGCGCCCGACGCGACCGCGTCGCCGAGGCCCGTGAGGCCCGCCTCGTCGCGGCGGTGGGCGGAGATGGCAGGCATGGCGACCACGCTGGCGACGCTACCACCGAAGATTTCTTACCGATGCCCGCAGGCCCCCATTGACTAAGGTTTCCACCGTGAGTACGCCCCGGTTCGTGAGTCTGCCCCCCGGTGTTCGCCGGACGACCGTCGAGACCTCCCGCGGCCCGTTCGCCGCGCTGGAGGCCCTTCCGGGATCGGGCGTGCCCGACCGCTGCCCCGCCCTCCTCGTCCCCGGCCTCACCGGCAGCAAGGAGGACTTCCTCGCCGTCCTGGAGACCCTGGCCGCGTCGGGCCGCCGCGTCGTCGCGATCGACATGCGCGGCCAGTACGAGACCCTCGGACCGGACGACGAGAGCGCCTACACCCGCGCGGCCCTCGGCGCCGACATCGCGGCCCTCCTGTCGGCGCTGGGCCCCGGCCCCGTCCACCTGGTCGGGCACTCGTTCGGCGGCCTGGTGTGCCGCGAGGCCGTCCTCGCCGGGGCCCGCCCCGCGTCCTTCACGGTGATGAGCTCGGGGCCGGGCGCCGTCGGCGGCACGGCCGCCGCCAGGGCCCGCGCCCTGCGCGACGCCATCCCCGAACTCGGCATGGCGCAGATCTGGGAGCTCGGCCTCGAACCCGACTACCTGGGGCGGGGCGTCCAGCGCGAGATCGTCGCCTTCCTCAAGGCCCGCACGCTCGGCAACTCCGAGAAGGGGCTCGCGCGCATGGCGGACGAGATCCTCACCGCCCCCGACCGCGTCGACGAACTGGCCAAGCACTGCGCCGACACGGGCCTGCGCGTCCTCGTCATCTACGGCGAGGACGACGACGCCTGGGACCCGCGCGCCCAGGCCGCCATGGCCGAACGCCTCAACGCGCCCAAGGTCGTCATCCCGGGCGCCGCCCACTCCCCCGCGTGGGACGCCCCCGAGACCACGGCCGCCGCCCTCCTCGCCCTCTGGTCCGACAGCGAACGCACCCTCAAGTAGGTACCGGTCGCACGACCGGTTCACGCCCTCTCCGGGTGCCCGCCGGTCCCGGAGACCGACGGTGGGTCACCGCAGCGTCCTCAGCCCGCCTCGGCGCCCGGCGGGCCGTGTCCGCCGTTCACGGAGCCTGGAAGTAGTGCCCCTTCTCCAGGTCCTCGACAAGGTTCGGGCCGGTCGGGCGCCATCCCAGCAGCTCGCGGGTCAGCGCGCTCGACGCCGGCGCGTCCAGGCCCACGACTCCGGCGAGCCAGCCGAAGTGGCCGGCCGCGTCCCCGGGAGCGATGGACGCCACCGGCAGGTCGAGCCGGCGTCCGATCGCCTCGGCGATGGCCCGGAACGGCACGCCCTCATCGGCGTTCGCGTGCAGCGCCGACCCCGCCGGGGCCTTCTCCAGCGCCAGCCGGAACAGCCGCGCGGCATCCGACACGTGGCCCGCGGGCCAGCGGTTGGCCCCGTCACCGATGTATCCGGCGACGCCCTTGTCACGCGCGATGCCGACCAGGCCGGCCACGAAGCCCTTGTCGCCTTCGCCGTGCACGGTCGGCGGGAGCCGGACGACCGACGAGCGGACACCACGGGACGCGAAGGAGAGCGCGAGCTGTGCGGTGGCCTGCCGAGCCTGCACTTCCTCCCCTTCGGCAGGCTCGCGCCCGTCCCGCTCGGTCGCCACCCGCCCCGGCGCGAGGCCGAGCAGGCCGGACGCGAGCACGAAGGGCCGGTCGGAGCCCGCGAGCGCGTCGCCGAACGCCTCGACGGCGCGCCGGTCCGCGTCGGTGGCGTCCTGGAACCCGCCCGAGAACGCGATGTCGTGCTTGAACGCCAGATGGACGACGCCGTCGGAGGCCGCCGCGGCGCCGGCGAGGACGTCGAGGTCGTCCAGGGTGCCGCGGCGCACCCCGGCGCCGGCCGCGGTGAGGGCGGCGGCCGAGGCGTCGGAGCGGGCGAGCCCGGTGACGCGGTGCCCCGCCGCGAGGAGTTCGGGAACGAGCGCCGAGCCGATCCAGCCGGACGCCCCGGTGACGAAGACGTGCATGGAGACCTCCCGATGAGCCGCCGGGCACGGTCGCGCCCGGCTGATGTCAGTCACTGTCGTCAGCATACCCCCCACGATGTCAGTGACTGTCATCGACTAGGATTCCGGCCATGGGGCGATGGGAGCCGAACGCGCGCGGCCGGTTCGAACAGGCGGCACTGGACCTCTACGGCGAGCACGGCTTCGACCGGACCACCGTCGCGGAGATCGCCCGCCGGGCCGGCCTCACCGAGCGCACGTTCTTCCGCCACTTCGCCGACAAGCGCGAGGTCCTGTTCGCGGGCTCGGCACTGCTCGAGGACATGCTGGCGAGCGCCGTCGCCGAGGCGCCCGCGGAGGCGGCGCCGCTCGCCGCGACGGCCGAGGCGCTGGAGGCCGTCGCCGCCGTCTTCGAGGGGCGCCACGACCACGCCCGCCGCCGCCAGGCCGTCATCGACGCGAACGCCGAACTGCGCGAACGCGAGCTGATCAAGCTCGCCGCCCTGGCGGGCGCGCTCGCCGGGTCCCTGCGCCGCCGCGGCGTCCCGGACCCGGCCGCGGCCCTCTCCGCCGAGGCCGGCATCGCCGTCTTCAAGGTGGCCTTCGAACGCTGGCTCGCCGACGACCGCCACGACCTCCCCCACCACATCCACGAGTCCCTGAACGCGCTGAAGTCCGTGGCCGCCGGCAGGTGACCGGCGCCGCGGGACGCCGGGCCACGCGGACGCGCCAGGAGGGCACCCGCTGCTTAGTCGAGCTGCGCCGGGACGATCCCGAGTCCCGCTTTCCCGGCCTGCTGGACGCCGTCCGCCCCGACGGCGTCGGCGCGCATGCCGGCGAACAGCGGCGCGGCCCCGCCCGATCTCTCAGTCGAGGCAGAACTCGTTGCCTTCGGGGTCGGCCATCACGATGTGGCCCGCGTCGAGCGGGGGCTTCGGGTCATGGCGCTGGAGGCGGGCGGCGCCGTGGGCGATGAGGCGGTCGGCCTCGGCCTCCAGGGCCGCCATCCGCTCGTCGCCGTCGAGGCCCGGCGCGGCCCGCACGTCGAGGTGCACCCGGTTCTTGACCTGCTTGCCCTCCGGGACGCGCTGGAAGAACACCCGGGGTCCGGAGCCACCGGGGTCGACCACCGCCGATGCGTCGTTGCGGTTCTCCGGCGGGACCCCCATCGCCTCCAGGGCCTCGTCCCACGACGCGAAGCCGCCGGGCGGGGCCTGGAGCCGGTAGCCGAGGGCCTCGGCCCAGAAGGCCGCCATCGCGGCGGGGTCGGCGCAGTCGAAGGTGATCTGGACGTCGCGGGCCATGTCAGCTCGCCTCCCGGTGAGTGTGCGTGTAGAGGTCGCGGAGCAGGCACACCTCGGACAGGTGGTGGACCAGCTCCCGGTTGATGTGCAGGACCAACGCTGCCAGAGGGCGCTCGGCGTACGGCCCCTCGGCCTCCCCGCACGGGCGGGTGAGGCCCGTCTCGCCGAGCGATCCGACCCCGGCCAGCCACGTCGCGTACTCCGCGTCGAGCTGGGCCAGCGCCTCGTCCGCCGTCGCGGCGTACCCGAACGCCTGGTAGTCGGTGGGCGGGCGCCCGAAGTGCGCGGCGCTCCGCACCGCCAGGACGCCGACGATCACGTGCGCGAGCCGCCAGGCGATCGTCGTGAACGGGGCGGGGTCGGGCGGAGGCATCGCGAAGTCGATGGTCATCGCAGAGCCGCCCTGCCCTGGCGGGGCGTCGGCAGCGCGCGGTCGCACGCTCCAGCAGCCGGGCGCCGGCTCCCAGAAGTACTCGTCGTCCGTGAGCCCGCTGATGCGAGGCCGCAGCTGGTTGTCCCAGTGCCAGGCGATCTGGTCCCGGAGCAGCGGGTTCCAGGTTTCGGTCATGGGGCCACTGTCGCCGAGATAGCGGACAGGTTCGTTCCGCGTTCCGTGCGACGATGGGCACATGAGCGTCGAGGCGACGACCGAGCGGGTACTGCGGCTGCTGGGACTGCTGCAGCGGCGGCCGTCCTGGACCGCCGCCGCCCTCGCCGCCGAACTCGGCGTCACCGACCGCTCGGTGCGGCGCGACGTGGAGCGGCTGCGAGCGCTCGGCTACCCGGTGCACGCGACGGCGGGCGTGGGCGGCGGCTACCGGCTGGGCGCGGGCACCCGCCTGCCACCGCTGCTCCTCGACGACGAGGAGGCGATCGCGACGGCGGTGTCCCTGCGGATGGCGTCCGGCGGCACGGTCGCCGGTGCGGGCGAGGCGGCGCTGCGGGCGCTGGCGAAGCTCGACCAGGTGATGCCGCCCCGCCTGCGCGCCGAGGTGCGGGCGGTGCACGGCGCCACCGAGACCCTCGTCGGCCCCGGCGTCCAGATCGACGCGGAGCTGCTGGTGACGCTCGCACGGGCCTGCCGCGACGCGATCCGGGTGCGATTCCGCTACCCCGGGCAGGACGGCGAGCGCGAGCGCACGGTCGAGCCGGTGCGGATGGTCGCCACCGGCCGCCGCTGGTACCTCATGGCGTGGGACACCGACCGCGACGCCTGGCGCACGTTCCGGCTGGACCGGATGCGCGAGGCGGCGGCGACGACCTGGCGGTTCCGGCCGAGGGAGCATCCGGACCCGGTCGCCTACGTGCAGCGGGCCGTGACCGAGGCGCCGTACCGGCACCGCGCGCGGATCCGCGTCCACGCCACGGCCGACGAGGTGCGGCAACTGGTCCCGCCCCAGGTGGGCCGCGTCGAGGACGACCGCGACGGCTGGTGCGTGCTCGTCGTCGGCGCAGCGGACCTCGACGCGGTCGCCGTGCACGTGGCCCGGCTGGACTTCGAGACGGAGGTCCTGGAGCCTCCGGAGCTGCGAAAGGCCGCCGCCCGCCTCGCCCACCGCCTAGCGGCACTGGCCGGCTAGGCCACAGGGCGGAGCTGCACGAGGATCATCCAGTTGCGGTCGTCCCGGATGGGGGCGGCGCGCACGCGGTAGCGGCCCGGGGCCAGGTCGATGCCCAGGTGGTTGCCGGGTTCGGGGGTCGCGCCGGGCCAGGCGGAGTCGAAGAGGACGACGGCGCCGTCCACGTCCCAGTCGAGCTCCTCCTGCCACTCGACGCCGTGGACGGCCTGCCTGGCCGCGTCGACGAGCTCGGACTCGGAGTCGGCCGCCGCCCACCGCACGAAGAGGCGCTCGTCCGGCAGGTAGGTGGTGGTGGCGGGTTCGTCGCCGAGGACGAGGCCGTGCCCTTCCCCGATGCCGAGCAGCCCGATGTAGCCGCCGACCGCGCAGGCGCGCCCGTAGTCGCCCCAGTTCTCCTCGGGCCCCTCGTCGTCGGTCGCGCCCTCCCAGCGGGCCAGCTGCGACGCGGGCGCGGCCAGCAGCGGCCCCCCGCCGGACTCGACCCACTCCATGGGCACACCCTCTCCTCGGTGAGGCGACACCGTACAACGCGCCTCGGACACCTTCCCCCTGACATGGGGATATGCGACGATTGAAGTGCATTGTGACGGTGTGGCGGGATGAACGGCCGGACGGGGCGCCGCCGCCGAGCACGACCTCACCTCGCGCGCGGGCGCCGGGCCGGCGAGGGGGAGACATGCGCAAGGTGGCCGACTGCAGGGACATGCCGAGCGAGATGAACTGCACGCTCGCCATCAGCGGCGAGGAGGACGAGGTCGTCCGCGCCGCCGCCGAGCACGCCGCATCGGTGCACGGGCACGAGGACACCCCGGAGCTCCGCGATGAGATCCGCACTCACCTCAAGGACGAGCGCGCGACCGTCGGGAGCTGAGCCGGATGGGCTTCGTACAGATCATCGACTACCGCACCGACCGCCAGGACGAACTGGAAGGCCTGTTCGACGAGTGGGCGCAGGCCAGCCAGGGCAAGCGGACGGCGACCCACGAGCTGCACACCAAGGACCGCCAGGACTCGTCCCACTACGTCGACATCGTCGAGTTCCCGTCCTACGAGGAGGCCATGCGCAACAGCGACCTGCCCGAGACCCGGCGCATCGCCGGGCAGATGGAGGCCCTGTGCACCGACGGCCCCCGCTTCCTGAACCTGGAGGTCATGCGAGACGAGCCCCTCTAACCAACCAGACCACCGGAGCCGGGCGAGTCACGGGGCGAGGGCGACCTGACCACGCGCCGCCCTCGCCCCGAATATAGGAGCCTCAACCGCGAGGTCACGGGCGGCCGGTGGTCACAGTTGCAACGTCGGGTTCGGGTTCGGCGTGCTCCGGATGGACGGGTCAGTGGCGATCTCGAAGGACGGCCGAGACTCCACTCGACCGTCCTCCTTGAAGACGATCGTCACCCCGCCCGCCGTCGCGAACGAGATATCACCGTCGACGATGTATTCGCGGGCGTCCATGTTGAACACATAGAACTCGTCGTTCTCGACGATCAACCGATCGTCGAGACAAAAACTGCCATGAACCCATCCAGGCTCGAAACGCTCCCGGACGATCTCACGAGCCTGCTCGTAGGTCACTGCCATAGCGTTCCTCCGCAGAAGAGCCCGCGCCATCAGGGCTCCAAGAACCGTTTCAACGCAGCGTCACTCGGCTGCGGCCTGTTGTCGACCCGAAGATAGTGCGTGTTTCGTCCCACAGCAAAATAGTGGGAGGCGTCGGGCACCGAAGGTGTCGGCTGGCCGTCGACAAAACGAACTTTTCCGCCGACGTTCTCCACACTGAAAACATGCCCCCCGCCCCGGTTCCACTGGATGTAGACGATGCCCCGCGAGCCCGGATCTTTGAACGCGTCCTCGATCTCCGCCTTCGTGCCGGGAGCGAACTTGCCGCCCCACGTCTGCTCGATAACCCCCACAGGACGACCACCGGGCCCGTTCTCGTCCTTTCGCAAGTGCTTCTCCAGCGGCCCGGCTTCCACCTCGGATCCACGTCGCCGCAACTCGTTCGCCTGCACAACGCTGGTGCAGTTCTCCGAATAAGCAGACTTTGCCCGATCGAATTTCGGATTGACCTTGTCCAGGGCCTCGTTGATTGCTGCGTCGACCTTTTTGTCGGCCTCTTCCGCCAGCCGCTCCCCCAGAGCGACCTGCCGGTCAGCCCCGTTGGCAGTATCGTTCCCTGAGGCTGGACCCAGTCGACCTATGGGTTTGTCCTCCCCTGTGGCCACCGACCCCTGCCGCTCACCATCACCAGTCTCCCCCGCCCCGAAGGTCCTGTCGGCGAGTCTTTCCATTCCGACCGGGTCGGCTTCGCGGTTCATCTGCACGTCCTCACGGGACGCTCGGCGGGCAGCGAACTCTTCACCCCAAGTTCGGTATCCGAACTTGATGCCGTCTACTTCATACGTCGCCGCTTTACTTGCGAACTCGTCCCACAGGTCGCTCTCTGCAGGGTCCTTCGACTCGCCTTCGGATTCGGGCTTGGAGTCGGATTCCGGTTCAGGGTCGGACTCGGGTTCGAGATCGGACTCGGCGCCAATGGCGAGGCCATCGCCGTCTTCCTCGGCATCCTGCTCCGCGGGGCGGTCCGAACCGGGGCGCTCCTCCTTCGCGAGCGCCTCCGCTACGGCTTCATCGCCCTCGTCCGAATCCTTGCCTACCGCCGCATCTCGCCGAACTTGCTCGGGCTCTCGTCCTACGCCGCCTGCCTCCGCTTCGACGGAGGACTGTTCCTCGCCGTCCTGGTCGTCCGCCGCGGCTTCCGTCCCACGCGCGTCACGGTCTCCGGCTTCCCCCTCCGACCCGGGACCGAATTTCTCCCGAGCCTCGGCCCCGGGTTTCTCATCGTCAGCCGGGACTCGCTCGCCGTCGCGCTCCTCGACCGGACGCTCAGCGCTCGTCGCGGCGGCCCGGCTTTCGATGCGGGACTTTTGGCCCGGCGAACCCGGCCGATCGGGCGGAGGTCGCCATGCCCCGTCCTTCGTCGACGGCTTCTCGACGTCCCCTGTTCTGCCGTCGTTGCCATCACCGGTGTGGTCGAGACCCACGCGTGGCCAGTCCCTTCGGCTGCCGGACAGAAGCAGCGCCTGTGCTGGGGGCGCTGTTCAGCCACCCACAGGGTTTGGCGCGGACTTGTTTGGAAAGATTGGAGCATCCGACATAGCCCGTCAAGCTCTCGATCTCGGTCTGTCGACATCGTCGCTTTCGAAGGGTGGAGACGGACGGTTCCCGGCCAGCGTCGCCGGAACGAGCCCTCGGCCGGAGCGTGCGTGGCCGGTCTCTCTTACGGCCAGGTCGGCGCGCCAGACGCCTCCCGCGGATCGCGTCCTGCTGCGCGCCGCCTGACGGCGGACCCACCCGCGTCCGCATCCACCAAGCGGAGACCCCCGCCTTTCGGAGACACGTTCGGGGAGCCCCATCGTCGGCCAGGGAGGGGCGGTGTCGCGGGCGGGGCGGGGTAATGACACACTTACTTCAGTTTGTCTCATGGAGGTGTACATGTCGGCGACCGTCCAGGCTCCCGAGAGCGTCACGTGGCGCGTCCACATCGATCGGTCCATGTGGATCGGCGGGGTGCGCAGCCTCATGCTCCAGGCGCTGCACCCCATGGCGATGTGGGGCGTCTGGCAGAACTCCAACTTCCAGGAGGACCCGTTCGGGCGGCTCCAGCGCACCGCCGACTTCGTCGGGGTGGCCACGTACGGGTCGCACGAGGAGATCGACGCGTTGGCGTACCGCGTCCGGGAGATCCACCGGAGCCTGCGCATCCTCAACCACGACACCGGGAAGCGGGAGCGGCTCGACCAGCCCGAACTGCTGCGGTGGGTGCACTGCGCCGAGGTGTACTCCTACCTGGAGGTCGCGCGGAGGGCCGGGCTGCCGCTGACCGGCGCCATGGCGGACAAGTACCTCGACGAGCAGCGGCACACCGCGACGTACGTCGGGCTGCACGCCGACGACGTCCCCGGCAGCGTCGCCGAGATGGAGGCCTACCTCGCCGAGATGCGGCCCCAGCTGCGCGTCACCGAGGAGGCCGCCGCGACGGTGCGGTTCCTCATGTGGCCGACGATGCCGGAGAACCTCAGGTTCCTCGCGCCCGGGAAGCCCGGCTACTTCCCGTTCGGGGCGCTCTGCTACTACTCGCTGCCGGACTGGGCCCGCCAGATGTACGGGGCGCTGCCCGAGGTGCCGCAGCCCGCGGTGACGGCGGCGCTCCGCTCGTTCCGCCTCGCGATGAACGCGGTCCCCGAGCGGCTGCACGACTACGCGTTCGCCAAGAACACCCGCGACATGCTGGAACGTGCCCGGCAGCGGCTCGCCGCCGACGGCTACGACCTGAGCAAGGGCCTCTACGGTCTCCGCGACCCGCGCCGCTGGCCCGGGCAGCGGGCCCTGGCCACCGCCTAGACGGCGTCGACGGGAAGCGCCGCCCAGGGCTCCTTGCGCGGCGCGGCCTCCCTGCCCTCCGGGCAGTGGCGGGCGAAGTCGCACCACGAGCACAGGTTCCCCGGACGCGGGGGGAACAGCTCGTCGTGCGGGGCGTGGTCGACCTCCCCCTCGCGGGGCCTCGGCACGCCCGCGCGCTTCCCGGCGCCGGCGCGGTAGGCGTCGTCGGCGGCCGCGGCCTCGGCGGCGATCTGCTCCGCGCGCCGGATGTGCCGGGCCAGCGACTCGTCGGTGTGCTCCCACACCGCGACCTCGCCGGACGGCAGATGGTGCAGCTCGACCCGGCGGCACGGGCGGCGCAGGACGCGCGACGCCGCCACCGCGTAGATCGCCAGCGCCAGCGAGCCGCGGGCGTCGTCGGCGGTCAGGACGTGCCGCCCGGTCTTGTAGTCCACGACGACCAGCTCGGAGCCGCGCGCGTCCAGCCGGTCGATGCGCCCGGACACCGCGATGCGGTCGGTGCGGGTCGCCACGGTGCGCTCGACGCCGAGCGGCTCGTCGGACGGGTCCAGCCCGGCGACGTACCGCTCCATCATCTCCCGGGCCCGCTCGCGCCACTGCGCGGACTGCGCCTCGTCGCGGAACCCGTCGGTCAGCCAGCCGCGGAGCAGCAGCCTCCCCGCCGCCTCGGGGCTGCGCTCGTGGACGGGCAGCCGCCACCAGCCGGCCAGCGCGTTGTGCACGCTCGCACCGACGCTGTTGTGCGCCCACGGCGGCCCCTTGGGCGGCATCGGACGATCGAGATACGTCATCCGGTACCGGCGCGGGCAGTCCAGCCACGTGTTCAACCGCGAAGGCGTGCACGTGTAAAGCCGCTGAGGCATCCCCTCAAAGCCCAGCTGCTCGGCCACCGTTAGTCGTCAGACTCCCGGGCCATGGAGCCCCAGCTCTCCCAGCGGGCGTCCTCTTCGCCGACCGTGGTCTCCTCGCCCTGCGCGGGCAGGACGCGCAGGTCCTTCGGGAGCGGGGTGAGCAGCGCGCCGATCGAGTTGAGCTGCTTGCGCAGGTCCTCGTAGACGCCGCCGACCGAGCCCGGACGGCCGCGGTGCAGGGTGTCGCCGGAGAACAGCAGGCCGAGCTGCTCGCTGATCACGCAGACGCTGCCGGGCGTGTGGCCCGGGGTGTGCACGATCTCCAGCTGCGCCTCGCCGATCTCGAAGACGCCGCCGTCCTCCAGCCAGATGTCGGGTTCGAGGGAGCGCAGCGCCTTGGCGTCGTCCTCGTCGTCCTCCTCCTTGGCGAGGCGGCCGAAGTAGTCGCGCCACAGCAGCCGGTCGGCGCGGTGCAGGGCGATCGGGGCCCAGTTGTCCTCGTCCTCCTCGCCGGCCGCGGCGACTTCGAGGACCACGCTGAGGCGGTGCTCGTTGCCGTCGGTCAGCAGGACGGCCATGACCTCGCGGTCACCGACCTCCTTGAGGATGGCCTCGGCGTCGTTGGCCGGGTCGATCACGATGACCTCGTCGTCGTCGCCGACGATGTAGGTGTTGTTCTCGACGTCGTACTCGGTGTCGTCCAGGGTGAGCTTCCCCGACGTCACCACCTGTTCGATGCGCGCGTCCACGCTTCGCACCCTACCGCGATTCGCCGCCCCGGTCGGGCAGACGGAGATCGCCGCCGGTGGCGGCCGCGCGGAGCGTGTCGAAGGCGTCCGCCGCGGTGGTCTCGACGCCGATCCGGTCGCCGGTGAACGCGCCGTGGTCGTCGCTGGAGCCGGTCACGGCGAGGCCGAGCGCGGCGGCCAGGTCGCGCAGGCGGGCGCGGTCCTCGGGGGTGTGGTCGGGGTGGTCGGTCTCGACCCCGGCGAGCCCGGCGGCGGCGAGCCGCTCGATCACCTCGTCGCCGAACACGTAGCCGCGGCGGCGCGCCCGGGGATGGGCCAGGACGCACACTCCCCCGGCCGCGCGGACGAGCTCGATCGCCCGCTCCGCGTCGAGCGCGTACCGCTCGACGTAGGCGCGGCCGCCCTGCGCGATCCACTGGGGCGTGAACGCCTCGTCCGCGGTCTCGATCACGCCGGCCTCCACCATGGCGCGCGCGATGTGCGGGCGGCCGACCGCCTCGCCCGTGGCCAGCGCGCGGACCGTGTCCCAGCCGACCTCGGCGCCGAGCTCGTTCAGCCGCTCCACCATGCCGCGCGCCCTGACCACCCGGTCGTCGCGGATCCGGGCCAGCTCGGCGGCCAGCACCGGCTCGGCCGGGTCGAACAGGTAGCCGAGCAGGTGCAGGCTCCGGTCGTCCTCCTTGCACGACAGCTCGATGCCGGGGACCAGCGCCAGGCCGTCCGGGAGGGACGCGGCGGCCTCGTCCCAGCCGGCGACGGTGTCGTGGTCGGTGAGCGCGACGACGTCGACGCCGTTCTCGCGCGCCCGCCGGACGACCTCCGCCGGGGGGCGGGTCCCGTCGGACGCGTCGCTGTGGCAGTGCAGATCGATCCGCATAGGCCCTTCATACCAGCCGCTCAGCCGTCGAGGCGGGGGCTGTACGCGCCGTAGGGGAGGTCGAGTTCCATTCCCGGCTCGCGGAGGTCGAGCAGGGTGAGGCGCTCCACCATGAGCACCCCGGCGTCGGCGGGCCACAGCACCGCCCACAGCCAGTTCCCCATCGCCTCGCCGACGTAGGCGGCGCGGTCGGGGCGGTCGCCGACCGCCCACAGCGGCACCGTCTGCCCAGTGGTCGCGGCGGGGCCGCCGATGTCCAGCTTCACGTGGGGCGGGCCGCCGTTGAAGGCGGTGCCGGGATCGGGGCCCGCGAGCCCCGCGAAGTGGGCGCCGAGGCCGATGCCCGGTTCCTCGGCGATCAGGACCATGTCGGCGGGGCCGTGCAGCAGCCCCGGACCGGACACCGCGACGGCGGTCGCGCGGGCGCCCGAGCGCTCGTCCCCGACGGAGGCGAAGCCCGTGACGAGCCACGCCGCCGGAAGCGGCCACGGCGTCCAGACCGGGACCCTCGCGTCCTGCAGGACGACGGCCAGTCCCTCGGCGCCGGGGCGATGGGACGGCTGCCTCGGCAGTACGGCGCCGTGCACGCCGCAGCTCCAGTCGCTGGACCAGAGGCCCGGCGCGGTCAGCGGGCCCGCGCAGCGCGGGCAGGTGGGCTCCGCCCTCATGAGTAACCACCCTGCGCGGCCACGTCCCGCCTCGTCAAGGGGCTGCCGGGTCGCCGCCCTGGAAAGTGGCGACAAAATGGGGTCATGCGAGTGCGCTGCGTGGGCGGGGTCGTCCGGGACGGCGAGGGGCGGTTCCTGCTGGTCAGGCGCGGCCACCCGCCGGGAGAGGGCCTGTGGTCGATCCCGGGCGGGCGGGTCGAGCCCGGCGAGGACGACGCGGCGGCGGTCGCCCGCGAGCTGAGGGAGGAGACCGGTCTGGACGTCCTCGTCGGCGCCCTGGCCGGGACGGTGGAGCGCCCCGGCCCCGGCGGCGTCGTCTACGAGATCCACGACTACACGGCCACCGTGGCCGGCGGGACGCTCCGCGCGGGCGACGACGCGTCCGACGTCCGCTGGGTGCCCCGGGGCGAGCTGGGCGCCCTTCCGATGACGCCCGGCCTGCTCGACGCCCTCGCCGAGTGGGGCGTCCTATGAGGCGTGCGCGGGCGCCGTGGCCGCGGTCAACGGGGCCTCGCCGTCCCCGGGGCCGGCCGTGACCCGCTGGACCCGCATCCGCCGCGCCACCCACGTGACGGCGGCCGCGTAGAGCAGCATCGGGACGATGTCCGCCACCACGAGCTGCCAGGGGACGGAGCCCTGCTCGATGTCGAGCTGACCGATCGCCGCGGGGCCGAGGAACGCCATCAGGTTGTTGAGCACGTGCAGGGCGATACCGGCCTCCAGCCCGCCCGTCCGCACCGTGAGCCACGCCGCGACCGCGCCGAACGCGAAGATGTCGAGGATTCCCCAGCCCGTGTAGCCGTGTCCGGCCGTGAACAGGGCCGAGCCCACGACGATCCCCGGCCACGGCGTGCGGAACACCACGCTGAAGGCACGGCCGACGCGGCTTCTGGCGTTCTCCAGGGTGCACGCGCCCACGGCCTGGAGCATCCAGCCGCGGAAGGCGTACTCCTCCGCCGCCGACTGGAACGGCACCAGCAGGATGATGACGATGGCGGGGGCGATGAACCGCCCCCATCCGACCCAGTGCTCGTCGCCGCCCGACTGGTCGTCGATCGCGGCGGAGGCGACGATGGACGTCCCGTAGGACACGGCGCAGAACAGGATCGCCAGGCCCGAGCAGGCGAGGAGCCAGCGGCGGCGCAGCCGCCCCGCGACCGAGGAGAGCGTGCCCGGGCGCCGCCGCTGGACGAGCCATGCCGCGCCCAGCGTGACCGGTAGGAACAGCGCCAGCGACCCGAGGTTGTACGCCAGGTCGGCCGTCTGGTCGCCGAAGATCGCGTCGGTGTCCGTCCCCGAGGTGTCGGGGGTCTCGCCCGTGACCACCACCTGGACGATGACGCCCACGATCAGCAGTCCGATGGCCAGGGCCATCCCGAGGGCCGCGATCCCGAAGGTCCCCGCGAGCGGGCGCCACCACCGGTGCGCCTCGTTGCGCGCCAGCCGGTGGAACGGGGCAGCCTTGGGCGTCTCCACCGTCCACGGCCGCTTCGCCGCGTGGATCCCGTATCCGGGAGCGTAGGGGCCGAGGTGGTCCGCGCCCGGCGGCTGCGCCGGCGGCCCGCCCCAGTACGGCGTTCCGGGCGCGTACCCCTGAACCTGCGGCCGGCCGGGGCCGTAGGGCTGCCCTGCGGCAGGGGGCTGTGCCGGGTTCGGCGGCCAGGCGGCGGGCGGCGGCCGCACGCCCTCCGGCACCGGCTCGGGACCGGACGGCTGCGGGTTCCGCCGGGGCTCGCGTCCCAGATCGGGGTCGAGGGGCGCCCAGCCGTCGCCGTCCCCTGGTCCTGCCACGTGTGACGCCTCTCGGTAGATCTCGTGTACGTGGGACGAATCGTACGGGCCCCTCAGTTCCCGGACGGATCGAAGCGCTTCGTCCGGACCATCCCCGCGGCGCGGCCCTTGGCGGCGACGACGAGCGCCATCTTGCGGGACGCCTCGTCGATCATCTCGTCACCGAGGCGGGCGGCGCCGCGGCCCTCGCAGAGCGAGTGCTCGTAGGCGTCGAGGATCAGCTCGGCGTGGTCGTAGTCGTCCTGCGACGGGGAGAACACGGCGTTGCCCGCCTCGATCTGGGACGGGTGCAGCACCCACTTGCCGTCGAAGCCGAGGGCGGCGGAGCGCTCGGCGACGCGGGTGAAGGCCTCCACGTCGCGGACGTTGAAGTAGGGGCCGTCGATCGCCTGGAGGTCGTGGGCGCGGGCGGCCATCAGGATCCGCATGAGGATGTAGTGGTAGGCGTCGCCCTCGGTGTAGCCGGGCGGCTGCTCGCCGACGACGAGCGTCTTCATGTTGATCGACGCCATGAGGTCGCCGGGGCCGAGGACGAGGGCCTCCAGCCGGGGCGAGGACGCGGCGATCGCGTCGACGTTGACCATGCCGCGGGCGTCCTCGATCTGCGCCTCGATGCCGATCCGGCCGGCGGGCAGGCCCGTCGCCCGCTCGATCTGGGTGAGCAGCCGGTCGAGCCACTGGACGTGGGAGGCGTCCGACACCTTCGGCAGCATGACCGCGTCGAGGTTGGCCCCGGCGCCCTCGACGACCTCGATCACGTCCCGGTAGGCCCAGTGGGTGTCGAGGTCGTTGACGCGCACCACCCGCGTCCGGCCCGTCCAGTCGCCGTCGTTGAGCGCGGCGACCACGGTCGCGCGGGCGCCCTCCTTGGCCGACGGCGCGACGGCGTCCTCCAGGTCGAGGAAGATCTCGTCGGCGGGCAGCCCCTGCGCCTTCTCGATGAAGCGGGGATTGCTGCCCGGGACCGCGAGGGTGGTACGTCGTGAGCGCATGGCCCCGGATGCTATCCAGGGGTGTGAGACCCTCGGGGCATGGGTCTGAACAGGGCACTGCTGGAGGAGGCGGCCAAGAAGTCGGGGCTGCTGTGGCTGGACCTGCCCGGCCTGCCCCAGCCGCGCGCCGCCTGGCACGTGTGGCACGACGGGTCGGCGTACGTGCTGACCGGTGGGGAGGGCGAGCAGCCGCTGCCGGGCCTGCCGGAGGCCGCGCAGGTGACGGTGATCCTGCGCAGCAAGGACAAGGGCGGGCGGCTCCTGACGTTCGTCGCCGACGCCGAGCAGGTCGAGCCCGGTTCACCGCTGTGGGACGAGGTCGCGCCCGTCCTCGCCAAGGAGCGCCTGAACGCCCTGACCCACGAGGGCCAGGTGGAGGCGTGGGCCGAGGAGTCGTGGATCGTCCGGCTCACCCCGGCCGAGGAGGTCGTCGAGGCGGGCGGGGAGTACGCGACCGTCCGGCCGGTGCCGACGCCCGCGACGACCGCCGGAACGCCGCCGCGCCTATACGGCCGCAAACGCCGGCGCGCCGACCGGTAGCCGCCGCGCGGGCCCCACGGCGGGCCCTCACATCGGCAGGCGGCGCCCTTCCGCGAGGGCGCGCAGCTTGTCGGGGTTGGCCACCAGGTGGATGGCCTTGACCCGGCCGTCCGCGCCGACGTCGGCGGTGACGGCGCTGATCGGCCCGTCCGGGCCGTCCACGATGACCGCCGGGCCGCCGTTGAGCTCCACGGGCCGGATGCGCATGTCCGCCGGGTCGACGCCCTGGTAGGGCTGCCCGCCGATGGCGACGAAGAAGCGGGCCACCTTCTCCGCGCCGATGATCGCCCGGAGGGGCGCCCGGACCTTGCCGCCGCCGTCGGACCACAGCGCGACGTCGGGCGCGAGGACCTCCATGAGCCGGTTGACGTCGCCGCCGAGCACCGCCTCGAAGAACCGCTCGGTGGCGGCGCGCCGCTCGGCGCCGCGGGCCTCGAAGCGGGGGCGCCGCGCCTCCACGTGCTTGCGGGCGCGGGTGCCGAGCTGGCGGACCGACGCCTCGGACCGGTCCAGCGCCTTGGCGATCTCGGCGAACGGGTAGCCGAAGACCTCCTTCAGCACGAACACGGCGCGTTCGAGGGGGCTCAGCGTCTCCAGGACGACGAGCATGGCCATCGACACCGACTCCGACATCTCGGCGTCCTCGGCGACGTCCGGGGTGGTCAGCATCGGCTCGGGCAGCCACGGCCCGACGTAGGTCTCGCGCCGGGCCCGCGCGGAGCGCAGCCGGTCCAGCGCGACGTTGGTGGTGATCCGCACGAGGTAGGCCTTGGGGTCGGCCACGCCGGAGCGGTCGCCCGCCGACCAGCGCAGCCAGGCGTCCTGGACGGCGTCCTCGGCGTCGGCCGCCGTGCCGAGCATCCGGTAGGCCACCGCGAACAGCAGGTTGCGGTACTGCTCGAACGGCTCTGCGAAGGCGTCGCTCACGGTCCCCCACCCTTTCACGTCCCTTTCGCCCCCCAGACGGGGGGTGACGGCCGGATGTGACATACCCGTCCGGATCAGTCGGGAGATCACGGGTAGTGTCCAGGCCATGAGCGGACCTCCGTCGCGGGTGTTCATCGCCCGCCTCGCGGGCGTCGCGGTGTTCGACCCGGCCGGGGACCAGGTCGGCCGGGTCCGCGACGTCGTGGTCGCGCTGCGCCTCGCGCCGCGTCCGCCGCGGGCGCTCGGGCTGGTGGTGGAGGTCGCCTCGCGCCGCGCGGTGTTCCTGCCGATCACGCGGGTCACCGTGATCGAGGCGGACGCCGTCGTCTTCGACGGGCGGCTGAACATGCGCCGCTTCCAGAAGCGCGAGTCGGAGACGCTGGTGATCGCCGAGATGCTGGACCGGACCGTCCGGTTCCGCGACTCCGGCGAGGCCGCCTTCGTCGTGGACGTGGCGATGGAGCCGACCCGCACCCGCGACTGGCTCGTCACCAAGGTCGCCGTCCGCCGCCGGACGGGCCGGGGCCTGCGCAAGCGGGGCGAGAGCATGGTCGTGAGCTGGGACGCCGTGGAGGGGTTCTCCGCCGTCGAGCACGGGCAGGGCGCCGCCGGGCTGATCGCCGCGTTCGAGCGGATGAAGCCCGCCGACCTCGCCACGATCGTGCACGAGCTGCCGGAGAAGCGGCGCACCGAGGTCGCCGTCGCGCTGGACGACGAGCGGCTCGCCGACGTCCTGGAGGAGCTGCCCGAGGACGACCAGATCGAGATCCTCGGCAAGCTCGGCGTGGACCGCGCCGCCGACGTCCTGGAGGCGATGGGCCCCGACGACGCCGCCGACCTGCTCGGCGACCTGCCGACCGAGCAGCGCGAGCAGCTCCTGACGCTGATGGAGCCGCGCGACGCGGCCCCCGTCCGGCGGCTGCTCACCTACCCCGACCAGTCCGCGGGCGGCCTGATGACGACCGATCCGGTCATCGTCCCGCCGGACGCCACGGTCGCCGAGGCGCTCGCGCTGATCCGCCGTCCCGACCTGAACCCGGCCCTCGCCGCCCAGGTGTACGTGTGCCGGGCCCCGACCGCGACGCCGACCGGCCGCTACCTCGGCACGGTGCACTTCCAGAAGCTGCTGCGCGAGCCGCCGCCGACGCTGGTCAGCGGGATCGTCGACACCGAGCTCGACCCGCTGCGCCCCACCATGTCGCTGGAGGCCGTCGCGATGTTCCTGGCCACCTACAACCTGGTCGCGGGCGCGGTCGTGGACGAGAACGGGCACCTGCTGGGCTCGGTGACGATCGACGACGTCCTCGACCATCTGCTGCCCGAGGACTGGCGGGAGGCCGCGATGGAGGCGACCGCCGAGGAGACCGCCGATCCCGAGGAAGAGGCTCTCCGGGGGACGACATGACGACGACACGCCAGATGGCCTCGCGCCTGGACCAGCCGAGGGAGCTCCGCCGGACGCTGCTGCCGCGCCCCTCCTACGATCCCGAGTCGTTCGGGCGGCTGTCGGAGCGGATCGCGCGGTTCCTGGGGACGGCCCGGTTCCTCGTGTACATGACGGTGTTCGTCACCGTGTGGATCGGGTGGAACCTCCTCGTGCCGTCGTGGTTGAGGTGGGACCCGTACCCCTTCATCTTCCTGACGCTGATCCTGTCACTGCAGGCCTCCTACGCGGCGCCGCTGATCCTGCTCGCCCAGAACAGGCAGGACGACCGGGACCGGGTCCAGTACGAGCAGGACCGGTCGCGCAACGAGCGCAGCATTGCCGACACCGAGTACCTCACGCGCGAGATCGCGGGGCTGCGGGTCGCGATGAGCGAGGTCGCCACCCGCGACTTCCTGCGCTCGGAGCTCCAGCAGATGCTCAGGGAGATGGACGCCAAGAAGGCCGTCCCCTAGGCCCCCTCGTCGGCGAGCCTGTCGAGGATGTGGCCGAGGGCGCGCAGGTCGGGCTCGTCCAGCCGGCTCAGGATGTGGTCGCGGACGCCCTGCCGGTAGGTGGGCGCGGCCTCGGCGAGCCGGGCCCGGCCCTCGGCGGTCAGGACGGCGAACAGGCCGCGCGCGTCGCTCGGGCAGGACTGCCTGGCCACCAGCCCGTCCCGCTGGAGCCGGTCGACCAGCCGCGTCAGGCCGCTGCGCGACAGCAGCACGCGGTCGGCGAGGTCGTTCATCCGCAGCCGCCCGTCCGGCGCCTCGCCGAGGTGCACGAGGACCTCGTAGGCCCCGAGCGCGAGGTCGTGGCGGGCCGTCAGGTCGGCCTGCAGCCGGCGGGAGATCTGCGCCTGGGCGCGCAGCATGGTCCGCCACACGATCAGCTCGGCGGCGGCCGAGGCGAGGTCGGTGGTCACGGACCGATGGTAGGACGGGCGTGCCTTCCGCGCGACGGACGCGCAGGCCGGGTGCACGCCGCGTGTGAGGACCGACACCCTGATTAGCAGGTTGGCGCGTCGGGTTCATACCATGGACGCATGGCCTCCCTTCTGACGAACGAGCGGGTGAACGCGGCTCTCGCCACGGTGCTCGATCCCGAGATCCGCAAGCCCATCACCGAGCTCGACATGGTCAAGAGCATCGACATCGACGCGGACGGCGCCGTCCGCGTCGGCGTCTACCTGACCGTGGCCGGGTGTCCGATGAAGGACACCATCACCAGGAACGTCACGGAGGCCGTGTCCAAGCTCGACGGCGTGTCCTCGGTGGTCGTCGACCTCGACGTGATGAGCGAGGAGCAGCGCAAGGACCTGCAGACCAAGCTGCGCGGCGGGCAGCCCGCCAAGGAGATCCCGTTCGCCCGGCCGAACTCGCTGACCAAGGTGTACGCGGTGGCGAGCGGCAAGGGCGGCGTCGGCAAGTCGTCGGTGACGGTGAACCTCGCCGCCGCGCTGGCCGCGCAGGGCCGCAAGGTCGGCGTCGTGGACGCCGACATCTACGGCCACTCGGTGCCGCGGATGCTGGGCGTGGACGCCCCGCCCACCAAGGTCGAAGACATGATCATGCCGCCGACCGCGCACGACGTGAAGGTGATCTCCGTCGGCATGTTCACCGCCGGGAACCAGCCGGTCGTGTGGCGGGGGCCGATGCTCCACCGCGCGCTCCAGCAGTTCCTCGCGGACGTGTACTGGGGCGACCTCGACATCCTGCTGATGGACCTGCCGCCCGGCACCGGCGACATCGCGATCTCCGTCGCGCAGCTGCTGCCGTCCGCGGAGATCCTCGTCGTCACCACCCCGCAGCAGGCCGCCGCCGAGGTGGCCGAGCGGGCGGGCGCGATCGCCGCGCAGACCCACCAGCAGGTCGTCGGTGTGATCGAGAACATGTCCTACCTGTCGTGCCCGCACTGCGGTGAGCAGCAGCACATCTTCGGCGAGGGCGGCGGCCAGACGGTCGCGGACGCGCTGACGAAGACGCTCGGGACCCGCGTCCCCATGCTCGGCCAGGTGCAGATCGACCCGCGCCTGCGCGAGGGCGGCGACAACGGCGTCCCGCTGGTGCTCTCCGACCCCGACGCCGGGGCGGCCAAGGAGCTGCGCACGATCGCCGACAAGCTCGCCGGCCGCAGCCGCGGCCTCGCCGGCATGGCCCTCGGCATCAGCCCCAAGGGCCGCTGACCGCCGCCCGCCCGGGGCCTCCCCGGGCGGGCGCC
>NZ_BAABEV010000065.1:0-36018 GCF_039540335.1 Actinomadura verrucosospora | reverse complement strand
CGCTGGCGCGGCGGCTGGCCGAGGAGTCGCTGTCCGCGCTGGCCCTCGCCGCCGACCGCAAGGGCGTCCGGCCGGGCGGCGCCGTCCGCGTGACCGCGACGTTCACCAACGAGTCGGCGCTCGGCGAGGCCCGCGGGGTGCGCTTCGGGCTGGCCGCGCCCGAGGGGTACAAGATCACGGCGACGTCCGGCCCGGCCGGCGACGTCGCCCCGGGCGCGACCGCCACCGCGACCTGGACGGTGACCGCACCCGCGGACGCGGAGCCCGGCGCCCTCCCGGGCCTGGACGCCACGGTCTCGTGGCGCGCCGCCGGAGGCGACTCCGAGCAGGCGAGCGCGCACTCCCTCCTCATGGTCGGCGGCGGCGCGGTGGGGGAGCCCTACAGGACCTCCGCCTCGACCGCGGCCGAGTTCGCGCGGTCCGGCGACACGGTCGGCATCGCCGCGGGCGGCAAGGACATGTGGGGCGACACCAACGAGTTCGCGACCGTCTACGAGGACGACTGGCTGGCCCCGGGGCACGCGGTCTCCACGAAGGTGACCGAGCTGGACGGGTCGTCCGGCTGGACGCGGGCCGGACTGGTCGCGAGCGACGACCTGGCCCGGACCGGGTCCGCCGGGTACGCCGCCATCGCCGTGACGCCCGCACACGGGTGCGTCTTCTCCTACGACGCCGACGGCGACGGCCGGCTCGACCACTACACCGAGGTCGGCGGGTTCACCGCGGGCGCGGTCCGCGTGCGGCTGCGCAGGGACGGCGACCGGATGTCCGGATCGTGCAGCTCCGACGGCGTGAACTGGGCCGTGGTCGGCTCCGGCACGGTCCCCGGCTCGGCGGGCGCCCAGGACGTCGGGATGTTCGTCAGCGCGGTGAACGCCCACACGGCGCAGGAGGCCATCGCCCGGTTCGACGGCGCCATCGCCGCCTCGCCCGACACGTCCCGCAACGGATCGGACGACCCGCTCCAAAGCCTCCGCAAGCCGGTGACGGCGCTGTCCTCCGAGCCCGGCCGGCCGCCGGAGGCCGCCAACGACGGCAGCCGCGCCAACTCGCCCTACTGGGGCGGTCAGATGACCTACGGCGAGACCTGGTGGCGGGTCGACCTCGGCGCCGTCGACGACGTCTCGCGCGTCAACGTCCGCAACTACGTCGACGGGACCCGCTTCTACACCTACCGCCTGGAGGGCAGCCTCGACGGCGGCCACTGGTTCACCCTCGGCGGGCGCAACGGGCCGCGCCCCGCCGCCGACGCGGGCGACACCCTGGCCACCGAGGCCAGGGCCCGCTACATCCGGGTGGTCGGAACCGGCAACACCGCCAACCTCACCTTCCACCTCACGGAGGTGAGCGTCTACGGCGCCCCCGCCGGGTGACGGGCGTTCAGGGTTTGCGCCCGACGCCCCCGACGCTCCAGATCGGCCTGGACGACTCGATGGTCTCGTGCTCGGGACGCCACAGGGGCAGGTAGACGACGCCGGGCTCGATCAGGTCCCAGCCGGAGAAGAGCTTCTCCACCTCGGCCCTGGTCCGGATGTTCGAGCGCGGCGTGCCGCGGATCGCGTGGGTCTCCTGCTGGTAGAGGAAGGCGAGCCTGGCGGTGACCTCCGGGCACAGGTCGCTGACCGGATGCGAGATCGCGATGTGGCTGCCCGGCGCCATCAGGTCGCTCAGCCGCCGGACGCTCCCCGCCACCTCCTCGTCGTCGGGGATGGTGTAGAGCACGTGGAAGAACAGCAGCGCCGTCGGCTGGTCGAGGTCGATCAGGCGGCGCAGGTCGGGGTGGCGCGCGATGCCTTCGGCGTCCCGCATGTCGGCCTCGACGACCGCGGTGCGGGGGTCGCCTCCCAGCAGCGCCTGCGCGTGGACGCGCACCACGGGGTCGTTGTCCACGTAGACGACCCGGCAGTCCGGCGCCACCGCCTGAGCGATCTGGTGCACGCTTCCCTGGGTGGGCAGGCCGGTGCCGATGTCGAGGAACTGGCGGATCCCGGCGGCGGCGAGGAACCGGACGACGCGGTCCAGGAACTTGCGCCCTTCGCGGGCCAGGACCGGCAGTTCCGGCGCGAGTTCGATCGCCTGGAGCGCCGCCTGCCGGTCCGCGGCGTAGTTGTCCTTGCCGCCGAGGAAGTAGTCGTGCATCCGGCTCTCGTTGGGCGCCGTCGGATCGAAGGCCAGCGGCTCGTGCCCCGCGGGGAAGGGCATGGCTTCTCCATTCACCTGACATCCGAGCGGTGACGCGCGGCCGCCGCGAGGAATCGCCCAGTATGGCACGCTACTTTCTGGTACGTCCGACGTACCCGAGGTAGGCGCCCCAGCCCGGCGAGTCGAACGTCAGCGCCGCTCGGCCGCGCGGAGCGCCTCCAGACCCCGCGCGATCGGCGGCTGCGTCTCGCTGCCCCGGCGGACGATCGCGATGATGCGCCGGGACGGCGCCGCCGCGCCCTGCAGCGCCACCCGGACCACGGCGTCGTCCGGCGGCAGCGGCGCCAGCCGCGGCACCAGGCCGATGCCGAAACCGCGGGCGACGAGCGCCGAGACGGCGAACCACTCGTTGGCCTCGTGGGCGAGCCGCGGCGTGAACCCGGCGGCGGCGCAGGCGGCGAGCATGAGCTGGTGCTGGTCGCACCGGTCCGGCGAGCCGATCCACGGCTCGCCGGCCGCGTCGGCGAGCCCGACCGCCCCGCGCGCGGCGAGCGGGTGCCCGGCCGGGACGAGCAGGTCCTGCGGCTCGTCGAGCACGGGCCACTGCGCGAACCGCGCGTCGTCCGCGGCCGGGGTCTGCTCGCTCGGAATGAGCACGGCGATATCGCACCGCCGAGCGAGAAGCAGGTGACCGGCGTCCTCGCTCTGGGCGGCGGCGGCCGGAGGGCGCCCTCGCGGCCGGGCGGGCGGGCCGTGTCTGTCGGACCGAATCGTGATCGGTCGTTCTCGTGGACCGGTCCGGCGGCGCGATCCCAGCCCGTAGAGTGGGGCGCGAAGATGATCAGCGTGGGCGGCCGGCAGGGAGGCACGGTGGCAGGCGAGCGGTTTGGGCCAGGCGGATTCGACCCGAGCGTGCCGAACATCGCTCGCATGTACGACTACTACCTCGGCGGCAAGGACCACTACGAGGCCGACCGCCTCCGCGCCGAGGAGGCCAAGGCCGCCGACCCCACCCTGATCACCCTGATCAAGGAGAACCGGGCGTTCATGGGGCGCGCCGTCCGGTACATGGCCGAGCAGGGCATCGACCAGTTCCTCGACATCGGCACCGGGCTCCCCACCCAGCAGAACGTCCACCAGATCGCCCAGTCGGTGAACCCCGCCGCCCGCGTCGCCTACGTCGACTACGACGGCCAGGTCGTCGCGCACGGGCGGGCGATCCTCGCGGACTCGCCCGGCACCCGGATGGTCCAGGCCGACATCCGCCGCCCCCGCGAGATCCTGGAGCATCCCGAGATCACCCGGCTGCTGGACTTCGGGAAGCCAGTCGCGCTGCTGACGATCGCCACCCTGCACTTCATCCCGGACGAGGACGACCCGCCCGGCGTCATGGCCGAGCTGCGCGAGGCGCTCGCCCCCGGCAGCCACATGGCGATCACCCACGCCTCCGCCGACGGCGTGCCCGACATCGTGGCGAAGGTCGTCGAGGTCTACAAGAGGACGAACGCGCCCGGCACCCCGCGCAGCCTGGAGCAGGTGACCGGTCTGTTCGGCGACTTCGAACTGGTGGACCCCGGCCTGGTGTGGGCGCCGCTGTGGCGGCCCGAACGCCCGGTCACCCTGGAGGAGGCCCTGCCGATCTGGTTCTACGCCGGAGTCGGCCGCAAGCCCTGAGGTGTGCGTGCACGACCGCTCCCTGACGAATGCCACCGGGAAGAGGGAAGGCGACATGCGGGCAGTGACGGTCGGAGGGGCACTGGAGGCCGCGGCGACGCGGGGCGCGGTGTTCCTTCACGACGGCGACGACACCATCACGTTCTCCGGGTTCGACGAGCTGGTCGACCGTGTCGCGGCGGGCCTGCTGGCCCGCGGCGTCGGGCGGGGCGACCGGATCGGCCTCCTCGGACCCAACACCGCGCAGTGGCTCGCGGTGTTCTTCGGCGCGGCCCGGATCGGCGCCGTGGTCGTCCCGCTCAACGTCCGCTACCGGGAGCGGGAGCTGTCGTACATGCTCGGGCAGAGCGGCGCCCGGCTGGTCGTCGGCGTCGAGGCTGTCCCCGACTTCGACTTCGCCGCGTACTTCGCGTCGTCCGGCATTCCCGCCGTGCACTTTGGTGAGGGCTTCGACGCCCTGGCCTCGACCCCGGCCCCGCCGGCCCTGGCCGCGGCCCGCGCCGCGGTGGACCCGGGCGACCCGCTGATGATCCTCTACACGTCCGGCACCACGGGGCGCCCCAAGGGCGCCGTCATCACCCACCGCGGCATCCTGGCCTCGGCCTCGGCCCAGGCCGACCACTTCCGGATGACCGGCGAGGACGTCCTGCTCGGCCACCTCCCGTTCAACCACGTCGGCGGCATCACCTGCACCATCATGGCCGCCCTGGTCAGCGGCGGCTCGGTCGCGCTGCTGCCCGCGTTCTCCCCGGACGCCGCGCTGCGCGCCGTCGAACGCCACCGGGTGACGTTCCTCGGCGCCGTCCCCACGATGTACGTGCTGATGCTCGGCCGCCCCGACTTTGCCGAGCACGACGTCTCGTCCGTCCGGCTGTGCATGGCGGGGGGCTCCAACGTGGAGCCGGCGCTCGCCGACGCGATCCGCCGAGGCTTCCCCGGCGCGCCTCTCTACGGTCTCTACGGGCTGTCCGAATCCTCGGGCGCCTGCGTCCTGTCCCCGACGGACGACGACCCCGAGACCGTCTCCCGGACCCTCGGCGCGATCATCGGCGACTTCGAGGCGCGCGTGACGGCCCCGGACGGGACGGTGCTGCCGCCGGGCGAGACCGGCGAGCTCCAGATCCGCGGCGCCTGCGTCGCCGCCGGCTACTGGGACATGCCGGACGAGACCGCCGAGGTGTTCCTGCCGGACGGCTGGCTCGCCACCGGCGACATGGTCGCCATGGAGCCCGACGGGCACCTGGTCCTGCGCGGGCGCAAGAAGGAGATGTACATCCAGGGCGGCTTCAACGTCTACCCGGTGGAGATCGAGAACGTCCTGACCGCCCACCCGAAGGTCGCGATGGCCGCCGGGATCGGCGTCCCCGACGCGGTCCTCGGCGAGGTCGGCCGCTTCTACGTCGTCCCGCGCCCGGGCGCCGAGCCCCCCACCGCCGACGAGCTGACCGCCTACTGCCGCGACCGCCTGGCCGACTACAAGGTGCCCCGCCAGTTCGTCATCACCGCGGACGTCCCCCTGACCCCCGTAGGCAAGATCCACAAAGCCCTCCTCAAGGACCGCGACGGATCCGTCCCGGGCTGAACCCGGGTGCCGGGGAGGAGAAGGCCTCCCCGGCACCCGGGGCTCTAACTGTGCGCGTGGACGTCGAGGATGGCCTGGGCGAGGGTCTCCGAGGCGGGCGCGTTGACGAGCCTCCACTGCGCGGCACAGGGGATGAGCGCCCACCATTCCTTGGTGTGGGTGCCCCACCAGCACAGGACACCGAAGCGGGCGCGGAGATAGGCGATCGTGTCCGTGTGGGGCGCGCCGGGGTCGGGCGGCGGGATCGGCAGCGCGGTGCCGTCCCGCACCGGACGCCGCGCCCGGGCGGCGAGCGCCGCCGCCACGTAGGGGGTGAGGATCCGGGTGATCCGCTCCGCCGCGCCGGCCGGGTTGGTGTGCGGGGCCAGGTCCTCGCCGGTGCTCGACCGGTACCACCAGGCGTCGGACGCCGATCCGGAGGCGAGCGTGATGCTCTCCCCGAACCCCGGGACGGCCGGGTCGTAGACGCGCAGGAGCGGGAGGGCCCCCTCATAGCGCGGCACGGCCTTCCAGCCCTCCCGGACGACTTCATGTGCAAGTCGGTCAAGGTGGCTTGTCAAAGAGGAAGCCGAGGCCCCGGCGTGCAGATTCTTCGGTTCGATCCACCCCATTACCGGCGCACCCACTTACGGGGGTCGGGCGTCGGGCGGCAGGCCGCGCGGCTGAGCTCGTTGGTGAGGACCCTGCGAAGCTCTTCGGCGGTGCTGCATATAACGGTCGGGTCAATGCCGGCCTTTGGGTCGTGCAGCGTGGCGACCCAGTCGCCGAGCCTTCCGTCGTAGCGCGTGGCACGCCAGATTCGGTGGCCTTGGAAGTCCTCGCGGAGTCGGGCTAACGCCTGGTCAGCGGGGTTGACGGGCGTATCCATGATCAGTTCAAGCTTCCGTCGGTGTGGTTGCTCTTCGTTACCGTCCCCAATCTTCCCGTGACCGGGTCGTCTTTTGGAAGAGCGGGGAGCCCGCCAGATGGAAAGCTCTCGGCGCCGTTAGAAAACACTTCGCTTTCGGGTCTCCCGGGTTTCCCGTCCCCGCCGTCCCGCAACGCAGGGGTTCCGCGTACCTCCGGCTGCTTTGACGGTGAACGCCTGTTTGCCGAACCGACTCCATCTTGTTTCCCTCCGTTCCGTGCAATCCGGTGCAACCGGACAATTCTCCGTCGGATGTCGGCGCGTTGGGGATCACGGGGTGGGGCCGGGATTCGAACGGATCCGCGAAGAACCGCCTCATCCGCTCGTGCGACCGGCTTCCTGCAGCGCCATGAACCAGGGAACGCGAGGTCGCGGAGAAAGTAAGGCGAACGGCCACAAGCGGCCATTCTCGGGTTTCGGAATGGCGCATTACGGTCATTCCCCATTACGTGAGTGAAACTTGCGCGGCAAGTCTTGATGCCACGATCGATGATTATTAACCGGCCGCGAGGATCGGCCTCTCGGTGGAGCGAATGCGCGGCGAATGGCGCGTCGCGTATTGAGTCTTGGTCCGTGCGGCTTCGCGTGCTTGCGTTCGCGGAGGTCTTCCTGGTAGGGGGAGAACCGCGAAAGGCGAATGATCCCCACATGCGAAACCGGTGCGAACTCAGAGCCGAGTGATTGAACGATGTCATTGGGGTCGTTCTGATGCGGCGATCCGCGGAGGTGGAGGGCGATTCACCGGGTAAGAACCATGATGACTGCTGGTCAAGCCCTTCTGAGAGGAGAGATGCGGCGGCCGCTTTCGCCGGCCGGGGGCCGCGGCCGCCCCGCGTCCGCCCGTCCGCGCCCCACCGGGCGGGCGGAGGAGGCGCGTTGCATGTTCATGCAGGAGCGTGCATACTTGTGCTCATGTCCAAAGTGCTGACCTCCCTGCCCGTCGGTGAGCGCGTCGGGATCGCCTTCTCCGGTGGCCTCGACACTTCGGTGGCGGTCGCGTGGATGCGCGACAAGGGCGCGGTGCCCTGCGCCTACACCGCCGACATCGGGCAGTACGACGAGCCCGACATCGCCTCCGTGCCCGGCCGCGCGGCCAAGTACGGGGCGGAGGTCGCGCGCCTGGTCGACTGCCGGGCCGCCCTCGTGGAGGAGGGACTCGCCGCCCTGGCGTGTGGCGCGTTCCACATCCGGTCCGGCGGCCGCAGCTACTTCAACACCACGCCGCTCGGACGAGCCGTGACGGGGACGCTCCTCGTCCGCGCCATGCTGGAGGACGACGTCCAGATCTGGGGCGACGGCTCGACGTTCAAGGGCAACGACATCGAGCGTTTCTACCGTTACGGGCTGCTGGCCAACCCGTCCCTGCTGGTCTACAAGCCCTGGCTCGACGCCGACTTCGTCACCGAGCTCGGCGGCCGCACGGAGATGTCGCAGTGGCTGCTGTCCCGCGGCCTGCCCTACCGGGACAGCACGGAGAAGGCCTACTCCACCGACGCCAACATCTGGGGCGCCACCCACGAGGCCAAGGCGCTGGAGCACCTCGACGCCGGCATCGAGACCGTCGAGCCGATCATGGGCGTGCGGTTCTGGGACCCCGCCGTGGAGATCGCCGCCGAGGACGTCACGATCGGGTTCGAGCAGGGCCGCCCGGTGACGATCAACGGCAAGGAGTTCGGGTCCGCCGTCGACCTGGTGCTGGAGGCCAACGCCATCGGCGGGCGGCACGGTCTCGGGATGTCCGACCAGATCGAGAACCGCGTCATCGAGGCCAAGAGCCGCGGCATCTACGAGGCGCCCGGCATGGCGCTGCTGCACGCGGCCTACGAGCGGCTCGTCAACGCGATCCACAACGAGGACACCCTCGCCACCTACCACAGCGAGGGCCGGCGGCTCGGCCGGCTCATGTACGAGGGACGCTGGCTGGACCCGCAGGCGCTCATGCTGCGCGAGTCGCTGCAGCGCTGGGTCGGGACGGCCGTCACCGGCGAGGTGACCCTGCGGCTGCGGCGCGGCGAGGACTACTCCGTCCTCGACACCTCCGGCCCCGCGTTCAGCTACCACCCCGACAAGCTGTCCATGGAGCGCACCGAGGACTCCGCCTTCGGCCCCGTGGACCGGATCGGCCAGCTGACCATGCGCAACCTCGACATCGCCGACTCGCGCGCCAAGCTGGAGCAGTACGCCGGGCTCGGCATGGTCGGCAGCTCGCACCCGGCCCTGATCGGTGCCGCGCAGGCGGCCTCGACCGGGCTGATCGGCGCGATGCCGGCGGGCGGCGCCGAGGCGATCGCCTCCCGCGGCAAGGACTCCCGGGACGCCGAGGTCCTCGACCGCGCCGCCATGGAGTTCGGCACCGACTGACCAGAGGTCCGGTCCGGGCCGCCGCAGAGGAGCTAGGGGGCCTCCTCCTCCACGGGAGGAAGCGGGGTCTCCTTCTCCGGCGGTCCGACGAAGCCGTGCAGTGCCGCCGCCACCACGGCCCCCACCAGGGGCGCGACGATGAACAGCCACACCTGCGAGAGGGCGGTCCCGCCGAGGACGACGGCCGGGCCGAGGCTGCGGGCCGGGTTGACCGAGGTCCCCGTGATGGGGATGCCGATGAGGTGCACGGTCGTGAGGGCGAGGCCGATGCCCACCCCGGCGACCGACGGGATGGCCGCCGTGCTCGTCATGGACAGCACGATGAACACGAACAGGGCGGTCAGGACGACCTCGGTGAGGAACGCGCCGCCCATGTCGATGCGGATGAGGCTGGCGTCGCCCCACCCGTCCGCGCCGAGACCGGTCACGGAGCGGGCGTAGAGCGGCGAGCCGGAGAAGGTCGCCCACAGCAGGAGCGCGCCCAGGATGCCGCCGGCGAACTGGGCGGCCCAGTAGCCGGCGGCGTCGAGCGGCGGGATCCGGCGGGCGAGCAGCACGCCCAGCGTGACGGCCGGGTTGACGTGGCAGCCCGAGATCGGGCCGATCGCGTAGACCAGGGCGAGGAGCACCAGGCCGAAGGCCAGCGCCGTCGCGACGACGCCCGCCGAGAGGCTGCGCCCGGCGACGCCGAAGCCGAACGACAGGGTCGCCACGCCCACCGCGAAGTAGACCAACAGCAGCGTGCCCACGAGCTCCGCAGCCATCCTCCTGAACACGCGCTCCCCTTCCCCCGGGACTCCGATGGCCTCGGCCTACCCGGGGAGGCCGGGAAGATCGTCTCCGTGTGAGCGCCGTGACCCGGAAATGGGGGCGGCTTGGGGGAGCCGGTCAGGCGTGCTGGGCCAGGCTGGTCCAGCTCTCGTCCCAGAGGGCGCCGCGACGGCGGTCGCAGCGGCGGCGGACGAGGAGGTAGCCGGCCAGCAGGGGGACGCCCACGGCGACGGCGGCCGTGGCCGCGGCCACGGCGGTGGTGGCCAGGGTGGCGGCGCGGGTCTGGGGGTGCTGGATCGGGTTGCCCGCCGTGTCCACCCAGATGCGCTGCTCCATGCCCGGCCTGACGGACTTGTCGGCCGGGACGACGGTGGTCCGCGTCCGGCCGTCGCGGGACGTCCAGGCCAGCTCGGCGTAGGTGTGCCGTATGCCGGCGCCGCCCTGCGAGTCGGTGTGGACGACCTGCGCCGTGACGCGGTGGACGTTGCGGTGCTCGGCCCGCACGCCGCTGCGGTAGGCGTCGGCGGCCAGGAGCGCGGACGCGGGCGGGGCGAGCACCGTGAACAGCACCGCGGCGGCGACGCCGACCGCCCACTGGCGGCGGTCGACGGCGCGTCGCAGTTCGTTGCGGTCGAAGCCGAAACGGCGGCGGACCCGTCCTAGCCTTCTCATTGCCTCCTCCTTCGTCCGTGACAGTAATCGCTCCGGGAAGCGGTCGGGCACGCGCCTCTTCTGGTGCGCTCGCATAGCGCGCAAACTGGCAGGAGGAGGGCATGCACATGACGGGCGTGGAGAGCGGCGAGCAGGCGCACGTCCTGTTCGGCTACGACGGGACGGCGGAGAACGACACGGCGCTGAGCTGGGCGATCGAGGAGGCCCGGCTGCGCGACCTCGATCTGGTGATGTGCCACTGCTGGCACTGGCCCTACCCGGAGGGGCACGAGGACCCGCACGGCGAGGCGGTCATGAGGCGGGCTGGATGGAACCTGCTGGAGCGCGGCAGGCGCCGCGCCCGCGAACTGGGGGCGCCCGGCACGGTGCGCGGTCGCCTGGTCCGCGGCCCCGCCCGGGGCGCGCTGCTGAGCGAGTCGCGCGACGCGGAGCTGGTGGTGGTCGCGGCCCCCGAGCGGCTGGACGAGGGCGCGGGGGTGCTGGAACTCGCGGCCGGCGCCACCCGCCCGGTGGTCGTCGTGAAGGACGGGGTGGGCCCCCGCCGGGTCGTCGCAGGGGCCGACGGGACGACGTGGTGCGACCCGGCGCTGGGCTTCGCCGCCGCCGAGGCGGCGCTGCGCCGGTGGGAGCTGCGCGTGGTGTACGCCTGCTGGGAGCCCGCCGCGGTCGACGCGGACGAGCTGGCGCTGTTCCACGACAGGGAGCTGCTGGAGAAGACGCGCGCCGCCGAGCTGGAGGCGGCCGTGGCCCCGTGGCGCGAGCGGTATCCGCGGCTCGACATCCGGGTCTCGCTGCTGCTGGAGCGCCCCATGGAGGCGCTGTTCGACGCCGCGGACGACGCCGGGCTGCTGGTGCTGGGCGACCGGGGCGCCGGGATCGCCCCGCTGGGCTCGACCAGCACGGCGGTGCTCCGGCATGCCCGCCGCGCCGTCGCGATCGTCCCCGCGCGCCCGGACTGAGCGCCGGTCAGGAGTCCCCGGCCCAGGCCTCGGTCGCGTGCAGGGCGGGGTCGGCCGGCAGGTCGGGCTCGAGGATCAGCTGGAGTATCAGGCCGTCCAGCACCGCGGTGAAGAGCATGGCGGTCCCCTCGCGGCGCTCGGCGGGCCACCCGGGGCGCAGGTGCTCCAGCCGTGCGGCGACGCGGGCCCGCGCGTCCCTCGACCAGTCCCGCCGCTCGGCGCCCATCCGCGGGTCGCGCAGCGCCCGGACCAGCAGTTCGGCGGCGAGCCTGAGGTTGCGCTCCCCGGCGAGCACGTCCAGGACGCGCTCGCGCAGCGCCCGCAGCGCGGCCGCGGTGTCCGGCGCGGCGACCAGCGCGTCCACCACCGGGTCGACGATCGTCTCGCTGGCCCGCTGCGCGACGGCCACGTGCAGCCCCGGCAGCCCGTTGAAGTAGTGGTGGAGCAGCCCCGGCCGGATCCGGGCCCGGTCGGCGACGGCCCGGGCCGTGAGCGCGGCCCAGCCGCCCTCGGCGAGCAGGTCGAGACCGATCCCCACGAGCTGCTCCCGGCGTGCCCGTCCGCGGGGTGTGGACGCGCGAGGCTCCTCGTGGGTCATCACGCCACGCTATCCCAACGCTTGCACCGTGCAACCGATCAAGATCGTCGCGGATGCCCGATTCCCGGGGCGCGGACGGGGTAGGGCCGCCGCATGATCGATGCGGTGCTCTTCGACGTCGACGGCACGCTGGTCGACACCAACTACCTGCACGCGGCCACCTGGTGGCAGGCGTTCCTCCAGCACGGGCACACCGTCCCCATGGCGGACGTGCACAGGGCGGTCGGCATGGGCTCGGACAAGCTGCTCGACCACCTGCTCCCGGACGACCGGGACCGGGACGCCGACGACGGGATCCGCACCGCGCACACGGCCCTGTACGCCCAGTACTGGTCGCGGCTCCAGGCCTTCGACGGCGCCGCCGACCTGCTGCGGGCGTGCGCCGGGCGCGGGAGCCGCGTCGTGCTCGCCAGCTCGGCCGCCGCGCCCGAGCTGAAGGCGCTGCGCGCGGCGCTGGACGCCGACGACGCCATCGACGACGCCACCTCCGGCTCGGAGGTGGAGGCGACCAAACCGGCGCCGGACCTCGTCCAGCTCGCCCTGGAGCGCGCGGCGGCGCCCGCCGCCCGGGCCGTGTTCGTCGGCGACACCCGCTGGGACGTCGAGGCCGCCCGGCGCGCGGGAATGCCGTGCGTGTGCGTGCTCACCGGCGGCTGGAGCCGCGCCGAGCTGGAGGAGGCGGGCGCGGCGGCCGTCTACGACGACCCCCGCGCCCTGCTGGACGACCTGGACCGGAGCCCGCTCGCGCTATGAGGCGCGGTCGCGCTCGGCGGCGAGCTGGAGCGCCACGTCGATGATCATGTCCTCCTGGCCGCCCACGTAGCCGGCCTCGCCGACCTTCTGCAGGATCTCGTGCGCCGGGACGCCGTAGCGCTCGGCCGCCCGCTCGGCGTGCAGCAGGAAGCTGGAGTACACGCCCGCGTACCCCTGCGTGATCGCGCCCCGGTCGGCGAACGGCAGCCGGTGCAGGAACGGCTTCACCACGTCGTCGGCGGCCGCCAGCGCGCCCTGCACGTCGACGCCCGTCGGGACGCCGAGCCGCTCGAACGTCGCGACCAGCACCTCGGTGGGGGAGTTGCCCGCCCCCGCGCCGAGCGCGCACAGCGCGCCGTCGATCTGCCGGGCGCCGTTCTGCTGCGCCAGGACGGAGTTGGCGACGCCGAGGGACAGGTTCTGGTGGCCGTGGAAGCCGACCTGCGCCTCGTGCCCGATCTCCTTGACCAGCGCGCTGATCCGCTCCTGCGCCTCGCCGAGGACCAGGGCGCCGGCGGAGTCGACGACGTAGACGCACTGCGCGCCGCCGTCCACCATGATCCGGGCCTGCCGCGCCAGCTCGTCCGGGCCGACCCGGTGCGAGAGCATGAGGAACCCGACGGTCTCCATGCCGAGCTCGCGGGCGGCGGCGAAGTGCTGCAGCGACACGTCCGCCTCGGTGCAGTGCGTGGCGACCCGGGCGACGGACGCGCCCGCGTCGTGCGCCATCTTCAGGTCGTGGACCGTGCCGAGGCCCGGCAGCAGCAGGACGGCGATCTTGGCCCGGGTCGCCTCGTCCACGGCGGCGGCGACGAGCTTGACGTCGTCCTCCAGCGAGAAGCCGTAGTTGAAGGACGACCCGCCGAGGCCGTCGCCGTGGGTGACCTCGATGACCTCGACCCCGGCGGCGTCGAGGGCGTGCACGACGCCGCGGACCTGCTCCTCGGTGAAGCGGTGCGCCATCGCGTGGCTGCCGTCCCGCAGCGTGGAGTCGGTGATCCGGATCTTCTCGCTGACGTCGCTCATACCTGTTCCCTGCGAGGGGGCGACCCCCCGCACCCCCCGGTTCGCTTCGCTCATTCTGAGGCCTTCCTGCGCGCGAGCTGCTCGCCGACCCGGGCGGCGGCCGCGGTCATGATGTCGAGGTTGCCGGCCCACGGCGGCAGGTGGTCGCCGTTCCCGCGGACCTCCAGGAACACCGCGACGCGGGCCATCCCGTTCCAGATGTCGCGGGGCTCGTCGAACTGCGGCTCGACCCGCAGCGTGTAGCCGGGGACGTAGGCGGCGACCTGCGCGACCATCTTCTCGATCGACTCCGCGATCGCCCCGGTGTCGGCGTCGGACGGGATCGCGCAGAACACCGTGTCCCGCATGATCATCGGCGGGTCCACCGGGTTGAGGATGATGATCGCCTTGCCCCGCCCGGCGCCGCCGACCTGCTCGATCGCGCGGGCCGTGGTCTCGGTGAACTCGTCGATGTTCGCGCGGGTGCCGGGACCGGCCGAGCGGGACGCGATCGACGCGACGATCTCGGCGTACGGCACCGGCACCACCGAGGACACCGCGTGCACGATCGGGATCGTCGCCTGCCCGCCGCAGGTGATCATGTTGAGGTTGGGGGCGTCCGACAGCGAGTCCAGGTTCACCGGCGGGCACACCAGGGGGCCCGTCGCGGCCGGCGTCAGGTCGATCGCCGTGATCCCCGCCTCCTCGTAGCGGGGCGCGTTGGCCAGGTGCGCCTTCGCCGAGGTCGCCTCGAACACCAGGTCGGGCAGAGTGGGCTGCTTCAGCAGCCAGTCCACGCCCTCCGCCGACGCCTCGACGCCCATCCTGCGGGCGCGCTCCAGGCCGTCGGACTCCGGCACCACCCCGACCATCGAGTGGACGTCGATCAGCTCGCTGCGCTGGAGCTTGACCAGCAGGTCGGTGCCGATGTTGCCCGGCCCGACGATCGCCGCCGTCAACGTGCTCATGCCTGCTCCCTCCTTCCGAACCGAGCGGTGACGGAACCGATCCCGGCGAACGTCGCCGTGAGCGTCTCCCCGGGCGCGACCGGCACGGCCGCGGTGATCGAGCCGGGCAGCACCACGTGCCCGGCCTCCAGGCTCACGCCGCGTTCGCCGAGGACGTTGGCCAGCCAGACCAGCGCGTTGATCGGCGATCCGAGGACCGCGCCGCCCGCGCCGGTGTCGATCAGGTCGCCGTCGCGGCGCAGCAGGCAGCCCATCAGCGACAGGTCCTGGTCGTCCAGCCGGACCGGGCGGGTGCCGAGCACGACGCCGCCGCTGGAGGCGTTGTCCGCGATCGTGTCCGGAAGGGTGATCTTCCAGTCCGCGATGCGGGAGTCGATCACCTCCAGGGCGGGCAGGACGTACTCGACGGCCGCGACGGCGTCCGCCGCCGTGGCGCCGGGACCGGCCAGGGGACGGCCCAGCACGAACGCGATCTCCGGCTCGATCCGGGGCTGCAGGAACCGGCCGGTGTCGATCGGCGCGCTCTCCGGCAGGAACATCGTGTCCAGCAGCACGCCGAAGTCTGGCTGGTCCACGCCCATCTGGCGCTGCATCGCGGCCGAGGTCAGGCCGACCTTGTGGCCCTTGATCCGCGCGCCGGCGGACGTCCACGCCTTGACCTGGGCGAGCTGGACCGCGTAGGCGTCGGCCACCGACATGGTCGGATGGTCCTTCGTCAGCGGCGAGATGGGAGTGCCGGTGGCGTACGCGTCAAGGAGCGCGGCCGCGGCCTTCTCCACGGAACCCGGGTCCATGGGGCCGTCCTTTCGTTCGTGGGCAGGCCGAGCCTCTCCCGCCGCGACCCCCGCGGGCAACGCGGCCGTCCCGCGTGGTGGGACACTTCTTCCATGACGTCCGTCCCGTCCGAGGAGAGCTTCCTGCGCCGCGTCGTCGCGGTGCTGTCGGCGTTCCGCCCGGAGGACGACGGCCTGGGCCCGGCCGAGCTGGCCCGCCGCAGCGGCCTGCCGAAGTCGACCGCGCACCGCATCGCCCTCGACCTGGTGGACGCCGGGCTGCTGGAGCGCCGGGGCCCGCGGGTGCGGCTCGGGCTGCGGCTGTTCGAGATCGGGCAGCGGGTGCCGCGCCAGCGGGTGCTGCGGGACGCCGCCGTCCCGTACATGTCGGACCTGCGGGAGGCGACCCGGCAGACCGTCCACCTCGCGGTGCTGGAGGGCGGCGAGGTCGTCTACGTGGAGATCCTCGGGTCCTCCGGCGGGCCGCGGCTGCCGTCCCAGGTGGGCGGGCGGCTGCCCGCGCACGTGACCGGGGTGGGCAAGGCGATCCTCGCGTTCTCCCCGCCGGAGGTGGTCAAGGGCGTGCTGGAGTCGGAGCTGGTCAGGGTCGGCGAGCGCAGCGTGACCGCGCCCGGGCTGCTCGCCCGCGAGCTGGAGACGATCAGGCGCGAGGGCGTCGCCTACGACCGGGAGGAGTCCGGGCGCGGGATCGTCTGCGCCGCCAGCCCCGTCCTCGGCCCGGACGGGCTGGTCCTCGGCGCGCTGTCGGTGTCGGGCTGGGCGACCCGGATGCGGCTCGCCGCGGTCGCCCCGGCCGTCCACACCGCCGCGCTCACCCTCTCGCGCACCCTGGGCGGTTAGCCGCTCCGGGCGGTCATCGCCCCGGCAGGCGGCGGGCCAGGAGCTGGGCGAGGTGCTCGCCGTCGCGGTGCGCGAGCTCGCGCAGCTGCGTGCGGCAGCTGAACCCGTCGGCCAGGACCACGGCGTCCTCCCCGGCCGCGCGGACCGCCGGGAGCAGCCGGTGCTCGGCGACGGCGACCGACACCTCGTGGTGGCCCTTCTCGACGCCGAAGTTGCCGGCCAGGCCGCAGCAGTCGCCGAGCCGCTCGACGCCCGCGCCCGCCTTCCGCAGGAGCTCGGCGTCCTTCGCCCAGCCCATGACGGCGTGGTGGTGGCAGTGCGGCTGTGCGACCCCGGTCACGCCGGACAGGTCGGGCGGCGTCCAGTCCGGTGTCTCGGCGAGCAGCTCGGCCAGGGTGCGGGTCGCGGCGGCGACCTCGCGGGCGGCGGCGGCGTCCACGCCCCTCAGCAGCTCCTCGGCGTCGGACCGCAGCACGCCGGTGCAGGACGGCTCCATCCCGACGACCCTGGCGCCGCGCCGGACGTGGGGGAGCAGCGCGCGGACGGCCCGGCGCGCCTGCGCCCGCGCCCCGTCCAGCTGCCCGGTGGAGATCCACGTGATTCCGCAGCACACGGGGCGCTCGGTCATCGTGACGCGGTAGCCGGCGTGCTCCAGCACCCGCACGGTCGCCCGGCCCACATCGGGGGAGAACGCGTCGGTGAAGCTGTCCACGAACAGCACGACGTCGCCGTTGCGGCCCTCCGGGCTGTGGTGGGAGGCGAACCAGCGCCGGAACGTCTCGGGCGCCAGCGCGGGGAGCGTGCGCCGCCGGTCGATGCCCGCGCCCCAGGCCAGCAGCGGCTTCAGCGCGCGCGACCGCATCGCCGCGTTGACCACCCTGATCGCCGCGGGGGCCCTGGCGGCGAGCCGGGTCCAGCGCGGGAGCCGGCCGAGCGCGTAGTGGGAGCGCGGCCGGATCCGTCCCCGGTACCGCTGGTGCAGCGCCTCCGCCTTGTAGGAGGCCATGTCGACGCCGGTCGGGCAGTCGGACGCGCAGCCCTTGCAGGCCAGGCAGAGGTCGAGGACGTCGTGCAGGGCCTCGGACTTCCAGCCGTCCGGGCCGAGCCTGCCGCTGACGACCTCCTGGAGGACCCGGGCCCGCCCGCGCGTGGAGTCCTTCTCCTCCCGGGTCGCCAGGTAGGACGGGCACATCACGCCGCCCGCCCCGGTGTTGTCGGCGCGGCACTTGCCCACGCCGGTGCAGCGGTGCACGGCCCGGGACAGGTCGCCGCGGTCGTCCCGGTAGGCGAGACCGAGCCCCCGGTTCAGCGGGACCGTCTGCACGGCGCGCAGGTCGGCGTCCACGGCCGCCGGGCGGACGACGATGCCGGGGTTGAGCAGGTCGTCCGGATCGAAGACGTCCTTGACGGCCGAGCACAGCGCCAGCGCCTCGGCCGAGTACATGTGCGGCAGCAGCTCGCTGCGGGCCCGGCCGTCGCCGTGCTCGCCGGACATGGTGCCGCCGTGCCGGGCCGCCAGCGCGGCCGCGTCGTTGAGGAAGTCGCGGAAGACGCGCGTCCCGCCGGTCCGCCCGAACGGGAAGTCGATCCGGACGTGGATGCACCCGTCGCCGAAATGCCCGTACGGCACGCCGAACAGGTCGTAACCGGCCAGCAGCGCCTCGAACTCCCGCAGGTACGCGCCGAGCCGCTCGGGCGGGACGGCCGCGTCCTCCCACCCGGCGTGGGCCTGCTCGCCGGCGGGCGTGCGGGCGACGAGCCCGGAGCCGTCCTCGCGGATCCGCCACAGCGCGTCGGCCAGCGCCATGTCCTCCACGAGCGCCGAGTCGGCGCAGCCGGACGCGGCGACGACCCCGCGCGCCGCGGAGCGCAGCGCCCCGGGCTCGGATCCGGCCAGCTCCACCAGCAGCCATCCCGACCCGGACGGCAGCGGCGGCACCGCGCCGGCGCCCCGCCGCTCCCGCACGACGTTCACGATCCGCGAGTCCAGGCCCTCGCACGCGACCGGGCCGTGCGGGAGGATCGCCGGGACGGCGTCGGCGGCCTCGGCCATCGACCCGTACCCGAGCACCACGAGCGCCCGGTGCGCGGGTTCGCGGACCATCCGCACCCGTGCCGCGAGCGTCAGCGCGAGCGTCCCCTCGCTTCCCACCAGCGCGCGGGCGACGTCGAAGCCCTTCTCCGGCAGGAGGTGCTCCAGCGAGTAGCCGGAGACCTGCCGGCCGAACCTCCCGAACTCCGTCCGCACCAGGGCCAGGTTCTCGCCGACCAGCCCGCGCAGCCGCTCCATCAGGACGCCGCCGGTCCGCGCCCCCGGCACGTCGCCGATCCGCAGCCGCTCCCCGGACCCGGTGACGACGTCGAGGCCGAGCACGTTGTCGCTCGTGCGCCCGTAGCCGAGCGCCCGCGACCCGCAGGCGTTGTTGCCGATCATCCCGCCGAGCGTGGCCCGCGTCCGGGTGGACGGATCGGGCCCGAACCGCAGCCCGTGCGCGGCCGCCCTCCGGTGCAGGCGCTCCTGCACGATGCCGGGCTCCACCAGCGCCGTCCCCGCCTCCGGGTCGATCTCCAGCACCCGGTTCAGGTGCCGGCTCACGTCCGCGACGACCCCGGGCCCGACCGCGTTGCCCGCGATGGACGTCCCGGCGCCGCGCATCGTGAGCGGCACCCCGGCGTCCCGGCACACGGCGAGGACGGCGGGCAGCTCGTCCGCCTCACGGGGCGTCACCACGACCCGCGGCGGCACCCGGTACAGGGAGGCGTCCGAGGAGTACAGGGACCGCGCGAGCGCAGAGTCGTCCACCCCGCTGACCCCGGCCGCCCGCAGCGCCTCCACCAGCTCGCCGTGCTCACGATGGTCGGTCACGGTGACCACGGTAGGTCATGGTGCGGGCGCCGGACGCCGGGCGCCCCGCTTCCCTGCGGGGGCCTCTGTCGGTCCCCTTCGGCAGCCTCGTCGTGGCGCTCGGCCACGTCGGCGGGCTGTCGATCCCCGACACCTGGACGCGGGCCCCCGGCGTGACCGGGGAATGTCGGCTGCCTGACCGCCCCTCCATCGTCTACCGCAGCCGCGACGAGCAGCTCGGCATGCACCGTCCCCGCCGGGGATGGAAGCGGGCCGCCTGAGAACCCCGGGGTGCCGCCGGGCCCCGCCGGGGCAGGCGGTAGCGTCCGGGAGCGACCCGTCACACCCCCGCCCGGTACGCCCTCGGAGGCCTCCTCGTGCTCGCCGTCACCACCGCCGACGTGCGGATCTTCCTGCATGTGCTCGCCGCGACGATCTGGGTCGGCGGGCAGATCACCCTCGGCGCGCTCGTGCCCGCCCTGCGCGGCTACGAGGGCGTCACCAAGGCCGCGGCCCGCCGGTTCAACGCGATCGCCTGGCCCGCGTTCGCCGTCCTCGTGCTCACCGGAGGCTGGAACATCGCCGCGGGCGACCTCGCAGGCCCCGCCCAGCGCACCCTGGAGGTGAAGCTGGTGTTCGTCCTGCTGTCCGGCGTGGCCGCGTTCCTGCACGCCCGCGCCAAGTCCAAGGCCGGGCTCGCCGTGTGGGGCGCGCTCGGAGCCCTGGGCGCGCTCCTCGCGCTGTTCTTCGGCGTCCAGCTCGGCTGACGCCCGCCGCCGCTCGCCCGCCGCCGCCGCGCGTTGCGACGGGAAGCAGGTAGATCGTCTAGGTTTGTCCCATGAGCGATGCGGTGGCGGTGGGGCTGGTCGGGGCGGGACCCTGGGCGGGGATGGTGCACGCGCCCGCGCTGGCGGCGGGCCCGGCCACGCGGCTCGCGGGGGTGTGGGCGCGGCGGCCCGAGGCGTCCGCCGCGCTGGCCGGCGAGCACGGCGCGCCCTCGTTCGAGCGGATCGAGGAGCTGTTCGACGCCTGCGAGGCCGTGGCGTTCTCCGTCCCGCCGGACGTCCAGGCCGACCTCGCCGCCCGGGCCGCCCGGGCGGGCAAGGCCGTCCTGCTGGAGAAGCCCCTCGGCATGGACCTGGACGGCGCCCGCCGGCTCGCGGGCGCGATCGCCGAGGCCGGCGTCGTCTCGCAGATGGTCCTCACGCTGCGCTACTCGCGCGCCGCCCGCGACTTCCTCGACCGGACGCGGGAGCTGGAGCCGTTCGGCGGCTACGGCTCGTTCGTCTCCTCCGTGCTGAGCGGGGGCCCCTTCGCCACCCCGTGGCGGCTGGAGAAGGGGGCGCTGCTCGACCTCGGCCCCCACATCGTCGACATGCTGGACGCCGCGCTCGGCCGGGTCGCCGGCGTCCGCGCGCACGGCGACCCGCTCGGCTGGCTGGGGCTGACGCTGGAGCACGAGAACGGCGCGATCAGCCAGGCGTCGGTGTCGATGGCGGGCACGGGGGAGCTCCCGCCCGCCCACGTCGAGGTCTACGGGCGGGGCGGCCACGCGCGGCTCGACTGGTCGCAGCTCGGCGACGACGCGTTCGCCACGATGGTGGCCGAGTTCGCCGCCGCCGTCAGGAGCGGGGCGAGCCCCGCGCTGGACGCCGCCCACGGCCTGCGGATCCAGGAGGTGCTCGCCTCGGCCGAGGCGCAGCTGGTCTGACCTGCCTGCCATGCTTGGTCCATGGCACGCACCATCGATGACATCCTCGCCGCGGCGCGCGACCGGCTCGCGCGCGTCCACCCCGACCAGGCCCACGCCGAGATGAGTGACGGGGCGGTGCTGGTGGACATCCGCCCGGCCGCCCAGCGCGCGGAGGAGGGCGAGATCCCGGACGCGCTGATCGTGGAGCGCAACGTCCTGGAGTGGCGCTTCGACCCGGCCTCGGGCGCCCGGCTGCCCCAGGCCACCGGCCACGACCTGCGCGTGATCGTGTTCTGCTCGGAGGGCTACACCTCCAGCCTCGCCGCCGCCTCCCTGCACGACCTCGGGCTGACCAACGCGACCGACATCGTGGGCGGGTTCAAGGCGTGGCGCGCGGCGGGCCTGCCGACGACCGGGGGCGCCGACCGGTGACCAGGTGAGTTGAGCTCTTAACATTCCTGGTGTTAACTTCTGGCCTGGCGTCCGGACGGAGGAGCGGGGCATGAGCGACCGGCAGCGGCGGGGGCCCGCGCAGCGGCAGGACGCGATCGCCGAGGCGGTGCTCGCCGCGGGGTCGGGGACGGCCGCCGAGCTCGCCGAGCGGTTCGGGGTCAGCCTCATGACGATCCACCGCGACCTGGACGAACTGGAACGCCAGGGCATCGTCCGCAAGTACCGCGGCGGGGTCACCGCGCAGCGGTCCGGGGTCTTCGAGAGCAGCGTCGCCTACCGGGCCAAGACGATGCGCGAGGAGAAGGAAGCCGTCGCCGCGAGGGCGGTCGAGCTGGTCGAGCCCGGCATGGCGATCATGCTCGACGACTCGACGACGGCCCTCGCCCTCGCCCGGCGGCTCCCCGACGTCGGCCCGCTGACCATCGTCACCAACTTCCTCGACGGCCTGAACCTGCTGGCCCCGGTGCAGGGCATCCGGCTGATCGCGCTCGGCGGCGACTACGACCCGCTGCACAACTCGTTCATGGGCGTCTCGTGCGTCGAGATGATCGAGTCGTTGCAGGTCGACCTGTGCTTCGTGTCGACCTCGGCGGTGTCGGCGGGCAACGCCGGCCACCAGGAGCAGCGGGTCGTGGTCGTCAAGCGGGCCATGCTGCGCAGCGCCGTCCGCAACGTCCTGCTGGTGGACCACACGAAGCTGGGCCGCACCGCGCTGCACCGGGTCGCGCCGCTGAGCGACTTCGAGCGGGTCGTCGTGGACGACGGGGCGGCGCCGGAGGCGCTGGCCGAGCTGGCGAAGCACAAGGTCGACTACGACGTCGCCCCGCGCCGCTGACCTCCGTGTGAGCACGGACGTTATAACTAACATCGCCTGACCCGCACGTGCCTAGATCCCTCATGGGATCGATGCCGAGCTGTGACCAGGCTTTTCCGGCTTCCGGCGCGATCTTCTTCACGATCATCCGTGTTAGTTAACGTGCATGTATTGACACTTCTAACGTTCGTGATGTTACGTTCTCCCCGCGGTGGCCGCCGACCCCGGTCATGCGGACGCCGCATCGGCTCCAACGCCCCCTTCACGGGCGCACCCCCGAGGAGAACTCAGTGAAGAAGCCCTCCCTCAGGACGGTCGCCGCGGCCGCCGCGGCGCTCGCCGCGCTCGCTCCCGCCGCGGCGTGCTCCTCCAAGAGCGCGGGGTCCGGCGGCGGCGACGCGAAGAACGCCAAGATCGCGTTCCTGATGCCCGACATCGCCTCGACCCGCTACGAGCTCTACGACGCCCCGCTCTTCAAGGCCAGGATGAAGCAGCTGTGCGGCGGCTGCACGGTGCTCTACCAGAACGCCGGCGCCGACGCCTCCAAGCAGCAGCAGCAGGCCAGCTCGGTGCTCGCCCAGGGCGTCAAGGCCATCGTGATCGACCCGGTCGACTCGGCCGCGGCGGCGTCGATCGTCCGGATGGCGCAGTCCCGGGACGTGAAGGTGATCGCCTACGACCGCCCCATCCCGGCGGCCAAGGCCGACTACTACGTCTCCTTCGACAACGAGAAGATCGGCGCGATGATCGGCCAGTCGCTGGTCGACCACCTCAAGCAGGAGAAGGCCGAGGGCGGCATCCTGGAGGTCAACGGCTCGCCCACGGACGCCGCCGCGAACCTGATCAAGAAGGGCATCCACAGCTCCGTCGACCCGAGCGGCTTCAAGCTGCTGGCCGAGTACGACACGCCCGGCTGGGAGCCCGCGAAGGCCCAGCAGTGGGTCAGCGGCCAGATCAGCAAGTTCCGCGGCCAGATCGCGGGCGTCGTCGCCGCGAACGACGGCACCGGCGGCGCCGCCGTCGCCGCGTTCAAGGCCGCCGGCACCGACGTCCCGCCGGTGACCGGCAACGACGCCGAGCTCGCCGCCGCGCAGCGGATCATCGCCGGCGACCAGTACAACACGATCTCCAAGCCGATCAAGATCGTGGCGGAGGCCGCCGCCAACGCGGCCCACACGTTCGTCCAGGGCGAGACCCCCAAGGGCAACACGACGCTGTTCGGCACGCCGTCGGAGCTCTTCACGCCGACCGTCGTCACCCAGGACAACATCGGCAAGGTCCTGCTCGGCCCGGACGGCGCCCTCAAGGCCGACAAGGTCTGCACCGCCGAGTACGCGGCCGCCTGCGCCAAGCTCGGCCTCAAGTAGCGATCTCCCGAGGTTCGTCATGTCACCAACGCCCACCCCGGCCGCCGGCGCGGCGCGCCCGCTGCTGTCGCTGCGCGGCGTCAGCAAGTCGTTCGGCGCGGTCGCCGCGCTCACCGGCGTCGACCTGGACGTCGCCGCCGGCGAGGTCGTCGCCCTCGTCGGCGACAACGGCGCCGGCAAGTCCACCCTCGTGAAGGTCCTGTCGGGCGTGCACGCCCCGGACGCGGGGACCATCACCTTCGAGTCGCGGGAGGTGAGCATCCCCACCCCGGCCGCGGCGCAGCAGCTCGGCATCGCGACCGTCTTCCAGGACCTCGCCCTCTGCGAGAACCTCAACGTGATCGAGAACCTGTTCCTCGGCCGCGAGATGCGGGCGCTGCGCCTGGACGACGTCGCGATGGAGGTCCGCTCCCGCGAGCTGCTCACCCAGCTCTCGGCGAAGATCCCCTCGGTGGGGGTCCCGGTCGCGGCGCTGTCGGGCGGCCAGCGGCAGACGGTGGCGATCGCCCGGTCGCTGCTCGGCGACCCGAAGGTCATCATCCTGGACGAGCCGACCGCCGCGCTCGGCGTCGCGCAGACCGCCGAGGTGCTCAACCTGATCGAGCGGCTCAGGGAGCGCGGCCACGGCGTCCTCATGATCAGCCACAACATGGCCGACGTGCAGGCCGTCGCCGACACCGTCGCCGTGCTGCGCCTCGGCCGCAACAACGGCGTGTTCGACGCGCGGACGACCTCCGCCGAGGAACTGGTCGCCGCCATCACCGGCGCGACCGACAACGTGGTGAGCCGCCGCGCCGGCAAGCTCCGCCCCGAGGCGCGGGACACCCCCGCGGAGGACGGCGGCGACACCGGGACCGCGCAGGAGAAGGACGCCGCCGCCGGCGGCGCGGACGGGCCGGACGGCGACCGGCCCGAGCGGGTCGCACCGGGCGGCCCGAGGAAGGGAGCGGGCGATGAGTGACCTCATGGCGCCCCCGCAGACCGGGACCGGCCTGCCGGGCGAGCAGGGGGAGCGGGGCGTGCGCGCCGCGCTGGCGGCCGCGGCCGACCGGGTCCGCGGCGGCGACCTCGGCGTCGCGCCGGTGGTCGGCGGGCTGATCGTGATCTGGACCGTGATGCAGATCCTCAACCCGGTCTTCCTGTCCAGCGCGAACCTGGTGAACCTGGCGCTGGAGTGCGTGCCGGTCGGCGTGATCGCGCTCGGCGTGATGTTCATGCTGCTGGTCGGGCAGATCGACCTGTCGGTGGGCTCGGTCAGCGGGCTCAGCGCCGCCGTCGTCGCGGTGCTCTTCGTCGACCACGGCTGGCCGTCCTGGCTCGCGATCGTCGCCGCCGTGGCGCTGGCCGTCGCGCTCGGCTGGTTCTACGCCCAGGTGTTCAACCGGCTCGGCGTGCCCAGCTTCGTGATCACCCTGGCGGGGCTGCTCGGCTGGCTCGGCCTGCAGCTGTGGATCCTCGGGCCCAAGGGCTCGATCAACCTGCCGTTCGACTCGCGGCTGGTGACCTTCGCCCAGCTCGACTTCCTCCCGCCGTGGTTCGCCTACGCGCTGGTCGCCGTCGGCGCGGCCGGGCTGTACCTGACGGGCCACAACCGGGCCGCGCAGCGCCGCAGGGCGGGCCTGCCCGCGACGACGGAGCGCACGCTCATCCTGCGCAGCGCCGCCCTGCTCGCCGGCCTCGCCGTGGCGGTCTGGTACCTGAACCGGGACCGCGGCGTCGGCTGGATGTTCGTCCTGTTCCTGATGCTCGTGCTGGCGACGCACTACGTCCTGTCCCGGACGAAGTACGGCAAGTCCGTGTACGCGGTCGGCGGCAACGTCGAGGCGGCCCGGCGCGCCGGCATCAACGTCAGGACGGTCTACGCCTCGGCGTTCGTCCTGTGCACCACGCTCGCCGCGATCGGCGGCGTCCTCGCCGCGGCGCGCCTCGCGGCGGCCAACCAGAGCAGCGGCGGCGGCGACGTCAACCTGAACGCGATCGCGGCGGCCGTCATCGGCGGGACGAGCCTGTTCGGCGGGCGCGGCAACGCGTTCGCGGCGCTGCTCGGCATCCTGGTCATCCAGTCGATCTCCAGCGGGCTGACGCTGCTGAACCTCGACTCGTCCTACCGTTTCATGGTCACCGGCGCCGTGCTGCTGCTCGCCGTGGCGCTGGACTCGGTCGCCCGCCGCTCCCGCGCCTCGCACGGCCGCGCCTGACCGGCACGGGTTGGATGGGACCACTACGCAACGGACGGGGGAGCCGATGACGGTCGTCTGCGTCGACGCGGGCACCACGATGATCAAAGCGGTGGGGTACGCCGGGGACGGCGCCGAACTGGCCGTCGCCCGCCGGCCCACCGAGGTCGCCCGGCCCGCGCCGGGACACGCCGAGCAGGACATGGCCGCGGTGTGGCGGGCCGTCGCCGACGCCGTCCGGGAGGTGCTCGGGAAGGTCGGCGGCGACGTCGACTTCCTCGCGCTCACCGCGCAGGGCGACGGCTGCTGGCTGGTGGACGGCGACGGCGCGCCCACCGGCCCGGCGATCCTGTGGAACGACGGCCGCGCCGCCCCCGCCGTCGAGCGCTGGGCGGCCTCCGGCGTGCTGGAGCGGGCGTTCCGCGTCAACGGGTCGCTGCACTTCGCGGGCCTGCCGAACGCGATCCTCACCTGGCTGCGCGAGCACGACCCCGACCGGCTCGCCCGGTCGGCGGCGTCCCTCACCTGCGGCGGCTGGATCTTCTCCCGCCTCACCGGGCGGATCGCGGTGGACGGCTCGGACGCGTCCGCGCCGTTCCTGGACATCGCCGAGCTCCGCTACTCGGACGACCTGCTCCGCGCCTACGACATGGAGTGGGCGCGGCGGCTCCTGCCCGACGTGCTCGGCGACGACCGGCGCGCCGCCCCCCTGACCCGGGGCGCGGCGGACGAGCTGGGGCTGCCGGAGGGCCTGCCCGTCGTCCTCGCCCCCTACGACATCGCGTCCACCGCGATCGGCGTCGGCGCGGTCGACCCCGGCCAGGCCTGCACGATCCTCGGCACGACGCTGTGCACCGAGACGGTCGTGGACGGCCCGCGGCTGGGCGGCGACCCGTCCGGCCTCACGGTCGCGATGGGCCTGCCGGGCCGCTACCTGAGGGCCTTCCCGACGCTCGCGGGCGGCCAGGTCGTCGACTGGGCGTGCCGCGTGCTCGGCCTCGCCGCGCCCGCGGCGCTCGCCGAGCTGGCCGCGTCGGCGGCGCCGGGCGCCGACGGGCTCGTCTTCCTGCCGTACCTGTCGCCCGCCGGCGAACGCGCGCCGTTCCTGGACCCGCAGGCGCGCGGCGCGTTCCACGGCCTCACCGTCCACCACGAGCGCGAGCACGTCGCCCGCGCCGTCCTGGAGGGGCTCAGCCTGGTCGTCCGCGACTGCCTGACGGCGGCCGAGACCCGTCCCACCGAGCTGCGGGTCAGCGGCGGCGGCTCGGCCAGCCCCGTCTGGCTGGGCATGCTGGCCGACGTCACGGGCGTCCCGGTCGTCCGGTCCGCCGACAGCGAGGCCGGGGCGCGCGGCGCGTTCATCACCGGCCTCCTGGCCACCGGGCGGGCCGCCGACGCCCGCGCGGCCGCCGGAGACCACGTCCGTCCCGGCGACACCCACGCGCCCGACCCGGACCGGGCGGCTCACTACTCCCAGACCTACGAGGACTTCTTGACGATCCGCTCCGCCACGGCGCCCGCCTGGCCGACCCTCGCGGCGGCCCGCGCCCGCACCGGCCTGGACGGCGGCGCCCGGTGACCGACCAGAACGAGGCGGTGTGGGTCGGGGTCGACCTGGGAACGCAGAGCGTGCGCGCGCTCGCCGTCACCGCGTCGGGCGACGTGGCGGGCGCCGGCAGCCGGGCGCTGACCGGGCGGCGGGACGGCCCCCGGCACGAGCAGGACCCCGAGGACTGGTGGACGGCGGTCGGCGCCGCCTGCCGGGAGGCGCTGCGCGACGTCCCGGCGCCGGCGGTGCAGGCCGTCGCCGTCGACGCCACGTCCGGGACGATCCTGCTCACCGACGACGGCGGGCGGCCGCTGACCCCGGCGCTCATGTACGACGACACCCGCGCCGCCGGCCACGTCCAGCGGGTCAACGAGGCCGGCGGCGAGGTGTGGCGCGCCCTCGGCTACCAGCGCATGCAGCCCGCCTGGGCGCTGCCGAAGCTGCTGTGGCTCCTGGAGCACCACCCGCGCGAGGGCGCCCGCCTCGCCCACCAGGCCGACTTCGTCAACCGGCGGCTGACCGGGCACCCGGTGGCCGCCGACCTCAGCAACGCGCTCAAGACCGGGGCGGACCTCGTCGCCGAGGACTGGCCCGCGGACGTCCTCGACGCGCTGGGCGTCCCCGCCGGCCTGCTCCCGCCCCTGGAACGGTCCGGCACCCCGCTCGGGACGGTCTGCGCCGCGGCCGCCGAGGCGACCGGCCTCCCCGAAGGGACCCCGGTCGTCGCGGGCGCCACCGACGGCTGCGCCGCGCAGCTCGGCACCGGGCGCCTCACCGTCGGATCCTGGAACTCCGTCCTCGGCACGACCCTCGTCCTCAAAGGCGTCAGCGACGACCTCGTCCAGGACCCGTTCGGCGTCGTCTACTCCCACAAGGCCCCGGACGGGCGGTGGCTGCCCGGCGGCGCGTCCAGCACCGGCGCCGGCGCGCTCTCCCGCGACTTCCCGGGCCGCGACCTGGCCGACCTGGACCGGCGCGCCGCCCGGCACGAACCCGCGGCGGCGCTCGCCTACCCGCTCGTCCCGGCGGGGGAGCGGTTCCCGTTCCTCGCGCCGGACGCCCGCGGCTTCCGGCTGGACGGCACGGGCGACGAGGCCGACGACTTCGCCGCCCTCCTGCAGGGCGTCGGCTACCTGGAGCGGCTCTGCTTCGACCACCTCGACCTGCTCGGCGCGCCCACCGGCGGCGACCTGACGCTGACGGGCGGGGCCGCGCGCAGCCGGTACTGGTGCCAGCTGCGCGCCGACATCCTCGGCCGCCCCGTCGTGCTGCCCCGGCAGGCCGAGCCCGCGCTCGGCGCCGCCGTCCTCGCCGCCGCGCCGGGCCGCGACATCGCCGAGACCGCCGGGCGGATGGTCGCCGTCAGGGCGGTGATCGACCCGCGTCCGGACAGGACCGGCGTGTTCGACGCGCCCTACCTGCGCCTGGTCGGTGAGCTGGAACGGCGCGGATGGCTGCCCGCCGAGACCGCCGCGCACGCACGCGAGAGGACATCACGATGACGCGCCTCATCCTCGTCCGGCACGGGGAGACCGAATGGCACGCCGACAACCGCTACGCGGGGACCAGCGACGTCGCGCTGACGCCGCGCGGCCTGGACCAGGCCCGCGCCCTGGCCGCGTGGGCCGGCACGGCCCGGCCCGACGCGGTGTGGTGCTCGGACCTGTCGCGGTCCCGGCTGACCGCGGCGCCGTCCGCCGCGGCGATCGGCGCGCGGCTGCACGTCGACGAGCGGCTCCGGGAACTGGACTTCGGGCAGGGCGAGGGGCTCACCCGCGCGGAGATGGAACGCAAGTTCCCCGAGGATCTGCGCGCCTTCCTTGCCGACCCCGTCGCCGCGCACCTTCCCGGCGGCGAGGATCCGTCCGCCGCCGCCCGCCGCTTCACCGCGTGCCTGGACGACATCTCCCGCCTGCACCAGGGCGGCCGCGTCCTGGTCGTCGCGCACTCCACGGCGATCCGGCTCGCGCTGTGCCGGCTGCTGGGGGTGCCGCTCAAGGACTACCGGCGGCGGTTCCCGTCGCTGGGCAACTGCGCACTGACCGAGATCCGGCTCCGGGACGGCGAGGCCGCCCTCCTGGAGTTCAACACCCCACTGGAGCGATGAATGACTACCCGCGTGCTCGCGGCCGGTGACCTTTTCGTCCGCAACGAGCTGCTCATCGACGCCCTGCGCGCCGAGGCGCCCGCCGACCTGGCGTTCTCGGAGGTCACCCTGCCGTGGCCGGTGGAGCCGTTCGGGCGCGTCGCGGAGGTGGACGAGGCGTCGGGGACCGAGGAGCAGCTCATCGAGGCGCTGCGCGGCGCCGAGGTCTGCGTCACCCAGATGGCCCCGCTGACCCGGCGGATCCTGGAGGCCTCCCCGGACCTGCGGCTGTTCGGGATCAGCCGCGGCGGGCCCGTCAACGCCAACCTGGAGGCGGCGACCGAGCACGGCGTGGCCGTCTGCTTCGCGCCCGGCCGCAACGCCGGCGCCACCGCCGAGCACACCCTCGGGCTGATCCTCGCGGCGGTCCGGCGCATCCCGCAGACGCACGTCGACCTGATGGCGGGGCAGTGGCGCGGCGACTACTACCGCTACGACGACGTCGGCATCGAGATCCAGGGCAGCACCGCCGGTCTCGTCGGCTGCGGCGCCGTCGGCCGCCGCGTCGCCCGGGCCCTCGCCGCGCTCGGCGCCCGCGTGCTCGTCCACGACCCGTACCTGGACGACCTCGGCGACCTGTCCGGCATCGCCGAACTCGTCCCGCTCGACGAGCTGCTGGCGCGCGCGCAGATCGTCTCCCTGCACGCCCGCGCGACGCCGCAGACCACGGGGATGATCGGCGCCGCGCAGATCGCCGCGATGCCGCCCGGCTCCATCATCGTCAACTGCGCGCGCGGGTCGCTGCTGGACTACGAGGCCGTCTGCGACGCCGCCGAGTCCGGCCACCTGTTCGCCGCCGCGTTCGACGTCTTCCCCGAGGAGCCGATCCCCGCCGGGTCGAGGCTGCTGACCACCCCGAACATCATCGTCACACCGCACCTGGCCGGGGCCAGCAAGCAGACCGCCGCCAACGCGGCCCGCATCCTCGCCGCCGACGTCGGCCGCCACCTGCGCGGCGAGGCCCTCCTGCACTGCGCGAACCCCGAGGTGCTGGCCCCCCGGCCCACCGGCCCCTGACCTCCCCACCCCCCCACCCAAGGAGGCACGATGCACGGACCCGGACTCGGCGAGGCAGCTCTCACTCGCCGCAGAGTCCTCGGCTTCGCGGGCGCCGCCACGCTCGCCGGAGCCGCCGCCCTGGCCGGCGCCCGCCCCGCCGCGGCCGCCGGACGCTCCTTCACCTTCGACCTGCTGTTCAACGTCCCCCACACCGACAACATGCAGGGCCTCGCCTACCGCCGCGGCCGCTTCTACGTCGGCTTCGACGTGGGCGGCGGACACGGCGTCATCCGCGAGTACGACCGCGACGGCACCACCCTCAAGGAGAGCGCGCCGCTCGCCGTCGGGCACGCCGCCGAGATCAGCGCCGACCGCGACGGGCTCCTCTACGTCGCCACCGGCGGCGGCACGAACCCGACCAAGGTCAACGTCGTGGACTGGAGCGGCGAACCCGAGGTCGTGCGCACCATCGACTTCGGCGCGCTCGGCAACTCCGGCCTGGTCGCGGTCGACGACCGCCGCGACGGCCTGCTCGTGCACGCCGGACCGGGCGACCAGGGCCCCTTCGTGTTCGCGTTCACCGACCTCGACGGCACCGTCCGCTCGACCTTCGACCTCGGCTACCAGGGCGTCCCGCAGGGCCTGGAGATGGCCGGTGACAAGGTCCTCTACTACACCAACAACGCCATCACCGTGCTGGACCGGGCGGGGAACATCCTCGAAGCGATCCCCATCCCGCTGACCGGGGAGAGCGAGGGGCTGGCGGTCGCGCACGCGGGCCGCGGCACCCGCGTCTTCTTCGGCTACAACAAGCCGAACCGCGTCTACGCGATGACGCCCGTGTTCCACTGACAGGCCAGGCGCGCGGCCGGGTTCCGTCCATACCTCCCGTCCCGGCCGCGCGCCCTCCCATTTATGCGCACAAAGTGCTTGACTCCACGGTCGATATCACGGTCGACTTAGCATCCGGCGGCCCTCGTTTATCGGAATCTTCTAGAGTGCGGATATCCGGCGGGAAGGGTCTTGCATTTCACGGCCACTCGGGTAGAAAAAATCAAATCCCTCTCCCCGAGGAGGAAACCCCGTGAAGGCTCCCATCAGGCTGGCCACCCCCCTCGCGGCCGCCTCCGCCGCGCTGGCCCTGACGGCGCCCGCCGCGTCCGCCGCCACCACCACGATCCGCCAGGAGACCGCCACCGGAGCCCCCTACTCCGGCAACTGGCAGGTCGCCACCGTCGGGGGTCTGGCGTTCTCCGTCGACTACCTGGGCGCGAAGGTGACCGGCTCCTGCGACGGCGCCGAACTGCAGGGCACCGTCCAGTCCACCGGCGCGGGCGAGCTGACCGCCGCGTCGATCGGCGCGTGCCGGACCTCCAACGGCCTGAGCTCCCCGCCCACCGACCTCGACCTCAGCCAGATGCCCGACAAGAGCGGGAGCGTCGCCTACGACCCGGTCTCCGGCGGCCGGGACGGCGTCCTGTCCATCAACGGCGGTCTTCGCTTCAAGATGGAAGGAAAGATCCTCGGCATCACCGTCACCTGCTACTACGGATTCCGGACGGGCGGCACCGACGGTCTGCGCTTCGACGTCTACAACCGCGACAACCCGAACCGCCCCCTGCCGGGCCAGGACGACGCGCAGGGCAGGGCCGACGGCATCACGCTCGTGCGGCAGACGGGAAGCAGCGGCCTCTGCCCGTCCAACGGCACCGGCAGCGGCTCCGCCATCGCCCGCGGTGAGAGCACGCCGGGCTCCGGCGTCTTCGACCGCAAGCTCTACCTGACCCCCTAGCCCAGGGCGAGCGTGCGGAGAGGCGGCCGGGCCCGGGGCCGGTGCAAGGGAGTGATCATCCTCCTCGGGCCCGGCCGCCCTCACTGTGCCCTCGCGGTGCTGGGTCGCCGTGTCGGGAAGAACGACCGGGGGCGTACGGCCGAATCCTTCTGGACGATCGCGAGGAATTCGAGCGTAACTCCGCAGTTCAGCCCTGAGTAATGACTGCGTGTTTACAGTTGTTTCCCACGCGTGTCCGAGACCTGCCGTGGCAAAATCACTCACTTTTCAGCTCGAACGCGCCGACGGGCGGCGCCCCGGCGAGGTCGGCATCCGGCCCATGGTGACCCCTGAGGGAGAATGGGGCGCATGAGAGCGGTGGCCATCTCCGACACCCACGCGCCCCGGCGCTGGAAGTCGTGCCCGCCGCGGGTGGCCGAGCACCTGCGGGACGCCGACGTGATCCTGCACGCCGGCGACGTGTGCGTCGCGTCCGTCCTGGACGAGCTGGCCGAGTACGCGCCCGTCCACGCCGTCCTCGGCAACAACGACGGGCCCGACGTGGCCGGGTGGGGCGCGCCCGAACGCCTCGAACTCGACCTGGACGGCCTCGCCGTCGCGATGGTCCACGACAGCGGCCAGGCCAAGGGCCGCACCGCCCGGATGCGGCGCTGGTTCCCCGGCGCCGACCTCGTCGTGTTCGGGCACTCCCACATCCCCCTGGACGAGACCGGCGACGGCATCCGCATCTTCAACCCCGGGTCGCCGACCGACCGGCGCCGCCAGCCGCACGGCACCCTCGGGCTCCTGGACATCGACGGCGGCCGGCTCACCGAAGCGCGGATCGTCCCCGTGACCTGAGCCTCGCCCTCGACCGGCCGGACGCCGCATGGAATCGTCCCTTGGAGACGACCCGCGAGGATGAGAGGGCCCCCGGCATGACCGACCGCGTCACCGTGCACGTCCACGAGGGGGTCGCCGACGTGCGGCTCAACCGTCCCGACAAGCTGAACGCCCTCGACCTGGCCACGTTCGAGGCGCTCGCCCGCACCGGGGACGCCCTCGCCGCCGACGGCTCCGTCCGGGCCGTGGTCCTGTCGGGGGAGGGCCGCGCCTTCTGCGCGGGCCTGGACTTCGCCGACTTCGCCGCCATGGCCGGCGACGGCGCCGGGCGGCGCGCCGGCGACATCACCGCGCGCGAGCCGGGACGCATCACCAACCTCGGGCAGCAGGCCGTGCACGTATGGCGGGAGCTGCCGCAGCCCGTCATCGCCGCCGTCCACGGCCACGCCCTCGGCGGCGGCCTGCAGATCGCGCTCGGCGCCGACATCCGGATCGTCGCCCCGGACGCACGCCTGTCGGTCCTGGAGATCCGCTGGGGCCTGGTGCCCGACATGACCGGCACGGCCGCGCTGATCCGCCTGGTCGGAGAGGACGTCGCGAAGGAGCTCACCTTCACCGGCCGCATGATCTCCGGCGCGGAAGCCGTCCGCATCGGCCTGGCGACCCGCACCGCCGACGACCCGCGCGCCGCCGCCACCGAACTCGCCCGCGAGATCGCCGGCAACAGCCCCGACGCCGTCCGCGGAGCCAAGCGCCTGCTCAACCGCGCCGCCGACACCGACCTGGCCGGCCAGTTCCTGGAGGAGTCCCGGACCCTCGGCGCCCTGCGCGGAAGCCCCAACCAGGTCGAGGCCGTCCGCGCCTACTTCGACAAGCGCCCGCCCGCCTTCACCGACCCGGCCTGACGCCCCGCCGACGCCTTCACCGGACGACACCGGGCGGGTGGCCTCGCATGGCGATTGCCCCCCGCTTGCTGCGGTGAACCTCCCGTGTGTCCGTCACGTTCGTGTGCCAGCCCAGACAGGACATCGTGCAGCAGCGGACACCGCCGCTAGGGGGACGCGTACAACTGGTGGCCGTCGCCGTGCCGCCGGTCCGAACGCGCGCGACCAACGTCTCGCGTCCAAGGCGGGACGGCCTCGACCGCCGAGGGAGCGGAGCGGTCGGGGGCTCGCGTCGCCTCGAAATGACTGGACCGTTCGGGATCGCGCTCGCCGCGGGACGCGTGAGGGGAGCGCGGAGAACAGATACGTCAGGCCGTGGGCGACTCCTTTGTCCAGCCGCGTTCCGCCTTCCGCCCGTTCGCCGCGAGCGCGGCGAACGGGCAGGTACGCGCCGGATGGCGATCGCGGCGGTGCGGTCCCGTCTCTAGCGGAGAGGTTTTGATGCCTCTTCACGGTCGAGCGTGGACGCATGCGCGGGGCCAGGCGCGAGACGGACTTCAGTCGAGCGGAAGCTCGGCGGTCACCTCGTCCCCTTCAACGGTGAGCACGGCGCCTGCGGTCGCCAGCAACGAGCGGGCACCGCGGTTGCCGGTGGTCGTCGAAGCGAGGAACCTTGCCGCTCCGGTCGACCGGGCCTCAGCCAGCAGCAACGCCGTCACCCGCGTGCCGATCCCGCGACCCCGGGAAGCGCGGCTCAACCAGATGCCCGCCTCCACCGCGTCACCTCGGGGCTCCAGGCGCGCCGCCCCGACCGCCTCCCCGTCGACATCGATCACCCACGTGCGCTCCACCGCCGTCGCCGGGTTCAGGCATCTCGCCCGGTGGAACTCCAGGAACGCCGTCCGGCGCTCAGGTGTCCAGCCGGGCGCGCCGGCGACCGGAGGCATGACCTCCAGAGGATCGGCGCCCGCCACGGCCGCGTCCAGCAGCCGCGCCAATGCGGGCTCATCCAGGGAACATAGGGCTACTTCCATCACGCACAGAGTGTGATTGCTGGCCGGGGGCCTGCGCGAGCGAATTTCGGCCCAGCACGCTCCACTGGGGGTGCTACTCCACTGGGAAAGCACAGCGGAGCTGCCGCGAACACCGGGGAGCCGAGGGCCATGGAGTGCCTGGCGTGCCGCGCCGGGCATGGCGAAAGGAGCGCCCGGACCATGGCCGTTGGTGGTCAGGCGGCGAGGGCCGATCCGACCGGGAGGTTCCGGATCAGCCAGAAGAGAAGGATGGCGCCGAACAGGGCCCAGATCAGCGCGGGGTGCGCCACCTTCGTCCTCACCGGACGATCCAGGGCGCGGGCTCTCGCCCACCGGAGCCAGAAGAACGCCAGAACCGGGAGCATCGCGACGGTCAGCACGTTCAGGCCGAAGGCCTCCTGGAGATGGCCGTGGGCGAGCGCGTGGACGGTGCGCATCGAACCGCAGCCCGGGCACTGGAACCCGGTGAGAGCGAGGAAGGGGCATGTCGGATAGTGCCCCGCCTCGTTGGGGTCGACCGCGGCGACGTACAAGACGGCGGCGACGCTGAGGACCAGCACCCCGCCGGGCCGCAGGAGCCGGACGGCGAGGGGCTGTCGAGAACCGTCCGGTGCTCCGGGAACCGGCCCGCCCCGCGGGAGCGGGACGGGCCGGGACTCATCCGTCATCGGTCAGCTGCCGCTGTTCCCCGCCATGGCGATGAAGAAGTAGATGGCGCCGACGACCACGCCGAGGACCGCGGACACGATCGCCCAGGTCTTCGCGTTGTTGGAGGACTTGATCGCACCGGCCTGGTCGCCCGCCGACCACTTGGAGTTGACCTGGGCGGCGTAGACGATGGACACGACGCCTGCGGGCAGGCAGCACAGGATGGTGGTCGCGATCGCCCACGGGAGGTGGTTCGGGGGCGGAGAGCCGGCGCCGGAGCTCGGGGGCGGCGGCGGGGCGGGCGGGTAGGCCATGGTGGTACCTCTCCTGCTTGGGCTGGGTGATCTACTTAGATAGATGGTGACAGGCCCCACCGGGTTCCCCCAATACGCTGCAACCTGCGGAGGAGCATCGGACCGGGGTGCCGATTTGACGTGGGCGCTCCGACCGCGTAAGTTAACCCCTCGTCCCCTCACGGATGCAGGACGCCCGCATGGCGGCCGGCCGAACCATGGGGAAACCACCTACGAACCAGCCGACACGGCTTCGTCGTGTCGGCCGTGCCGTGCCGTGGTGGGTCGGAAAAGCTCGATTTTGACAATCGGGCCGGATCTGATGAAATAGCGACACCGCCGGGAAGGAACCGCGCAAGCGGATTCGGAATGGCGTATCGGAAAAGCCCGGAATTGACAGTCCGAGCGGATCTGATAAAGTAAGAACAAGTCGCCCCGGGGCGGGAAACGCGAAAGCGGATCCGGTACGGTGGGTG